>JAHJHP010000071.1 GCA_018823705.1 Candidatus Omnitrophota bacterium | reverse complement strand
CCATACGAGCGCCAAGACGAAAGGGCACCTCGCGGCAGCCTGCCTGCCTGCCCGCTTATCAGAAGACAGGCAGGCAGGGACCCGAAGAATATTTTCGCAGTGAATGAGGAACTATTTTACGTCAAAACAGGAAGACGGCGGCGGAGACTACGGTGGAGTAATTGCCATCCGAACCGATGACTGCGGACTGGGTGGTATTGGAAGTGCGGACTATCTTATCACTGAGCTGATATATTGCTTTATTCTCATCCCACGACTTGTCCTCATCGAATTCGAGTCCGAGCGTGGACGCTAACATTTCTACGGCGAGGTCTTCGGCAAGATCGCCGGACACCTTCTCATTCTGCCCGAACGCGTGATGCTCGCTGAGATATCCGTACGCGTTCTTATCGGCCGGCACCGCGCAACCGATGCTGGCGGCGATAAGGCGGTGCGGCTCATTACCCACGCACCTGGACATTACGGCAAAGGTTATCATGCCGGGATACAGCTCTTTAAGGCCTTCGGCCTTCGGTATGACTCTGCATCCGGGGGGCAATATGCTGGACACATGGACAAGGTTGCACTTCTCTATGCCGGCGTCGCGGAGCGCAAACTCAAAGCTTCTGAGCTCTGCTTTATGGGTGCCAACGCCTTTGGTGAAGAATATCTTCTTCGGCACCAGTAGATTATTCCTCGGAACGAGTATCATATCAAGGCCTGGTCATTTCTTTGCCGGGAATATATAACCCAGCAATCTGTATATGAGCTTAGCCGCGAAAAAGTCAGAAGTGATATTATCTTTTATAGGGCATAGCTCGACCACATCAAAACCGACGACCTTCTTATCTTTAGTGACCTCTCTCAATAAAGACAACGTTTCGTACCAGCCAAATCCGCCCGGCTCGGGAGTGCCTGTAGCCGGAACGAGCGCCGGATCGAAGACATCCAGGTCGATCGTGATGTAAACATTTTCACTCAAGGCATCTGTAACGACATCTTTCCACATGGGCATCTCGAGTATGTCATATACGCTGATCGCTTTGACGCGGCCGCTTGTGTCTGAGACCAGATACTCCTTATCTTCTTTCGACATGCTTCTGGTGCCCGCCTGCACTATCGGGCAGATCTCCGATAGGCGCCTGGCGACACAGCCGTGATTTAGCTTGGACCCGAAATATACATCCCTCAGGTCGTAATGAGCGTCGAGCTGCAGTACCGATAAGTTAGGAAACATCTCTTTAGCGGCCTTCACCGCTCCGACCGATACGGTGTGCTCTCCCCCCAGCATCACGGGAAATTTATTGGCCTTCAATAGCTCCAGGGCCTGAGCATAAACTTTTTCGACCATATCTTCGGAAGATAGCTCCTGCAGCGCGAGCGGTTCCATCGTGTGGATGCCGATCTTGAACGTCTCCTGGTTCAGTTCATCGTCATAGCGCTCCATATATTTGGACGCGTCGATGATAGCCGCGGGTCCGTTCACAGCGCCATGTATATACGTGGTGGTCCTATCATACGGAGCCTGGAAGATAACGGCCTTGGACTTTTTAAGGCTTGAATATTCCTCTTCCAGCCCCATATAATTTCTGGACTCGGCGTTCACAGGTATTGACGCAGCGGTATTTTTTTCTTCCATAAAAGTCATCGCCCGCGCTGGGGAGTCTCCTTTAATACTATTTCGCCTTTTCGCACGACACCGAGTTTTTCACGCGCCTTCCGCTCTATGTAAACTATATCCGTCTCTAGCTTCACCTTCTCCTCTTCCAACCTCCTGTTCTCCAGGCCCAATAATCTGATGCGCTCTTCAAGCCTCTTATTCTTATAACTCATCTCCTGATACCGCGCGAACGACGGCAGAAAAATCGCGATAAGGACCACTGCTACGAGCAGCACTTTCGCTGTCTTTATCTTTTTTGCCATTTATAGTAAACGCTTTTTTTGCCGAGCAACTCTTCTATCCTTAAGAGCTCATTATACTTGCATATCCTGTCGGTCCTGCATATGGACCCGGTCTTTATCTGGCCCGTATTCATGCCGACGACCAGATGCGCGATGGTCGTATCCTCCGTCTCGCCCGAACGATGGGAGACGACCGCAGTATACCCGTGTTTTTTAGCGAGATCTATGGCGTCGAGCGTCTCAGATAAGGTGCCTATCTGATTCACTTTGATAAGGATCGAGTTCGCGACCTTCTTCTCTATCCCCATCCTGAGGCGCTTCACGTTCGTCACAAATAGGTCATCACCCACGATCTGGATCTTTTTGCCGAGTGTCTCGGTGAGTCCCTTCCAGCCGTCCCAGTCATCTTCGGCCAATCCGTCCTCTATGGATATGATCGGATATTTCGAAACCCATCTGGCGTAGAATTTTATCATATCCGCCGAGGAATTATCGACTTTCGGCTCCGCCTCTAGTATATACTTCCCGTTCTCATAAAAGGAGCTGGACGCCGGATCGAGCGCAAGAGAGATATCCTTACCGGCCTTATATCCTGCTTTATCTATGGCCGCGAGTATGGCTTCGACGGCCTCTTCGTTTGATTTCAGATTGGGAGCGAACCCGCCCTCATCTCCGACCGAAGTCGAAAGCTTCTTATCGTGCAATATCTTCTTCAGGCTATGGAAGACTTCAGCCCCCCATCTTAAAGCTTCCCTGAAAGAGCCGGCGCCTATCGGCATTATCATAAATTCCTGGAGATCGACGTTGTTGTCGGCATGCGAACCGCCGTTCAATATGTTCATCATCGGCACGGGAAGTATATGGGCCTTGTCTCCCCCTATATATTTGTAGAGCGGCATCTTCTTTGAAATTGCCGAGGCCTTCGCGGCGGCCATCGAGACGCCCAGTATGGCATTTGCCCCGAGCCTGCTCTTATTGGGCGTGCCGTCGAGATCTATCATGATCTGGTCGAGTTCACCCTGTTTCAGCGCGTCCTTACCCGTGACGGCTTGCGCTATCTCGCCGTTCACATTTGACACTGCCTCCAGAACGCCTTTGCCGGAATAGCGTGACTTATCGCCGTCCCTGAGCTCGACCGCTTCATGCTCTCCGGTGGATGCGCCGCTCGGTACAGAGGCTCTTCCGAAAGAACCATCCTGCAAAACCAGATCGACCTCAACGGTCGGGTTTCCTCTTGAATCCAGTATCTCCCTGCCTACAACACTCTTGATGCTAGTCTTCATCTTACGCTGACTCTCCTTCCATCTATCCTTAGCTTTCCTAAGGCAAACAACTTTATGGCTTCCGGATATATTTTGTGCTCTTCTTTGTGGATACGATCCAGAAGCGTCTCCTCGGTGTCGTTATCTTTTATATCGACGGGCTTCTGTAATATTATCGGCCCGTCGTCGAGCTTTTCGTTAACGAAATGCACGGTAACTCCGGTCACCTTCGATCCGGACTCCAGCGCGTCCCTTATGCCGTGAGATCCTTTAAAAGACGGTAGGAGCGCTGGATGAACGTTGATTATCCTGTCTTTATACTCCCGTATGAAATACGGACTGAGAATTCTCATGTAGCCGGCAAGCGCTACCAGGGCGACGTCCTTCTTCCTTAATCTTTTTACGATCTCTTTATCGTAATCCTCCCGGGACTTGTAATCTTTGGCGGCCAGGACAATCGTCTCTATCCCCGCTTCTTTGGCGCGGATGAGCGCATGGGCGTCATTATTATCACTCACGACCAAGGCGATCTCGCCCGGTATATATCCCGACTTAACGCTATCAATGATAGCCTGCAGGTTCGTTCCGTTTCCGGAACATAGGACCGCTATCTTCATACGGTATCCTTGTTTAGAAGAGCGTGTAAATAAACGGGGCGACGGCACTGCCCTCCGTGAGGACTATAAGCAATCCCAGGAGGACGAGCACTATAACTATGGGCAAAAGCCACCATTTTTTGCGCTCTTTCATGAATCCCCAAAGCTCTTTCAATATACCGATCTTCATTTGCGCTTTCCTTTTAAATTATCAATACTGGTTTTCGTAACTCTCTTTGGCCTTTTTATCAACGGGACGGTCATGCCAGTATGATGCCCGGCCTTTTGAAATACGTTGATCCAATATATCTTTGCCGAGGCATTTTGTCAATAACCCCAGCGGTGTCATGACCCCGTAGAATAGCACAGCAAGCACCACGCGGCTCATGAAGAAACCGAGCACGACCGAGAGAGCCATCCAGGCCTTCTGCAGCGGCTTCAATACCGCCGGAAACGCCGCGCCGGAGCCTGCAAAAATAAGGCCGAATATGAAGAGATAGGCCGAGGAGCCCTTGCCGCGCCACAGCGCGATCCCGGAAAAGACGATCAGGACCACGCCTATCGTAAGCCCGAATTCGCGCAGCTCCTTCCTGGTGCTCCTGATCTTCGATATATCTTCGAGAATATTAATCAAGTTCGAACTCTTTCAGCCAATCTTTGTCCTTGCCGGTCTGCTTCTGGCATTTTTTATCCAGCATGATATTGCCCATTACCAGATAGTCCATATCGGTGCGCATGAAACACCGGTACGCGTCCTCCGGGCTTTCTACGATCGGCTCGCCCCTTACATTGAAAGAGGTATTTATTATAACAGGCGAGCCGTATTTCTCATAAAACTTTTTTATCATGCCGTAATACAGGGGATTCGACTTTTCGCTCACCGTCTGGACGCGGGCCGAATAGTCCACATGCGTGACAGCGGGGATATCGCTCCTGGCCACGTTCAGCTTATCTATTCCGAACAGGGCCTCTTCGCTTTTGGTCATAGCGCGCCTCTTCGCCTCCCGGACCGGCGCAACGAGCAGCATATAAGGGCTCTTTATATCCAATTCAAAATATTCGGACGCTTTCTCCTCCAGCACGGACGGAGCGAACGGCCTGAAGCTCTCCCTGAATTTTATCTTAAGGTTCATCGTCTCCTGCATCCCGGCGCTCCTGGCGTCCCCTATTATGCTCCTGGCGCCAAGCGCCCTCGGGCCAAACTCCATTCTCCCCTCGAACCACCCGATCACCTTCTCAGTCGCCAGCAAATCCGCCGTTTTTTCACAGATCTCTGCATTCGTAAGCTTTGTATACGGAGCGTCTTTCTCCTTCAGGACTTTTTCGATCTCCTCGTCGCTGTAATGCGGCCCGACAAGCGACGCTTTCATGGAATCGTTCTTATCGTCGGCTGTGCGGACGTTGCCCAGATATTGATACCATACGAAGAGCGCCGCTCCGAGCGCGGCTCCCGCGTCGCCTGCCGCAGGCTGGATCCATATCTCTTTAAAAGGCGTCTCGCGTATGATGCGGCCGTTCGCGACACAGTTAAGCGCCACACCGCCGGCCAGCACAAGATATTTTTTACCTGTAATTTTATGGATATGCCTGGCTATCCTTATCAGCACTTCCTCGGTCGCGTATTGAATCGATGCGGCCAGATCCATCTCCCGCGCAGTGATCTTCGACTCCCGTTTTCTGGGATCACCGCCGAATAGTTTATGAAATTTATCGCTGGTCATCGTAAGTCCGGCGCAATAGTTGAAATACTTCATGTTGAGCCTGAAGGAGCCGTCCTCTTTGAGGTCCATCAGCTCATTCAATATAAGGTCCTTATAGGCCGGCTTGCCGTAAGGAGCCAGCCCCATCACCTTATATTCGCCTGAATTCACTTTGAAGCCGGTATAGTAGGTAAACGCGGAATAGAGAAGCCCCAGGGAGTGAGGAAACCGTATCTCGGATTTTAGCGAAAGGGTATTGCCCTCGCCCACACCGAAGCTCGCGGTCGTCCACTCTCCAACACCGTCCATCGTCAGCACGGCCGCTTCTTTGTAAGGGGACGGAAAGAACGCGCTCGCGGCGTGTGATTCGTGGTGCTCGGGAAATAACATGACGCCGTCATATCCCAGCTCTTCCCTTATCATCTCCTTCATCCATAATTTCTTCTTTATCCAGAGGGGGATCGCTTTTATGAACGAACGGATGCCCGACGGCGCATATGCCAGATATGTCTCGAGTATCCTTTCAAATTTTATGAAAGGCTTATCGTAGAAAGCGACATAGCTCACATCTTTAATGGTTATTCCGGCTTCGCGCAGGCAATATCTTGCGGCATTCGACGGGAAGGATTGATCGTGCCGCTTCCTTGTGAAACGTTCTTCCTGACAGGCGGCTACTATTTCACCGTCTTTTATCAGGGCGGCGGCAGAGTCGTGATAGAAACACGATATTCCGAGTATATACATCTTTTAATACCCTCTTTAGGTAGGATATATGTAGCCAATAGCCCAATTCTGGAAGAACTTCGTCATTGCGAGAAGGATGTCGATAGACTCTTTCCGACGAAGCAATCTAAAAAAGAGATTGCCTGCCTGCCAACTGTCGTTGCCTGCAGGTAGGCAGGCTTCGTCAGCATATAGGCTAACCACGGCTTCCTCGCAATGACGGCTCTACCGTCGAGTTCCTTCCGGTAACTGAACTGTTACATGAACGATCTTATCTTCGATTCGATCGCTGTTTTAGAATTGACTCCTACCATGCGGGCGACCTCTTCGCCGTTTTTGAACAGCACAAGAGACGGTATATTCAGGACGGAGAGATCGGTAGCAAGCTCCGGGCTGTCATCGACATTGCACTTTGAAATACTGACTTCGCCTTTAAGCTCCTCCGCGAGCTTCTCCACCGTAGGCGTAAGCATCTTGCACGGCATGCACCATGGCGCCCAAAAATCTACGAGGACCAATTTATCGGACTTCAACACTTCTTTATCAAAATTCTCAGGCGTTATCTCCAGCATTTCTCTATCCTCTCTTCGCTATTACTTTTGTCGGGCAGACCTCAACGCATCTGCCTATATATTTACATTTACCCATATCTATTTTTGACAGGTTAGATTCTACCTTGACGGCTCCGGACGGGCAAGCTTTTTCGCATTTCATACAGGCTATGCATCCGGAACTGCACGCCCTGGCCGTTTGCGCGCCGGTGTCTTTGGATCTGCACTTTACATAATAGCACTTCTCCGGCAAGAGTACATATAAGCTCTTCGGACAGGCCTTCATGCATTTTCCGCAAGAATTGCATTTTTTGGGGTCGACTACGGGAAGGCCATCGACGCCGATCGTTATAGCATGGAACGGGCATTCCCGGACGCAGTCACCCAGGCCCAGACACCCGAAACTACAGGCCTTGTAGCCTCCGAATAAGAGAGTGGCCGCCTTACAGCTCTTTATGCCCCGGTAGAAATACTTATTCTTTGCCCTAATGCCGCCGTTACAGAGAAACGCCGCGATCGTCTTCGTCCTGACTTCATAGTCGATCCCTAAAAACAGGTCTATCGATCTGCGCGCCTCTTCACTGCTGACGACACATCCGGAAGGGGTGGCCTCTCCCCTGGCAAGCGCTTCGGCAAACCCGGCGCATCCGGCCTTTCCGCACGCTCCGCAATTTGACCCGGGAAGCATAGAGATCAGCTTAAACATCTTCGGGTCGAGTTTGATCCCGAATATTTTAAGGGTATACGCCAGTCCCACTCCGAAGATAAGCCCGAGCGCCGCCATAGCCAGCACCGGCGTGAGTATGCGCATTATCATATCTTGAACCCGCTGAAGCCCAGAAATGCCATCGACATAAGGCTCGCTATAATAAACGTTATCGGAATGTCCTTCATGCTGCGCGGAACATCCGCGTATTCCAGGCGCTCCCTTATCCCCGACATGATAAGCATGGCGAGTGTAAATCCGGCCCCCGCGCCGAATCCCTGTATAAGAGATTTCATAAAACTTCCCGGCACGGCATGCCCGTGCAGAAAGAATACGTCCGTATTCAACACTGCCGCGCCGAAGACCGCGCAGTTTACCGTTATCAGCGGCAGATATATGCCGAATACCTTATATAGGGCGGGAGCTTTCTTCTGTATGACGATTTCGGCGAACTGAACGAACGACGCTATCACCAGGATAAAGCTTAAGGTCCTGAGATACTCCAGGTTATATGGCAGCAGGATGTAATTATATATCAGCCACGTGATGATCGAGGCCATCGTAGTGACGAACGTCACTGCCAGGCCCATCGAGACGGACGGCAGCGTATTCTTCGAGACGCCGATAAACGAACATAGCCCCAGAAAGCGGGAGAGTATGAAATTGTTTATGAAGATCGTGCTGATTATTATCGTTATATAAGTGGAGAGGTCCATCTTATTTCGCCTTCCATTTCATCGTCAGATAATTTATGAGCGCTATCAATATACCTATAGTGAGAAGCGCGCCGGGAGCCAGTATCATGAATAGCGGCGGCTCAAAACTCCTGCTTATAGTGATCCCGAGAATAGTGCCGTTTCCCAGCGATTCTCTTATCGCCGAGATAAGAATGAGCGCCCACGTGAACCCTATTCCCATCCCGAGCGCGTCTAATATCGATTTAAACGGCGGCGCCTTTGACGCGAAAGCCTCCGCGCGGCCCAGCACCATGCAATTTACGACTATGAGCGGGACAAACATGCCCAAAGAGCGCGATAGGGCCGGAGCGTAGGCCTTCATTAAGAGGTCGACTATCGTCACAAACGTCGCGATAATTACTATGAAGCACGGTATCCGTACCTTCTCCGGCACGATACCTCTGATCAACGATACGAAGATGTTCGAGCCGACCAGAACGAACGTGGCGGCCACTCCCATTCCTATGCCGTTCGACACGCTCGTCGACACCGCGAGCGTCGGACAGAGCCCCAGGACGATCCTGAATGTGGGATTCTCCCTCCAAAGGCCTTTTACAAATTCACCCATCATCTTCACTGTCGCATTTTCTCCATGAACTCGGTTACCGTCTTATTTATGGCGTCGGTAACGGCCTTCGAAGATATCGTAGCTCCCGTTATCGCGTCGATGCCGTTTCCCACCGATATAGTCCTGGCATTCTTGCCTATAAATTGTTTCAGAAAATATGGCTCGCTCTCCCCCAGGCGTATTTCATTTATCTTGGAACCGAGGCCCGGCGTTTCCATATGCTGCAGGATCCGCAGGCCCTTTATCACCCCGCCTGTATCTATACCCACGATAATATGCATATAACCGCCGTAACCCGAGCCTGTGACCTTAAGACAATATCCGACGAGCGCCGGCCCGTTCATCGCCTCAAAATATTTTATATCCCCTACCGTGCCGGGTTTGAATAAGTCGGCCTCCGGCATTATAGCCTTAAGCGCTTCCTGCTCTTCACGATACAGCGCGGCGGCGATTATGGGCCTCGTCACTTCATAAGTGAATGCCAGGACGAGCGTTGCCGCGAGGCATATTATCCCAAGCATAAGGCCAAACTTCGTCATCTGATTCATCGGGGAGCCCCGAACCATTTTGGGAACGTGTATCTGTCTATTATCGGCGTGATCGAATTCATTATGAGGATCGCGTACGAAACACCTTCGGGATATCCGGAGAATTTCCTTATTAAAAATGTCAGCAGTCCGCAGCCTACGCCGAAGATCACCTTGCCGCGCGGGCTTAAGGGGCTCGTCACATAGTCCGTAGCCATGAAGAACGCGCCCAGTATCAAGCCGCCGGCCAGCGTAAAGAAGAGCGCATCGCCCGTAAATAGCCCGGCCTTACCGTTAAACGCCCAGCTCATCACAGCGACCGTGGCGATATAAGTCGACGGTATGTGCCAGGTAATATATTTTTTTACCAGAAGGTAAGCCGCTCCGGCCAGGAGAGCAATAACGCAGACCTCTCCGATACAGCCTCCCCTCTGTCCGATGAAGAGATCCCAATAGGAGACGCCTTTCATGACAATGGCCTGGCCCTCTTTACACAGCGCCAGAGGCGTAGCGCCCGTTACCGCGTCGACTTTCCATCCCGGATTCTGCCACGTAGTCATATACACGGGCCACGATATCATGAGAAACGCCCTGCCGACGAGCGCCGGATTGAAGATATTATGGCCAAGCCCGCCAAAGACCTGTTTTCCTATCGCTATAGCGAAAAAGGACCCGGCCACCGGCATCCATAGGGGCGACTGCGGCGGCAGATTATACGCCAGCAACAGGCCCGTAAGCACCGCGCTCCCGTCCCACACAGCGCCGATATCTTTCTTCCTGACGGCAAGCATAAGAGCTTCAGTAACGACTGCGGCAACGATACCGGCGATTATCACGAATAAAGAATTGATCCCGAATATGAATACTCCGGCTATGCCGGCAGGAAGAAGCGCAAACGTCACCGCCCACATGATGCGTTTTGTCGACACCTTGTCTTTTATGTGCGGCCCGATCGATACTACAAGTGCTTCACTCATCTTGAAATCCCTAAATTGTCTGGATCTTTGCTTTACCGAATTTCATGTAATCTAATAGCGGTATCTTGGCCGGGCATATGTAAGCGCAAGCGCCGCATTCGTAACAATTCGCTATCCCGAGGCTCTTGGCCTCCGGGAAGTTCTCTCCCTTCACTCTGTACATCAGCGTCGTAGGGACCAGCCCTATCGGGCAGGCGTCCACACAACGGCCGCACCTTATACAGACACTCTCCTTATGGGCATCTATCTCTTCTTCTGTCAGAAATACGACGCCGCTCACGCCTTTTGATATGGGAGTGTCCATCGAATATTGGGCAAACCCCATCATCGGGCCGCCCATTATAATCTTCTTTGGTTCTTTCGTAAACCCGCCGAAAATATCCTTCATGTCGCTCAGCATGGTCCCCATCCTGACCCACGTATTTACCGGCTCTCTAACGCACGAACCGGTTATCGTGATGGCCCTCTCAAAGAGCGGTTTTCCGAAATAGACGGCTTCATATATGGCATATGCGGTGCCCACATTATTGGCGACGCATCCCACGTCCATCGGAAGTCCGCCGGCGGGCACGATCCTGTTCAGGATGACCTTGATGATCTGTTTCTCCGCGCCCTGCGGATATTTTTCATCAAGCGCTATGAGCTTAGGTTTCACGCTTCCGAGCCTACCCGGCCCGGCGCGGCGCTCCAGGCTGTTTAACTTCAGCGCCTTCTCCATGGCGTAAATGGCCGAGAGTTTATTCTTCTCTATCGCTATGTAGGCATGCTTTGCCCCCAGGATCTTCACTATTATATCGAGGCCCGTTAATATCTCCTGCGTCTTCTCCAGCATAAGACGGTGGTCGCAGGTGAGATACGGCTCGCATTCCGCGCCGTTCAATATTACGGTATCGACGGGCTTGTTGGCCGGTGGAGATAGCTTTACGTCGGCCGGGAATCCAGCGCCGCCAAGGCCCACCACGCCGGCATCGCGTATAATCCCGAGGAACTCTTCTTTGGGTATGGGGTCTATGTTCCGATCCGGCTTAGGCTTGAAATCCTGGTCTTCACCTCCCTCGGGTTCGATCACAATTGAAAGCACCCTGGCCTGATTATATGTGGGAAAATGGGCAATTTTTGTAATTTTACCGGCTATAGAAGCATGGACAGCGGCCGAGATATGGCCTGAGGGTTTTGCGACGAGGTCCCCGACGTTTACTCTATCGCCTACAGAGACCACGGCCTGCGCCGGTGATCCGGTATGCTGCGAAAGCGGAAGCACGACTCTCTTGGGGATGAACGATCTTTTAATAAGTTTGTCTGAGGCGAGACTCTTGAATGTAAGTGGGTGAACTCCGCCCCGAAATCTATATTGCATAAAAATCATTATACATTATTGACGCAAATTGTCAACACCACCGCTGATAGGTATTGACAATTCCGGGCATATGCTGTAGTTTAGTAGCAGGAGGTTTAAGAAATGACACATATCAAGATCAATTGTTGCGAGACGTGTCACGTCTACTGGACATGCGAGACAAAGTGGTACAGGGGAGAAAAAGGCACGGAGAATATCTGCTGCCCGATCTGTAACTACTACAAAACATGCCTGGATAAGGCATCTGATAAGGTTTGCAGGTCTAAGAGCAAGTAGGATTTCCTTCGGATTTAGGCCTGATCAGCATACCTACGGCGCCGCATATTGCGAATATCACCCCTACCGAAACCAGTATCCAGAACCTGTCTATAAATTTTGCCGCATACGCGGCTATGAACATGAATACCAGGAACGCCAGATGTATTATTCCCTCCAGTGAACTGAAGATCCTTCCCCTCGCTTCTTCGGGTATCGTCTCATGCGTGAGGGTGTTAATCGAGACCATTATCGGGCTGACCATCATACCAAGAAACCCCGCACTGATTCCCGCGAGAAATATATTCGGATAGTTATTGACCGCTATTGAAAAAGCTATTATCGAAATGCCCGTGAGCGCGAAGCTCAAATTTATAACACTTCTCTTCTCCGCCTTCTGCCCAAATTTGCCGTATAAGACAGTGCCTAAAAATAGGCCGCATATGAGATACGTTCCGAGGAATCCAAGATGCCTGGTCGACGTCCCGAACGCATTTTGTACAAAGATTATGATGATGCACGAAATAGCGCCCATGCCGGACAGCAGCAAAGAAGAGACATACATCACAAAACGCATATTACTGTACCTCGTCAAAAGCCTCAGCCCTTCTTTCATCTCATGCACCATCGACGTCTTCAGGGAACTCTTCAACGCCTCGGTGGACACCTTCAGATCCTCTCTCACGCCGTGAGTCCTGCCGTTCTTCATCACGATCATCGCGATCAGCGCGGCCGATACAAAGAATGTGGCGCTATCGATGTAAAACCCGCCTATCGCGCCCACGTATCTTATATTCACTATGAAGCCCGCGACCAATAAGCCCACTACGTTGCCTATCAGATGCGTCGTATCCTGAAGCGTGTTGGCCACCAGCAGCTTGTCTCTGGTGACAAGATCCGGTATTATCGCCATCTTCGATGAGATGAAGAAGCGCGAAATGGAGAATGTCAGGAATATGACGAGGTATATAGGCAGGATCTGTTTCGCCACTATGAATAGCGGGATAGTAAAAACGAGAGCTCCCCGCAGAACGTCAGATATAATCATCACGTTCCTCCGGTCGAGCCTGTCGACCCAAACGCCGGCTATCGGGCCGACTATAAATACGGGTATTATTGTGAAGGATATGAGTTTCGCGAGAGCGACTTCGGAACCGGGGTGGCTCTGATAAACGAGCGCGACGAGAGCCATCTGGTTAAGGCGGTCGCCGAAATTAGAGACGAGCTGCCCCAGCCACAAGAAGAGGAAGTTACGGTTGGATAATACTTCTCTGAAACGGGCCAATAACGGACTCCTACGAAGTTCTTCTTCGCTCTTCAGATGACTGACAATGATAGAGTTTCGAAGGAATTTATTCCTGCGAAGCCCTACCTCAAATTACGCGTTGAAGGGCGAAGCAGAATGGAGCCCACGAGTGGACTCCCCCGCCATCTGTCTCACTCGGGGCGGGACCCCGCCAAGCACGAAGTGCGCCCGGCGGGGGAACCACTTACATGTAATCTGGAGCCCACGGTCCGACTTGAACGGACGACCTGCGGTTTACGAAACCGCTGCTCTACCAACTGAGCTACATGGGCTTAACGCTGCTAACTCCGCTTGTTTCAAAGAGTTAGCTAAATCTTCTATTGTGCCCGCTTCTTCAGCTATGGGCGTTTGTGCGATATTTGTGCTGATTCTCTGCCCTAAAATATCTACTGCCTTCTTTTTGTGGTCTGGTGACAGGTGAGCGTATCTCATAGTCATTTCAATAGACTTATGCCTTAACAGCTCTTGCACGGTCTTTATATCAACCCCTGCCATCACGAGCTGAGACGCAAAAGTATGCCTCAAATCGTGGAAGTGGAAATCAATTATACCACATTTTTTTAATGCCGCATCAAAAGATTTTCTCACATTAGTATATGGGCGTCCATCCTTATTGCAGAATATGTATGCACTATCAGGATGTTTGGGAACGCTTATCAGAGTCTTCTGAACGATGTTACTCATCGGCACCTGCTGTCGCTCTCCGCTCTTTGTTTGAAGGATATATATTATCTCACGCTCTAAATGTATGTTCTGCCATTTAAGTCCAAAAATCTCTGATTTACGCATACCAGTATGTAGAGCAACTATAACTATTGACTTCAAATGAGGCACACACGCATCCAAAAATGGTCTTATTTGCTCCTTTTCTAAATATCGGATTCTCTTGTTATTCTCTTTGAACAGTTTTACCTTGCGGACAGGGTTCTCATCTGCCTTGCCCCATTCAATTGCTTTATTAAATATACACTTTAAACAAGCCAATTCTCTGTTTACGGTCGCTACAGCAATTTCCTTCCCGTTTTTTTTCTTAGTCTCTTTTCTGATTTTTTTATATTCTTCTATCTGTCTGGGCATTATCTCATATAAATATTTGCCAGAAAAGTGCTTGGAAAGGTGATTGATAAGCTGTTCGTCTCTTTTCGCAACCCTCGGTCTCTTGTTAACTTTCGAATGAAGCTCAATAAAAGTTTTGGAAAAATCCTCAAACTTAATTTTTTCATTCTTCTTGATATTCAGAAACCTGCCCTCCCTAACCTCAGCCTTTCGCTTGCCAAGGACTGCTTCAGCGAGTTTTTTTGATTCCCCGATAGCCTCTCTCACCCAGTGACCACCAGCGGAATAACCTATATACCAAGTTTTGGCTCTCTTGTATATCATAGCCCCTTAAATACATCAGTTATTATATGGCTCTACCCTTTGCGTCTTCATCCAAGCATCTATCTCTGCGACATCGAATTTGACCAATCGTCCAAGTTTTATAAATGGAATCTTCTTCTGCGAAGTCCACTCATAGATTGTCTGTGTGGCTATGCCGAGATACTGCGATAGCTCCTGTGGAGATAAATACCTCTGTTCACTCCCCATAAACACTTCCATATGTTGTCACATCATGCCCCTTCGCTTGAAGAAAGCAAGTCAATTCTGAACATTAAAATCATCTGAAAGATGTCCCAAATCGTCTTTTTCTTTATTTCTTCCGCCCTTAAAACCTGCATTCTCAACCCTCTTTTTGCCACGATACTGGAAGAACTGATATAAGGGACAGGCTTCGCCTCCCAAGCAGTCCTCGCCACCTTCCTCCGCACCATTGCATACGTAGCACTGTGCCAATATGGCACCCTTTCTGGTCAGAGGTTTCCCTTCTTGGAATAGCTTATACTGATGAAGCCCCTTTAGTATCATGTGATTTTCCCTTTTAATCTGCTTAACTTATCTAACTGATGTTCTGTCCACTTTCATTCTCGCCTTGCCATACCGTCCTCCGGTGCGGCATACCTGCTTTTTTCTTTTAATCGTCATACTAAAAATCGTTTTCCTATATATAATGATACGATGATACGATTATCAACAAACTGCAGAAAGAAGCTCTTCGGATGCTTCTTTTTCCGCAGAGTGTTTTGCAAGGAAAATTCTTTACTCACCCCTTTTAACACGATAACGTGATATGCGTTTTTGCTATTCAAAAATCACACACTACTCCTTTTACTACGATAAAACATGGTTAACTTTTGGGTGCTTTTCTAGCCAGATAGTGGGTTTTACCCGACTTATCCACGTCAAACTGCGCTGTCGCCTTAATCAACTTCCGTATAGTCGCCTCTGAGCATATCTTTTGTGTCTTAGCCCGTTCAATCAGGTCAGGGACAGCTACCCTGTCTGAGCCGAAGCTGTCAAAGAGTTCGGTCAGGTCGGATTCGTCAAACTTCTGCTCATAGTCGCCCAAATACTCAAACCAGAGCGTCTCCTCGTTAAGCTTGGCTATGAAGGGAGCGAATTTCGGCCTGTGGCGGTTCTTCTGGCTTGAGACGGTGACGCTCGAGATGATGCCTTCAAGCGTTATATGACAGTCGAGCCATGCCTCCCACCTGTAAGAGCCTGCAGCCATCTGACCGCCTGAATTGTAGCCTTTCGTGTTCTTGCGCCAGTGGTGAAGGATAAGAACGGAAATTTCAAACTTAGCGATAAGCTCGTTCAGATACGCCGTTAGGCGACTAACCTGCTCTTGGTCGTTCTCGTTGCCGACCCATGCATGACCCAAGGGGTCAAGAATAAGAACATCTACCTTTAACCTCTCAAGCCAGCCCTCCAATAGTTGCTTATGTTGGTCACTCAATAGGTCAAGTGATGGTAAAGATTTAATAAAGAGCTTATCGGCGGCAAGATTCACCTGCGTCTGCATTTTTTGGAATCGCTCCTTAAGTGCGGATTCGCCCATCTCTAAGTCGAGATACAGGACTCGGGCGGACAAGATATCAAACTTATCCAGAATCTTGGTCTTGCCGCAGACCATTGATAAGGCGAAGTTCTGAGCAAGTATAGTCTTGCCCATGTTTGCCTGTGCCGAAATCATTCCTTTACCCCTTCTGGGAAGTACATCTGAAATATGATATTCGAGGGGCGGGATATCTTGTTTCATAAATTCTGGCAGTGAAAGGGGAAGGCTTGCTTCGCATTTCGCTATTTCTGCCTGTCCTATTAACTCCTCAAATTGCTTTTTGGTTCTTCCACTCTTGAAGAAATCCCTGATGTCCTTGCCCTCACCTAATTCTTTGGGTAACTTGATAATTCGGATTTCTTTTGCTACGCAATTTAACTTTTCAATCACTTTCCTTGCGCCATCTTCTCCTGCGTTATCTAAGTCGTAGACGATATGAACTGCTTTATCTTTAAAATACGAAATCCATTCATCCTTGAACACAAAAGCGCCTGGAACGCCCACGGACGGGTATCCTCGCACTTCTAAAGCCATCTTCGACCATGCGCCCTCTGTCACAAATATTCGGTCGCTAGATAATAGGTCTTGGATGCCGAATAAGAATAACTCCGCTCCAGCCGAAGAGATGGTATCACCCCCTATGCGCTTACGTCGTATGTCTCGAATTACACCTTGGGCATCATATATAGGAAGGGTGAACTCGTCATGGTCGTTCATTCCGATTTTGTACTTCTTAAGTATCTCTACCGGCAGACCTCGTTCTTCGGCGAAGTTCTTTAGTGTACCTTCTGGCAGGTTGGCGACGTATTGCTCCACAAGACGTTCGTCAAATCTCTTGTAGAAAGCATGGTCTGAAATTTTGGGTGAAGCACGATTATCCTCATTTATTCCATATGAGGTAAGGCGCTCTGTAACCTCATTACTTTTTTTATGCTCATAATCTCTTAGGAAGGTTATGGCGTTGCCACTCTTGCCGCAGAGCTTACAATTGAACTGCCCCGTATCTATGCTGGCGTAGAAGTGTTTTTCTTTTTTGCAGAAAGGGCAATCGCTGTTTATTTGGTTGCCTGTTATTCTGGTGTTCTGAATCCTGTCAGCCCAAAATTGCTGATACATATTTTTCCTTATGGTTTAATAATTATGAACCAGTGACTTTAGCTCTTTCAAAATCCTCGCGTAATGGTTGGCGGAAACCTTGTCTTCCTGCCCTGCATAGAAATTACGGCACAGCTCTTGTGCGTTGTCGTCCTCAAAGATAAAAATCACCCGCCTTTTTCTGTTTGAATTCGATTCGCTTTTTATCTTATAGTTCAATCCCATACAGCACAAAAAAGCTGACGGATAGATGTCAGATAGCTCTAATAGCTCCATCTTGGCATGCTCCTTTTATAATAAGAATTTTGATATTCCCGCTGGATAATAAAACTTGAGTGGCAGAATACTGGGTAGGCAAGCATAATTATTATCCTTTCTGGCTATTAGCGTCAGCCCCTTTAATACCTTACTGCTTCTTTATACATGCCTCAAGCGCCGTCACGAGTTCACGTTCGTTACAGGTTGGATGTTTGCATTACTGCTCGTCAAATTCTGCCTTGTGACAAACACCCTGCAGTTAGCTACAACACCCGAAGTGGGAACTGTGTTAATAGGACTTTAATCTATTGGTGAAGCTCCACCGCCTTACAGCGGTGGCTTCTTTTCTTATAGGGTTTCGCTTACGATGGAGCGAAACCCTGAACCGAAAGCCATTCATCCACGCCCTCACAGGCGTGGCTTTCTGGTTCATGGGTAAAGAGCGCTACGTGGCATGTAATATAAAAGCCGGAAATATCTACCTATCTTTTTGATAGGACATCCTGCTCTTTGTCGCCAAGCCCTTCTTTGAAGCGTGTTAACACTTATACCTAATATCTTCGATATTTCCTCGATAGCCATCCTGTCCTGTGAACTCATTTCATCCCCTCGCTCTTTCTTGCTATTACCTTGTCAATTTCATCAAGAATAAATCTTGGCTTTCCATTAAAGCGATAAAATGGAATTTTCTTCTTGGCAATGTAATAATAAATTGTGCCTCGTGATAACCCTAAATACTCCGACACCTCTTTTACGCCGACATATTTTCCCATCTTGAATCCTTTCTATTTTTATTCACGACATATACACGCTGTGTATATTATGACTAAAAAAAATACCCTTACTTCTTACTCTTGCCTCTTCTCTTCAATAAATTTCTATACACATTAACCTTGCTCTCTGCTCTGCGCATTTCTTCTTCAAAAATTTTCTTTAGCTCTTCGGCGTTGTTTTCGTATTTTTCACTCTCTACTTTTGTCAGTTTACTACCTCCAATTTTCTCAAAAAGCGGAACCGAAAATTTATAAGGATGAAGAATAAAGCATCGGTCATTGTCACTGTATATCGTAAGATTTGTTGATTCGTGGCCGCCTGCGAGGGAAATCATTTCTTTTTCTAATTCGTATATCTTTTTAATTTCTTCTATCTCAAAATCTAAATCTCGAAGGAGCTTAACATTCCGGAAAATTTCAATATCATCGTCACTAATGCTTGTCCTGTTACCACGCACGCCGGTCTTACCGCCAATCCCCGTCTTGTTTTGTATTTTATTTAGCCAAGAGGGCGACACCTTTAACTCGACTGCAGTTTCAAACAATGTAGAATTTCCAAGAATATTTGACATATATACAGTATATATTCAAAATCCAAGATTGTCAAGCGATTTGCTAAAATTTTGTAACAGACCGGTTTTTAAAGGGATACTGATAATAACTCATTCGCCGAAAGAATAGCTTACTAATCCGGCAAATATGATAAGGCATCTCTTCTTTCGATATTACTTTGTGCGTAAGATGGTGAGTCTTTTTCAGGCGGAGATAAGCTTTTGTGGAAGGGATTTTTCTTGCCGTCTAAAAGCATCTCTTCCAAAGTTTTTATGGCGGGTCGCCAGATATAAATGCCACCGCGAGTTCACCCATTCGTTACGGGCTAAATGTTCGCTATCCACCGCTCTTCAGAGTCCGTCTTACGACAGACACCCTGCAGTTAGCTACAACACCCGAAGTGGAAACTGTGTTGATAGAACTTTAATCTATTGGTGAAGAGCGTTACGTGGCACACCAACACCAAGTTGTCCGAATTCGGACAATTTGTGGGCAGTATCAATAATCAATTTTTCTCAACGAATACTTATTGAACTCATTCGATGATGTAACAGTATTATAATAGCCTATTGAGGTAAATCTGAAGCTGGAAGGATAATCAGAGTAGGATTCTGTTATATCTAATTCGAAAAGCTCTACAGAGTTATACTTCTTTCCGGAAGCATCTTCCCAATCAAGGAATATTTTCATTTTGAATATATTCTTTTTGGAAGCATAGGCTTCCTGTGCACCTGCTAATATGGATGGCACAAAAGATGGCAAAGGAATGCTTTCAGTCCCCTTTATAACCGGAATCACAAGGCCCATTTCTTTATCACCACCGGTGCCATAGTTATATAATAAATTCAATTTAACGTCTTTGGCAATACCATAACTCTTGTTACATATAGCCAGCGGTATTTCAATTACGTTATCTTTCCGGCCTATTTTAGTGCCATCTCCTACGTAAATATTCCACGACCTCATATACGCCCTAAGCTCCGGAGTATATTGTATGGCGAATTCTTTTTTGGTGAACGTTAGAGCTTCTTGCGCCGCATTAGAACTCTTTTCCGCTATCCCATTAGCTTTCTGAGCTATCTTATTAGCGCTCATTGACAGATGCCAGTTAATAAGAAACCCTATAATGGCTATGATGACGGCTATCCCACTGGAAATCACAGTCGCTTTAAATGTCGCTGAGTCCCAAAATTTTCTATAATCGCTCATTTAATGTACTTCCCAATCTCCTCGAATTTCTCAATCAATTTATCTGCAAGCTTGGACTTATTGGCAAAATATCAAGCCCGTGTTCTATTCGCTGTTTGCCACCGGTTACTTGAAGCACTACGCCATAGGTTTAATTTTAATATACTATACATCCTGAACCGTCCTCACCGCCCATACTTAATCCTCACTACCATCGCCAACATAGCTTCCGTCTGGCGTCATATGCGGGTCACCGCCTACATAGCTACCGTCAGGAGCCATCTGTGGCTTCCCACCGACATATGAACCATCAGGAGCCATATTAACTCCGTCCGTGCCTCCTACATATGAGCCAACTGGGGTCATTTTAGGCTGCCCGCCAACATATGAGCCATCAGGTGCCATCTGGGGATTGCCATATACATAGGTTCCATCTGGTGCCATGTTAACTGCATCATCATTGCCCCATACGGATGACGTTATTGATAAAACTATAGCGATAACAAACAGGCTGATTCTTCTCATCTCATTTTTATCCCGACGTCCTCACCGCTACTTTTTCACCACATCTTCAATTGATAGAGGTTACTATGTCGCTATTATACCGAGGCACTCATTGTAGTATTCAAAGCGTAATGGTTTGAAGCTTATCTGTGACTATTTTTCTTCTTTCTTCTATAAATTTAATAAAATTATCAAAATTATAAGACGGTAATGTTGGGATAGAATGTCTGTTCTTAAAATTAGCATCTCTTGTCGCCAGCCACTTATCAAACGATTGAGCTCTTTTATCTAAGTTTTCACTATCAGTGAGCAATTGGAGGTTCGCTACCGTGTTGTAATATTTTCTATACGATTTTACCTTTTCGCCATCATAACCTCTCGCTCTCAGCTTTGCTTCTGTAAACTCGCTTTTTGGAAAAATATGGTCTTCGTGATATTTCTTATCTTTCCAATCTCTGCCCTGATAAAGCAAGGACAATACTGAATAGCAATATTTGTTTTTATATTCGTTCAATAGAAGTTTTTCTAATTCGGCTTCATTAAATTTAGGTTCGATTGCTAATTCCTTATTCAATTCTACGAAAGGAAAACTGCCATAACTTTTTTGCTGTAATAAAACATCCCTCAAGCGTTTTAATATTGTATCGGATGATGTTCCAAATACATTTTTTAACAACACGAGTATTAACCACTTTTGAATAATATTCTGATTCCTCACATCATCTATATGAGATGATTCTATATAATTTTTCTTCCCTAACTTTAACAGATAAAACGCTAATGGCAAAAGTGCGTTTGGAGCTATGATATTTTTATTCGCAAGACCATACTTACTTATCAAATCTACCGTATCTTCCAGATACTTTTTTATATTGCTCCAATTGTTTTCAATTTTCTCTAGGTTACTTTTTGTAAAATTCTTCACCTTATATTGAATCTCTAATTCTTGCGTAAGATACAGACATCCTTTGAGAACAAAATCTTTCCCAAATTCATACCCATTTCCGATGGAATTAACGGAGTCGGTAAATTGTTCAATCTCTTCTCTTGCGTTTAAAATTTTCCATTTTGCTGTTGCGGTAGATAGCAAGATATCTGAATATCCGAGAGGCTTGCCTGCAGTATTGGCCCTTATGAAGACCTCTACCACCTTATCGTAATCTTGTGATTTCTCTTCATAATAATTTATACTTTTATATGTGTGTATCCTTGTATGCAGCCGTCCAATCAACATATTGGCATTGTTTCGCCTCTCCTCTTCCAGGCTATGAACTAAACCACTTATGTCTTTTTTGGCATATTCAGAATCTTCAAAATTCATTATCTTCCCGACCTCATACCACAATTCTTTATCTGGGGTGTCAGTTTTGTCTGATTCCCTGAACTCAAACTGGTAGGCTAACTCTTCAGGGCTATCCTCATTTCTTTTTGGTTCTTTCAATAGATTTAGAAATAATTTGGTTTTCCGTTCCTTATAGTGAAAATAACGATATGAACCTTTTAATCCAATGAATAGCGAGCTTAATCTTTGCTGTCCATCTAAAACCAAATAAATATCTTTATTTACACCTGCCAGATTTGCTTCCTTATTATTTGGATTGTCTTCGTCAAAATCACGAATAAATTCATATGAAGTCCAATCGTCTTTATGCAGCTCGTCTATTTTCCAGAAAAGGAAAGACCCGATAGGATAGTCGCCCATCAGCGAATCAAACAATTTTTCTACTCTAACCGTATCCCAAACAAAACCTCTTTGAATGGCTGGCAAATAAATCGTTTTATTCAGCTTACCAATAGCGTCTATTATGCTCCACGATTCGTAATTCATAAGTATCGCTCCTTGTCATTTACTACTTGAGCAAATCCTCAATATTCGTCTTTAGTGCTTACCGAAATCTCAAGGCTATTTCTTAATCCAAATCTTATAAAACGGTCTTGCCATACAAACCATCATAAGTATTACAAGAACGGCATAGTTTATATTCAATAGCTGTGGGAACAGCTTGACGATTATGATGGTTGCAAATAAGACCGACCATTTAACTAACGCTATATCCACAACTGTCAGCATCTTTATTCTTTCATTCAGATAGTTAATCATCTTGGCACCTCCGTTATGTTTTCCGAATATGGCATTCATATTTTTCCGGTTTTTCCGCCTTCTTTGGCATTTATGTCTTTACTCCAAGTCCCTTTATATCGCCCTTCTTCAATTAATTTATAGACGAACTCTCTAATTACTGAGCTCTTTATGACAAGCGATAGCCCCGAATTGAATGTTGATAGGCTGTTAATTCTTCCATTCTCATCGTATCCTATATTGGCGTCCGGATATACAGCTTCCTGAATCCCCACCAACTTAAGACCTTTGTCAGTTATACAATAAACTGGTGAGCCACTATTACCGTGGCTTGCGAATCCATCAATTACGATTTCATGTGACCCGGGAAGTACCTGCGCCACCATACCCTTTCTCGTAACCGGATAGTTATGATACGAATCTGAGCCCAATTTAAGCGGGAACCCGGAAAACAACACCTCAAGCCCTTCACGAAGGTCGTCATCGTCAATTACGGAATCCTCCAACAAAAAACAGGCGCCTTTAAGTGAGTAATATTCTATTCCGTCCGGCGATATTCTTGATACAGCATCTGGTGGTTTATTTTCTGGGAGCTTAAACTGCAACAATCCTAAATCATAATTATCGTGAAGGGCAACTATAGACGCATCGCATAAAGTCGGAGCCAAGTCAGACATATTTACCTTTATAGTAACCTGAAAAGGTGCCATTGTCTGTCCACCAATATTATGCTCAAGGATATGCTTGTTTGTAACAACAGCTAAACCGGGTGATTTTGATGTGTCTACAATAAATCCTGTGCCTGTTTTGGAAACTATGTTATTTCCGACTTTATAGTCAGCTTTGATAAATACAGCCGTCTCCTTGCCTGCGGCAATAAGATTGATTTGCCCGCTTGCATTGCATATCGTGACCCATATACTAAATGCAAGCATACCTATGAATAGGCTAAAGATACGCTTCATCATACAGAGACATTCCTTGTTATATAGCCCCGTTCTTTCTCCATCGTCTGACCGCCGGGTCAAGATGAAGCATAAAGAATTCTTCAAATGATAATACATTACTGGCCTTCAAATAGTGCTGTATGGTTCTTTTTACCCCACCCGGCATCACCAGATAGATACGATTCCTTGACATTTCCTGAAGCTGTGCCTCGGTTACTGCATCGTCAATAGTTGCAAGGTAAAATCCAAGACCACGAGTTCCTTCTGTAACTATCTGTCTCCATCTTTCTCTCAATGTCCGCTTGGCTGTAAAGATTATGCAGTCCATAGCACTCGTGTTATAATGTTTTCGATTTGGCATCAAAAAATCTGGCTTGCCATTTATTACCTGCTGTTCCTCAAATGGATATTTTAGCCTCTTGAACAGCATCTTGATAATATCCTCGAATGTGCCTCCGGCCCGTGGCTTGCGGGACTGTGAGAGTGAAAGAAAAAATCTATCAAACTCCCGAAAATGTTTTGCCGTCACTTCAATGGTTTCATCTTTCGTCGCTCCCACTGGCACTTCTAACGCCAGATATTCCTTTATGGCCTTTCGGCCTGCTTCCTGTTCCGTTTTAAGATATATGTCGAATGCCTCAGCTCCGATTTTATCAACGTATAGACTAAATTTTTTCTTAATTATAATTGGATTGGTAGAGGGCGGTAATACGCTATCTATGCTCTTATTGAGAACATCCTTCGGCGACAAAACGTGTTGCTTAAATATCTCAAATAATGTCATCCTTACCCCTTTCCTTTATTGTAATAATGGCACTTTAATAAAACCGGACATATTGGACATGTTGGTTTAGGTTTACATATATTTCTTCCGAGGTCAAGCACCGCATAATTGAATCGCCTGCATTGACGCCGTGGTGTTATCAAGTTTATTAGATTCGTGAGTGCTCTGATTCGACGTGTTTCAGCATGAACTCCAAATCCAAAAAAACGTCCGTAAAGCCGGACTATATTTGAATCAATAAGAAGGGCCCTTATATTACTATGCAAAGAAAGATATGCCGACGCTGCATATGGCCCAACGCCGGGGAGAGCCAACAACTCATCTATGTTAGCAGGAATTCTTCCCTTGTAGCTGTTCTTAAGGGTACACGCCAATTCTTTTATTTTCTTAGCTCTCCATCGCAGGCCCAAAGGTGCAATTATGTTTTTGATTTTAGAAAAAGGCATTACAGCAATAGTATTTATCGAAGGGCGGGCTTTAATTAACCTCTTGTATACAGGTATAACCTGCTCTGCTTTGGTGCGCTGAAGCAGAATTTCGGCAATGAGAGCGTGAAATTTTATCTTTGTTGTTCTCCATGGATACTGACACGAGTTCCTGTATCTCCATTGAAGTATATTCCGCTTGAAATATCCTATGGTACTATATGATGATTTTATTTCCGGGCGCTTTCGTTCAGACATTTAATAACTTCCTTCGCAATAATCCGCACGACAGGAACTGTAACCGCATTTCCGAATTGCCTGTAAGCCTGTGTGTCCGATACAACTATTTTATAGTTCTCCGGAAAACCCATAAGCTTTGAACATTCCACTGGAGTTAATCTTCTTGGATTTTTACCCTTCTGCGGTATAAGAATCTCAGAGCCATCTTTATAATATCGTGCGCTTAATGTTCGTGATACACCATGAAGGTCAACAAGCCCGTATCCGAAGCCATTGCCTTTGGCTCTGTGCTTTTCTGCATAGCTCTGTAAATACGCCCATAAGTTGTCTGTAAGAGTATACTTATCATCAACTTTCTTTTCTAAGATATCCTTGAAGCGTTGTGTCTCCCCCTTCAGGTTCAATGGGCCGAATTTAATAGGTTTCTTAAAGCCTATTATAAATACTCTCTCCCTGTGCTGAGGAACAAAACGCCCGGCATCAATGATGTCGTCAAAAACAATATGATAACCAATCTCTTCAAGTGTATCTTTAATAACACGATATGTGTTTCCCTTATCATGAGATTTAAGATTCTTCACGTTTTCAAGAACAAAGCAATCAGGCTTCTTCGCCTTCAAAATCCGAGCTATTTCAAAGAACAGTGTCCCCTGCGCCTTATCCATAAATCCGTGTGGCTTATTCAGGCTTTTCTTTTTAGACACACCGGAAATGGAGAAAGGCTGACAAGGAAATCCCGCCAAAAGAATATTATGTCGTGGAATGTTTTTATTTGATATGGCACGTATATCTCCCCGGGGCTCTTCTCCGAAGTTCTCTCTATATGTAATCTGACTGTGTTTGTCGTAATCAGATGAGAAAATACACTTCGCCCCAAGCTCCTCAAATGGAATTCGCAGTCCACCAATACCGCAAAATAAGTCTATAAAAGTATATGTTTTCATCTTATTTTCTTCAGAAGATGTTTTATCTTCTGCTCGTCATAAAGTCGATATCCATTTAAAGGATGCCGCTTCGCTTTCATCTTGCCATTGGAATCCCACCTATGCAGAGTCATGATTGAAACACCCAATACTGCTGCTGCACGTTTTACTGTAACATATTCTTTGAGATTTTTCATAACTAACCCTCCCCAACCCTCTACATACTATTACAGAACGAGCTCAGCGTCAATGATTAAACACGGTGTTGATATTCTGCCTATGCAGTTAGACTAATCTTACCGACAGCATTTTTGAGGTCTTCGTTGTTTATGTGCAGATATCGTTCTGTGGTTCGAAGGTTGCGATGGCTCAGTAGTTCCTTTATGGTCAGAATATTCTCTCCCTGTCTTAAGAGAATGGTAGCGAATGTGTGCCGTAGCGTGTGCGGAGAGAGCTTGTCTTTCTCTATTTGAGCCTGTCTCATATACTTCCCTACCAAGTGCCAGACAGAGGCGTTACTTATCCGCCTATCACGCTTGCTCAACAATAGAGGCGATTGAGGAGATTTGCTTTCTCTTGTCTTGAGATATCGCTGAATGCTAATCATCACTTCATCATTAGCGGGAAGTATCCGTTCCTTGCCACCCTTCCTCGTTATTTTGACAGAGCCGTCATCAAAGTTTACGTCTCCGATATCGAGTGCCGTGAGCTCGCTCAATCGCAACCCCATACCAAGAAGCATCGTCACAATCGCCATATCCCGCTCCTTGAAGTATGCTGTAGCGTTCTTCCTAACCGTTCGCAGTAACCGCTTATACTCCTGCTCTGTAAGATATGACGGCTCCTTCTGTTTGGTCTTCGGCATCTTCACCAGAACCGTAGGGTCGGATTTCACCTTACCAAGCGAAGTCAAGTGGCCAAAGAAGGACTTTAACGTGGCCAGTTTCCGGCCACGGCTCACCGTCTCGTTAGCCTTACGGTAGCCTGTATTGGCCAGAAACTGCATATAAGCCTTAATGGCATACTGGTCTACATCCTCAAGCTTCCACTCATCGCCCAGTTCCTTATCGGCAAATTGGCTGAATTTGCCTAAGTCATAGCCATAGGCAGCTACGGTCTTCGGAGAATAGCCCCGCTCCGTGCCAACGTAGCCCAAAAACTCGCTAATTTCCTGCCTCATATAGCCCACCTCCTCCGTCATCACAACATTGCCATCACTTCGGGCAGAAAGCAAGTTTATTTGCGATTAAATGGCGTATTTAATCACATACGGTCTGGTATCCTTGCCAGTGCGGATTATGCCGGAAATTGAGGGTCGTAACCGTCGGAGAGTTATAGGGTTACGTGGTCGGTAATTAAGAGTGAGGCGGTATTGTAGGGTATAAACGGTATGTTTAATTCAAAATAATGGGTTTATCAGTGGCTACCCTAACGAATGCAGGGGCAGCTTGCGTGAGGAGAGAGCTCCCAAAAACTATTTAACTATTAAAATACCTTTCCCTTTAGCATATTCTTTAGCACATTTTTTTGAGCGGAAAGATATTTTTTCTTTCTCTCCTTTCAATGCAACCCTTCTCGATGCAGAACACTTCCTGCCGCAATTTTTTCATATTGGTTCAAACATTCTGAAGATTCGACTAATTACTAATAAAAAATCTGTACTAAACATTTTGACCTTAGTATCTCTGTGACCTAAAAATTCTAATCATCTAATATATTTGCCTATTTCTTCGACTTTCTCAAACTGGTTACGCTTTCACTGATTAGGGAAAATACTTTTTTAAGAATATTCTTCTGGCTTTATCATAAAGGTCTGGTGTATTGGAGTATTGAAATAATATTGCATCATCTTCGGTAATCCAACCCGAAAATCCAGCTAAATGGAACTTATCGGAAGGAGGGAAGAACGGACTGGAAAAATTACCGCCATTGAGTACATTATTAGAAATCCTAATATATATTTTACCTGCTTCTTTTTTCTGAACATCTCCAAATGTAAATTTATAAAGTGGTCTTTCAGACTTAACGGATTTGCATTCTTTATCGTTGTATAATAATGTATCGTCTTTTATACACAGAAAGCCCTCATTTGCATAACAGATTCCAGCTACTAAGCTAAACAGTACTATAACGGAAACAGCAAAAGATACTTTTATAAAAATAAATGTTTTCATGTAATCCTATAATTATTTCCTTCAATAAAAAAGCATTAGCCGTAATGACCAATGCTTTTTTAACAATTACTTTTTCTCTACTTGGCTAGTGCTCACCTGAACCACTGAACCACCCACAGTATCTTTTCCTGCGGATGCTCCCTCTTTAGTCATTTGATACAACAAAACTTTTTTATTTGCTTCATATTCCTCTTTGGTAAGCTGCCCTTTATCATACATATTTTTTAACTGATTAACCTTATCCTCGGTGGTCAAGGCTTTTGGAGCGAACGTTGTGGCTTCGTTTCCTTCTACCTTTTGCATTTGAACATTAACAATCTCTGGGACAAGTTTATACTGTGCACCAGTACAGGCATCCACTCCCCACCCGATTAAGCCTCCTAAAAGAATATTTCCGCATACAGCTCCACTTATAACGTGAAGCAGGGTTACTGTTTGTTGTTGATAACCCTCTTTTGAGAATACTAAAATATGGTCTCTTTTTCTTTCTAATGTTACGGTAGCAGGGGTTGAAAACGTGCTCTGCCCATCAACGTCAAGTTTGGCACCCTCTGGACTGGAGGTAATGGTTACCTTTTGTGTTGTTCCAGTTATAATAGTTGCACATCCGCTAATAGAGAAACTAAACAAAGCAATCAAAACGCAAGCAATTAGTTTACGCATACTCTCCTTTTCTTTATACGTCTTTTCTGGAGATTATAAATGATATAAACGCTATGACAGGAGCGACTAGTAAATAGATAACCCATAATATTTTTTTTCGGCTTATATTATTCATATCATATTTTATCCCGTAATAAAAAGCATCGGTTAATTACCGATGCTCTGTTAAATCGTCTATAATGTTTTACTCATCATATTGCCCCTGAAAGGCATTGTATCAGACAAGCTTTAGCATAGCAATAACGAATTGCGTTACTAACGTATGGGTAGGGTTCATTATTATTTCCTTTAAGTCGTTTTAACACTGGCGTATAGTTTATTAACATCCGATTCTGTCCAGATGCGAATACGGGCCGATGAATAACGGCCAACGAGTTTATTAAGGTAGGATTTATATTTAGCGGCTGTTCCTACTAATACGATTATACTGGCAGAAGCATTCGTAAGCTGAAGTGACATCAGGGAGCCCCGTAATCCCTTCTCTCTTTCAGAATCCGCCACCTCAAAGGCAACCACCGGAAGATAATTACTCTTATCCCCTTTCGCTATTTTGAGGAGCGGTTTCTTCCCTCGGCAATCGTAATACCATACGCAGTCGGGATTCGCCATATGGTACATCTTGCCGAGTTTCCTTCCGTCGGCTACGTAAAAGCCTAAATCCTCGCCTATCTTCATCAGCTTCTTAACGTACTCTATATGCTCATGGGTCATACCATACCTCGCTTCCTCGCTATCTTTCCAGGTAAGTCAGGCTTTTTCATTTCTCTTATAACACGCTTCCAGTCGCAACCGTTTATCGCTCGGTCGTCTACATAAATGTGGGCCACGAACTTCTCCATCTTAATATGGTGAAACGGAAAGCCGTGTATTTTAAGCCACCGCTCTGTCATCTTTCTACTCCCGTGATTACGAGAACTGTAAAAGACGATTGTGTGCCCCTGCCTATACAGCTTCTTTATAGCTTCGAGGGCGCCCTTGATGGGCCGTGCCTTCATCAGCTCAGCCGGATTCTTATTGACCTTGCCGAAATCAACATCGGAGCAGTCGGCAACTGTGCCGTCTACATCAATGGCAATGGTCAGTTTTTTGCCTAATGGCAGTACGTTCATATAACGTATTCCTTATTCTTCTCGACTATCAGCGTATCCTTGACTATCCCCTTCAACATTTCCGGATATTCAGTGTGTATTGGAATCAGTCTTTCGGGGTTAATCCGTCTGACTAAATCCTCGATTTCTTCGCCTGCGCAGTGTCCGGATGCGTGCACCTGATGAAGCTCAAGCTTGAAATGGTCAAGCCACGTATGCATAAGCTCGTCGTTTATATCTTCTTCCGAAAACGGCTCGCTCATCGAATGAATATATGGGCTACCTTGCTCGGGCCGGACATCTATCAGTTCCTGAAAGTTGAATAAGTCGAGATTGAATATCAGCTCCGGCTGATTTTTACTCACGTATTTATAATCAACGGCCTTATCGAGAAATATTCGCTCCCATTTCTGATAATCCTTCTCTGTATATTCGCCGCTCTTCTTACGCCGTTTATAGACAAGTATAACGTCATCGTTCATAACATCCGGTATCGGAAACTTCTTATCCTCCCTGACCTTATAGAGCAGGTACGCAAGCCTCATCGATATAACAAACTTCCTTTTATGAGCCTTCGCTGCCTCGTAAAAATTCCTGAACCTGTCTAAATCACGTCCATAAAAGGTGGCAAGCACAATCTTATCTGTCCCTGAAATTATTCTGTCTATCTCGTCACGGACACCTTTCTCGGTAAAGTTTTTGCGGTTGTCTTGAGGCATTACCCGTGTGCCCTCTGTAATCAGAATACGGGGCTTTGCCTTCTTCGCCGCTTTGATAAAATCCTCGGTCATATCGCTTCGTGTTCCATGCATACGTAAATCGCCCGTATAAACAACTGGGCCTTCTGAAGTATGGATGATATAGCCATACGCTCCCGGAATGGAATGGTCTACGTGAATCGGTTCTATCTTGAGCGAGCCTATCTTCAGCACGTCGCCTGTATGAAATGTCTTATAGATGTGGCTTCCGAAGTTATCGCCCGCCGTTGCATCCTCAACAGCATCTATGATGAGCTTGGATATTTCGCCGCAGTAGACTGGAATATTTTCATCAAGGGAGGATAAACAGCCAATATGGTCAATGTGCGGGTGAGAAATTAAAACGCCGTCAACTCTCGTTTCACACTGCTTTATACCGCAACTTTTGAGCCTATCGGCCTTGTATAGACCCTCCATTCTCGGGAGGATATCAAACTCGAGGTAATCACCGATACCGTTAACGTTGCGTGGGGTCAGGTAACCGGCGAAATACTTTCTCATTGCGCAAAAACTCAATCCGAAATCAAGAAATAGACGCACCCCCTTGTCCTCGAGGAGGATTTTATTGCCGCCGATTTCTTTAACGCCTCCGTAGAAGGTTAATTTAGCCATAATTTACACATCACCTTTCGCACACGCCTTTTCTACCCTCACCGCATCGGATTCAACCCATACCCTCTTGCCCGTATCTTTTATGGCAACTCTTACATAATCCATATGAGGGCTTTCTCCGAGTATCTCAACCTCTTGACCTTCGTGCGAATATGATAGCCGCTTGTCAGCTATCATATCTAATAAAGCGCCTTTATCCATATTCTTCGCCTGTATCAGAACATCCACATCCTGAGCCATTAGATATTCGCCATTTAAGACCTTACCGCTAACCTTTATTATTCTTGGTTTTCTTTTTCCCCTTGACCTGTATAGCCATATCAGAAGAGCCACGAGTAGAACGCTTACCGTTGCCTCAATCCCGAATCGTTCGCTCGGGGTAAATAAGCCTGCGTAGAACTTTCCGAATATGAAGACTATTACGGCAAGTATTACAATCCCGAATATCAGGCCTATTATCGCTCTTATCACTATCAGAATATTTGTTAATTTCGTCATCTTAACCGCCTCCCTTCGTAGCCCTTAAAAGCTTATCAGCGAGGGGCTCCTACACAATCATTGCCATTTAATTGCCTGAAAAGCAAGTATAAGACCTAATTCTAACATCCACTATTGTGGCTGTCAATATGCGAGTCATTATATGTCCTTATAAGAAAATTGTAGCGTGGAAAATATCAATATCGTATTTGGGAATCGCTTAAGAGAACTGCAAATAAATCGATATGCGTCATATAAAATATCTTCCCCTAATAATCTTCATCGTCGTTGCTCTTGGTTTCAGTCCCAACATATCCCGTTATTTTTACCTGCCTTGCGAGGCGTGTAAATATCCTCTTTCTCTGGTTCATATCCGTCACTTCCTCGCTGACTATATCCGTTACGTTAACTATCATCGCCCGCACTTCTTTTATCTTCATCTCGATATCGATACCGCCAGACACAATTAGCTTCAGGGCTTCCTCACCGCATAATCCGAACGTATTCCAAATCTGAAGCATATGCTCTGATTCATGGCGAGCCTGTGCCAGTAGCCCTGCCTGCGTGTTGATTATAATCACGATAGCCTGTGCCCCTGCGGCGAGTTCGCCTATCTCCCGTCTCTTAAATAGCTCGGGATGTGCCTTCTTCTCATCCTGCATCCGCTTTAGGGCTTCCCGAAGCCCAGAGCTTTCGTTCTCAAGCTTAACATACTGCTGCCAGATTTCCTTATCCCGAGCCTCGCTCTTAAGCATCTGGTCTACCATATGCCGGAGGAGTTTCTTATGGGCTCGGATATCCTTCCTTACAAATTTAATGACGTCCTCTTTCATAGCGGATATCTCGTATGATACTGCCGCCGCTGAGATGCCTCCGAGCACCTGCCCCACCTGCTCGAGAGTATATTTCATCCCGAAGTGAAGTCGCATTATCTTCTCCCGCCTCTGCTCCTTCTTCGAGCCCGTGAGCGACTCCATAAAATTCATTTCAGCCTGCGTAAGAGGGAAGTCCATATCAAGAGTGATTTCGTGGGCGAACTCCACCTCGACCACGATAGCCATATTGATATCAACTTCAATAGGTGTGAATGCTACATTACAGTCCGGCATTTTTGGCCTCTTCCTTTGGCTGATTCATCCCCATAAATTGCCCCGTTAACCACTTTAACCACTTAAGTCATTGATAATCAACGAGATAACTTTAAGCGAGAATGGCTCCCGAGACCGCCACTCCCACCGAGTGCTCCGCTATTTTCACATCTTTATGGAGCCCTAAAGTTACGCTCACGGCTATCAGGATGAGTATATAGACGACCTGCCTCATTGAACTTCCTCCGGTCAGGATGAATACGATGCCTGCCAATGGCCAGAAGAAAGCACACGTTGCAGGGCATTTTCTCAAAGCCTAAATCTCGGCAGATTTGCCATCAGTAATAGCTATCGACGATTTCATAGGCCATCGCCCCTACTTCGCACGATTACCGGCTCACATAGGCCTTTGTCGGCGATTTCTGCCCTAAATTTGGCCAGTATCTCGGCCTCTATGACGTTCTGGTTATAGTCATTCGGGGTAATCCTGTTTTTCTGGTGGTTTAGATTTGGAAAGTAGCTATGAATCTCGCTGAATATTACCGGACAGAGTTTTCTTTTGCCGCCGAAATACGGTAATAACGCATCGAACATCTTCAGCTTCATCGATAGTCCCCTATAAAATAAAAAGACCCAAAGAATATGATATCAGCATCTTACTGACATCTTCCTCCGCTTTTAATATACGGAGTTATTTCTTTGGGTACATTCGTTCGACAGAAATTAGCCTGCCGAAATAAATCTAACTGCTATAAGTTTACACTATACACTGTTAAAAAACAAACTTCATCAAGCCTCAGATATTTGTCCGAAAAGGTCTGAAAATATACAGTCTTTATCTCATTCCCATTCGGCATTGCAAGACTGACACTGATATTTAGTGCCAGCGATAGCTCCCATAATAACAGCGGGAATTATGAATATTAAGCCAAGCCAATAGAATGGAAGGGTTGCAATTCCTATTATCAGCAGGAGACAGCCGGCTCCAGTATGTTTACCATATCTTTTTTTCGAGATACTCATACCCTTGCAATTCGGACACATATTGGTTAATGTAGTCATATTATTCCTTCTTTTGAATCTATTGTTTTATAGCTGCAAATATACTCTTTGCTATGTTGCTTGAATTTCCTCAGTACAATAAGGACATTTTTCACATTGTCCTCCTATCTTAATTCTTCTGGAAGACTATCTTTTGCCCAAAGACCAACCTCTTTTTCTCTTGCAACTTTTTCATATTGCCTAAACTTCTCTAAATGCTTAAAAGGAAATCTAGCATATGCATAACCATAGCCCTGCTTTACTATCTCAGCGTTTACAAATGTTCCGTCTTCTAGGTAAACATACGCTAAGGTTCTTCCGTATTTATCAGTCTTCTGCCAATCATATTCTAGGCGAACCCTCTTCCCTTCGCACATTCTTTTTGTGAAAGCGGAGGCCTCTTTACCAAAAAATTCTACGAGCTTTTTTGGATGCACGGTTTCGGGCGTATCTACGCCGATTAGTCGTATTTTCTCTCCATTGTTTAAAACAATGGTATCTCCATCTACTACCCGCTTCACACAATAGTAGTCATCTGCTAAAGAGAGGGAGCAACATAAAATTAACACACAAATTAATAATACTTTGCTCATTTTAATTTCCAATCATATAACTTAATCTCACTGAGTGCATTTTATATTTATTTCATTAAAACATGCAATAATTCTCTAAATTGTTCGTCACTTAATTCATCAACCCCGACTCCATATTTTTCTCTTGCTGGGCCATCTAACAATGATTGGTCGGGACGTAACCCATACTGCTTTCTTAATTTATTTATTTTACTCATTAGTTCTTTATGCGCATTACTTTGCTTTTTCACATCTTTCATTCTTGTATAATATTCTTCCGTGCTTTTCTGGATGTCGAATTCAAAAAGAGTTGAGTTTCTGATAGTTTTGATATCTTTTAAAGAGATGGTCATTTCAATACTACCGTTATAGCTACTCATCCTGACAGAGGTGTCGGTTTTTTCAATTATCTTTGCTGTAATGCGCCGCCCATTTTTTAACTCGATGGTACCCATTCTATCGTCTTCAACATTGGTTCCATTTTGAACATCGGATATCTTAATCAGACCTAATAGCAGTTCGGGATATACCTCTCCTCCTAATTTCCCTACCATTCTTATATCGTCCCATGCTTTTTCATATTCGTGATTAGCTAAATACGATAAAGCACGCCTATTATATACATCGGCATCTTTAGGATTTAACTCCATCTCCTTGCTAAAATCCGCAATAGCCTCTTTATAATTACCGCTAAATTGATGAGCAAGCCCCCTTCCTCTATATGCCGGTATTAAATTCGGATTCATTTTTAAAGCTTGACTACAATTCATAATTGCTTTGCTATAATCGCCATTAAAACAATATGCAGCTCCCTTAATACAATATACGGCAGAGTTATCAGGTTTAATTTCTATTGATTTACTACAATCAGAAATTGCATTTTCATAATCTCCTTTTATAAAATACGTAAGTGCACGATTAGAATAGATTGCAGAATCAGAGGGATTTATTTTAATCGCTTGATTATAATCAGAGATTGCCTTTTCATAATTTCCTTTGTCTCTATAGGCGTTTCCTCGAAAACGATACGCATGCATATAGTCGGGTTTGTTTGAAATTATATAGCTAAATTCGGCTACTGCGTTTTCATACATTTCATCGTTACAAGACCTAATCCCGTTAAACATATGCATGGCTATGTCTTTTGTAATCTTTTTATCAGATATATCTTTAATTATTTGAATAGCTATCGTTGGATAAGGTGAAGTCGCATTTATTTTTAAACTATTTTCAAATTCTTTTTTTGCATCTTTGAATTGCCCCTGTGTCGCATAGTCGATACCTTTGCGATAGTGCTCATCAAGAAAGTCTTCTCCATAGCAATTTATATATAGCGTAAAAATTGTTAGTGCAACAAGTATTGTTTTAAAGTTCATTGTAAAAAGATATTCTCTATAAATTTTTGAGCCTTTTAGACTATGTCAAATTTTCGCTAAAACAAACACCCTAATCAAGTAATTAAAACCCGTCCACCATATCGCACCAACGCCAATACCGCCAATAACACCAGTCACAAATCTTCGGGAGTTTGTTGACATAATGCCAAATTGTTCTTGAAGAAACCAATCGGTAAAGATTAAAAGCATAAATAATAAACATAGGCTAAATGGAGGAAGTGCCCCTATACAAAACAATACAAATGAAAATACATGTCCAATGCTTGCCCCAAAGCACCGAGCACAAACCGGCATAGGCTTACCTCGAATCTTAAAACATCGGTCAGGCAATCGATGACAGCCAACTCTCGATATCACGGTATTTAAGCTCATGGTCACAATTCCCACCTATGGCCGCATTTCTGACAAACATTTGATAACTTATTTGCATCAGAAGCTCCGCATAAAAGTCCGAGCGGTCCCAAGAGGATAGCCCCACAACAGCCACTTTCAGCATTATAACCCTTTTTAACTGTCATGATTTGTTTCGAACCACATCTCGGACACGTAATTGGACACGTACTCGGGGGGTTTACTTGGCTCACGTCTCCTATAACTGCAATGCCTTCTTTCGTATCAATTTCCACTTCTCTTAGAATTAAAGGGACGGCGCAATCAAAACACACCTTCCACGAGCTATCGTGTTCCTTTAAACATTTAGGACAAGTAATGGCTATTCTCTTAGGTGCGACCTTATTCGTTTTGAACATCTCCCCGCAATGCTTACATTTAATCGCTTCGTTTTGTATTTCTTCAGCACAAAACGGACATTTTCTTTTACTATTTTCCTCCCCACTTTGCGATTGAAACACGCCTTTCTCCTTATCCCTATCTATCTCCTTTGCGGTTAGAATGTCGACTGGTTTACCGCTGGCCGCCGACACCCAGGCATCAATAGAAATAACGAACAGCCCTTGCTCCTGCAATTTCTTTACGGCATCTTTTTCATCTAACGCCTGAATCTCGCCGTTTTTCGCCTGCCCACCAGCATCCTTTGCCTTATACCTGAACAATTGACTCATCATTCGCTCCTTAGGATTCGTATTCTTTCTTCAATTATTCTATCGCTTTACTTTGGGAAAGCCCAATCTTTTTCATAAGCTTCATAGCTTATATCGGCCTCTTGCTCCTGCGTTAACCCGTACTTCGCCATAATCTCGGCCTTGTATTTTCCGTAGAACTCTTCCTGTAATGTTGCTTGTTTTTCCATTTGTTGGCGAGCCAATTCTAGGGAATAGCTTGGTTTCCACGCTTCTGGTACGGGATATGCATTTTCAGCCTCCGCATAAGCCATGTCTTCGGCACGAACAAGCTCTGTCCATATTTCTTGCCTTTTTGCTTGAGATAATCCAAATTTTTCGATAGGCTGAGCGCCAATTTTAGCAATCTGTAGTTCATTAACACTAATATTAGGCTTAGTATCAGAATAACTCTTTGCCAGCATGGCTATCCACTGCCCCATGCCGGCCTCATAATGCTCCTTAGAGATTACCGCATATATGTAAACATTGGTCGGCTGCTTATGATATTTAAAGTCTGCTCTTTCCATGGCAGAGTCGTATAAATCATAAAGCAATTTTGTAACCCATTCTTTTGTAACTTTTCCTGAAACCAAAACTGCTAAATGTACTTGCGTTTTTACGGGCTCGTCGGTTATCTTTTCATCGATAATCTCATATTCTGGATTCTTAAGTGCTGCGTTATCATTTATGCCTCCCACCCCAGTCTCTTGTTCTACCGTTTTTTTACTTGTCCCGTTCTTCTGTCCTTTTTCAATTTTGCTTATCGTAGCCGTAGGGAAAACGTAATTAACGGAGTCTCCATGCATTTTTATGATAACGTTTTCCTCGGTTTCTTTAATTATTTTGCCAGATATTGGATTACGGTTTTTAAAATAGACTGTGTCGGCATATACAAATGTGGGTATTAGTAATAAGCAACTGATTATTTTCAAATTCATCTCATTGCTCCTCATCACCCAGATAACGAATCAAAATAGTAAATGGCTATGCCCTTTATTATTTTAAACATTTATATTTAATAGTATCTTCTTGTATTTCTTCTGCACAATAAGGGCATTTCTTCATATCGCTCCCAACTTTTTTAATGAATCATTATTTCCATCGCCATCTATCGGTGGCTGAAAATACGTAGTGAATTAATTTTCCACCTGTCATCTTCATTTATAACTTCTATATTCTCTGTAAAATTCTCCGGATTATGTATTAGCTTTTCCAAGCCATACTTAGAAGATTTTTGATATACAGCAACTATGTAACTTACCTTGATTTCGTTACTTTTTCTTGTTTTAATTTCTTCCTTTAATATTTTGAAGGACTCTAAATGTAAAGGCTCAATCAGTATCTCAAAATTATCTTTGCTTATTCTTTCTCTGAATATTAAAGCATCGCTAAGAAAATTATACATTTCATTATAACTGCTTGGAGCTCTGAGCTGCCAATGTTTAAAATATTGTTTAATAAGCATGGTCGATTCCCAAAGACCTTTCTCCAAATTTCTACATTCTTTAATGATTTCTGCCATTAATTTCTTGTCTTTGTCAGGCAATGAATATTCAAATGCAAATTGAGCTTGTCTTTCAGTCTCTTGGCACAATGAAACCGAAGGCGACATATTCAAGTGGCGATAATTTCCTAAAGCCTTTTTATAGCATTCTGGATAGGAAAATTCTGATTTTTCTTTAATCGTTGCATTTTTATATTTTACGCTTTCGATAATTTGGCGTTCCTGTCGCCCTTTCTTCTTTCTTCTTATCTCTTCGGATTGCCTTATATTTTCGACCATAACTAAACTATTATGTTCATCCTGCGTAATCCATTTACCTTCATATTTTACATAACCTTTTCCCTTAATTTTTTTTATTTGCTCTTCTGAAGGCTCGTCATAAATAATAGATTCTACTTGGGTCTTGTTAAACGTTACTGTTCCACCTTCGATTTTGATTACATAAGCGTTCTTTTTCTCCTCTACTACTTCACCCTCAAACACCTTGCCACTTTTTAGAATTAAAACATCGGCATTAACGTCCAGGGGTGATAACAATACCGCCGATATCAGGATGATTATTAACTTTACCATATGCAGCACCTATCTTTTTACTAGGGACATTTCTCCCTATTCTTCGCCACGTGGTTTATTGTTTTTATTGTATGCCTATCAAGTAAGGATGTCAACGAAGGATAGCCGCCAATCGCACCATATAAAGTTCACGTTTTGTTCACGTTTTTTCCCAAAATCGCATCTTTCAGGAGTGACCTCAAGTGACGATATGTGGTTATATATGCTCTCGTATGTCTTTGAGAAGTATAGGGGTTACAACAAAAATAGGGTGTCTCCGATGGGAAATGGAAACACCCACTAAAACAATGGCGGAGAGATAGGGATTCGAACCTTGTCACTTCTGTGCGAGAATTGTGCTGATAAGACAGCTAAATTGCACTGATAGTCAGATAGATACAGATAGATGGAAATTCTACTTTACCGTCGGGGAATATACGTAATGGGTTGTGATTGTGGGGGTTATGAAAGTAGCCTACTTGTTGTTACGAAACCGCTGCTCTACCAACTGAGCTACATGGGCAACTGTATTTATGTCAAATAACTCAACAACTCTGTTAGTCCCGAGCAAGGCCACCATTTGACTTCCGACCGCGTCGAGGGACAACTGCCCCGCCATCTGTCTTACTCAGGGCGGGGTCCCGCCCCCTGTTCTACTCCTGGCGGGAAGCTACATGGGCCTCAACGCCGCTTATTTTATAGGATATGTCCGGTTTAGGCAAGAGAAATGAGGCTTATTAGGAACGACAATATAAACAATATCGCCGCTATAGCGCAAATTGTGTTTTTCTTGAATGGAGCATTCGGTCGATCCGATCCTTGATATTTTGTCGTAAGGGCACAACTTTCATCCTGACTGTCAGGCCGATGAAAAGAAGTACTTTTTCAAGCGTTGCGATGCTACTGAATTCGCCATTCTCGATCTTTGAGATGTGCTGCTGGGTAACACCCACTTTACCAGCAAGTTCCTTTTGGTTTAATTCGTTCTTTATGCGATAGGTAATAATGTGTTTAACGATCTTGAGCTTCTGCTCTTCAAGTTCATAAAGTTCTTTAAAATACGGATTTTTGAGCTTTTCCTTCAAATGTTCATCTACTCTTTTAAGTTTCATGTAATATCATCTCCTATTTGACTATTTAAAACATCCTCTCTCCTTTTAACAGCTAATTCTATTTCCCTCCTTGGAACCTTCCCT
>JAHJHP010000070.1 GCA_018823705.1 Candidatus Omnitrophota bacterium | reverse complement strand
GTCCAGAAAGGGCAGTAACCCGTTATTCGGTAAAAATGGTCTGAGCGGCGTGCTTGTCGACGAGATCCAGTCGACGTTAAAGTCCGATAATCTTATCAAGAGCCGCTCGGAAGCGCTTCTTAAGACACTATATCAGATCTCGCCCGAGTTAGCTGACCATATCAAGCATATGAGTCAGACATTGGGCGAGATGGCCGTTTCCGCGACCGATAGGATGAAAGTATCCGATGCCGCGCTGGCGGAGCGTAAAGACGTAAGCAGTTTCGGATGGTTATTGAATAATAAGATTATAGAAGACTCGACCGCCAGAGGCCAATACAATTTCACAAAAGAGGTCCTGGACGGGCTCTACACCGATTTTGTGACGCAGAAGAAGTATGGCAATTACAATACGACAGAAGGCCGCCTGCGTTTTAACAACATAATGAGGGAGATAGTCTCCGTGTCGTTGATGGACGACAGGCACTTCAGCTGGGACGCCAAGAAAGGCAAATATGCGGTCAGAGACAGTCAGACAGGCGCGCCTATGCCAGATACGATATTCGGTGATCCTATAAGAGCCGCCTGCCTTATGGCGCGCCTCGGTATGAATACCGAGAAGATAGCCGATGCGCTGCTACAGAAAGCGGATGTTGAAGTATCGACAGCCGACTGGATGCTGCGTATAGGTATGGGTAAAGTCATAGGAGCGACAGGAACCCCGAGTGAGCGCAGCTCCGCCCAGCTCAATTCTCAGCTACTGTATGTGACAGGTGCGAGCAATCTTAATGAGAGGTATATGGAGTCCTATCTGACGAAAGGTTCCTCCGGCGTCTCCGATAAAGTATTCGAACTTATCGGACAGAGACGGTTGGGTATCCAGGGTGGAGCGATGGATCCGGTTACAGGCGAGCGCAAGACATTGTTTGCTGAGGCGATAACCAGCAGAAGCAAAACAGAGCTCAGCACCCTATATGATAGAGCGATAAGTGAATATGGCAATGACTTTAATATCGCGCTCCTGATAAGAGGAGAGGGACTGACTTCCAGAATAAGGACAGTGGGTGGAACTACAAGAGACCTTTCGTTCAATGACGGTGTTTCTAAGGTAAAGTCGATGTTCAAGAGCGAAGCAGGGAAAGATGTCCCGGATAAGCCGTTACTGGTATTCGTACAAGGGCTCTCTTCGGGCAGCAATATATTTGAGCGGGCAAAGGGCCAGATCGGCGCGTTACGCGCAGCCGATGTTATCTATCTTGGCCTTACCACATACGACAACCTGACACAGGCCGCCGGAAGAATAAATGATGCGGACAAGTCACGCGCCGGCGGTGGTAAGTTTATCCAGATAGTGGATTACTATGATACTGAAATGACGAGAGTCGAAAGAGGGCATCTGGCGGATGTCCTTTCTCTTGCCGGAACCGGCCCTGTGTCACAGAACGAACTCAGATGGCGCCTGAACTTCATACAGAAGGGGATTCAGATTGAAGTAGAAAATAACCAATCGAACATGTTCCTGTCGAGAGCCAATGTAAAGAATTCCAGGATAGCTGAGATGATGCAAACTGCGGAAAGAAATCTCGCGCAGCTTCCTACATATTCCGTCATGCTCGGCCTGCCATCGACTGTCGGCGCAATGAATAAGCTCTTCGGCCTTGCCGAAGGTTCCGCTAACCCGGTGATTGGCCTGTTAAGTACTATCGATTCCGGCCGGACAGACGATCAGGGCACACTCCTCCTTGGAGATCCGAGCAATGCTGACACAGGCCTGTCGTTTAGCGGGATGTTGTTTGTGAATAGCTTGATTTCCATGAATAATAAGCTGACGGTATCTTCGGATGACCGCCTGGCCATTGCTTCCGCGCTGAATATTGCCGGCGCAATGACAGATAAGCTGGCCGGCGCGCTAAGCGTTCTCGAAAATATGCCAAAAGACGCCAGAATCACCCAGAAAGTGAGCGCAACTTCTTCACTGGTACGGGACCTATATCTGGCCGGCGGGACTCAAGACACGGCGACTATATATAACGGCGCGATACCTGTCGACACCTTCATCAATAATATGGTTTATGTCGGGAATTTCTTCACTGCGTTAAAAGAGACGGGAACGGCCTTAAAAGCCCAGATATCGAGAAACGACATAATTGATCTGGCGCACTCGGCGGACATAAGGCAGGACATCCTTAATTATGCCGAAACGCATAATATAAAATCTATGATGATTGCCATATTGAAAGAGAGGATGGTTGCTGAGAAGAAGATCAGTGTCGCGCAAAATATTTTTGACATGACTGTCAGGGCTGCAGCGCAGGATCCTGTTGCACGCACCCAGGTCAAGGCAGCCAAGATGCAGCTTGATAAGGCCCGGGAGAAGCTTAACGTTTACACGATCTCCGCAAAAGAGTTCCTGGAAGGCCAGGATCAATATAGCGTCGCAACGCTGAGGCTGATAGTGAATTCTGCCATAACGTCAGAAGATAGAAACGCACTACTGAAGATGGCCGCTGATATCCTATCGGGCAACCCCAGGATAATGTCCCGCATATCGGTAGCGGATCTATACAGGGTGATGCAGTCCGGTGGCAACCTGAGGGACTTAATTAAATCCAGAGCTGGCGCCGCTGTCATACCCGGCATATCGAGCGGCAGATTCATCACCATCAATTTGCCGAAAGTGGGCCCCGTGAATGTAAGGTTAAGCAAGGAAAACCTATACAACGCCCTCATAGGTAAAGGCGTAGAGGGCACCATTGCCAATGTGGTCATGGGAGTAGTCGGGCTTGGGCTTACACTGAGCGGCTTGTGGACCGCCGCGGTCGGTTTGAGCATAGTGAAGGCCCTGATCGGCCTCGGAGATAAAGCCGTTCTTAAATATTTCGCAACTCCGAAAGCCAGAAGAGCAGAAAAGATAGTAAAAGAATCTGTTAAAGCCGGTGAGGTAACCTGGAAGGCCATAGTTGACAGAGCAAACGGCGATAAAGAAGTGATCCGGCAAGCCCTGATAACCTTGAGTCCGTTGCATGCCGATGCCATCATATCCATGATGGATCGTCTTGCCGACAAAGATATAGCGGACCTGGGGGGAAGCTACGAAAATATGTCTGTTAGTAATCTCGAGAGGATCGCTATAGCCGAGGCGTCATTGATAAAGCTCAGGGACTCTAAGGCGTCTCCGAACATTACGATGGATGAACTTATAAATACGGCCAAAGCAAACGATGTCCCTATAGTGAAGACGGATAAAGACGGCAATGTCGAGAGAGACGTTAATAATAATCATATTCTGACGAATGAATTTATCGGTCTATATCTCCTTATATCAGACATCTCAATAGTGAGAAAGTTTATCCCTGTTGTGAAGGAAACCGAAACCAACAAGCTAGCGGT
>JAHJHP010000069.1 GCA_018823705.1 Candidatus Omnitrophota bacterium | reverse complement strand
TTCTTTCGCCAGGCCCCAGCTTCCCATGAGATCTATTTTTGGAGAACTTTTAGCGCCCGCTATCCTCTTCCCGTAAGTGTAATACTCCAGCATAAGCATGTTGATCCTCATCTCGGGCCTGTTCATGAAAGCGGCTCTCAGCGCGTCTTCATAGTTCACCCTTACCCTGTTAAACTCAAGCTTAGGCACAATATTTACCTTTATTTCGGGGTCTATATTCATTGCCTGTTTCAATATGAGCTCCGCTACAGCGACATCGCCTTCCGCGGAAGCGAACTGATACTTGATCTGACTTACCTGGGAACTCACATTGAGAAGCTCCAGCTTAGAAGCGACATTGGCATCATACTGGTCGTTGACCATCTGAAATATATGCTCGACTTCTCCGGATAGCTCTATCTGCATCTGCAGGTTATCCTCAGATTTCGCGAACGTATAGTAGGCCTTCTTTACCTGGAGCACGAGCTCATTCCTTACCTTATCACCTTCATTCTTCGTGATCTCCAGGTTTGTCTCCGCCTGTTTCAGGGTAAAATACAATTCTCCGCCGTGAAAGAGCGGTTGCTTGCCTTCTATATACTGTTTTCTTCCTATGTAGTTACGCTCATTCACTTTACCGGCATACGGTTCGAACGCGATGGTTATCGAGGGCAGCATATTGCGGCGCGCTTCCAGGACCCTCATCTCGGCGAGCTTCGCGCTCTTCTCCGCTATCTGTAAAGGGATGCTGTTCTTTATCGCGATCTCTATGCAATCATCGAGAGTGAATATATCGTTCGGATTGTCGTTTAAAACTATCTGTTTTGCGGGAGGCTTCCGCGAGCCCATACTTTCCATGCCCATTTCGAGGCCGAGCCATTTGTTAATGATCCCCCCGCCTTTCACTTTAGGCTTCTTCCCTTGCGCCTCTACACCGGCAGGACTGATCTTCTTTTTCTTCTCTGCCGCTTTATCCGCTTTCAGTGGAGATTTAATTTCAATCTTATCTGCCGGGACTTTCACAGCTTCCGGCGTTCTTACCGTTTCTCCTGTGCCCTGTACTTTGTACCCTGAACCCTGAACACCGATCGCTTTCGACGGGGTTTTGATTTCGGTCTTATTCTCTTTTATTTTTATCGGCCGGGATTTTATTCTCTGCGGCACGACGAATGCGGGCTTCTTCGCCTCGACTTTTTGCGGTGGCGGCGGCGGGACAGGCGGGATTGGTTCAGGTAATATAACGGGCGTGGAAACATCTTTTGAAGGCACTTTTACGACAGTGGGTTCTTGCGCCGGTTTTACGGGATCCATCGCGGCGGATATTCCGGCCTCAGGCGCATCCGGTTTAAATTCCAGATTGAGCTCGTCTTTGGATCCGAGTTGACTCGCATAAAGAAAGCCTCCGGCCGGTAAGCCGAATATATGCGCTATCAATACTACGTATATAGCCGTATATCTAAATATAGTCATGGAGAAGCTTATGCCGTCTTCCCCTCTTTTATTTCACCAATGCCTTTCTGCTTTCTATACTGCCTCATGTAATCTCTCATATAGTTGCGATGACGCTCCCTGTGCTCTTCCCTGTAGAGCTTAAGATAATCCATGTGACGTTTACGCCATTCGAGCGAGCGCTGACGGCAGGTCTCTTTCCATGATGAGTCCTGGCTCTCCTTATATTTAAAATATTGCGGATTCCTATCCCGCCACTGCTTCATGTTCTCCAGCTGCCTCTGGTATTGGCACTCGAGCGAAGAACAGATCGTCTGGTTGGGCCTGTATTTATTCGCAAGAAACGGTTTCCCGCACAGCCTGCACTTTTTTTCTTCCGACATATCCACCTCCAAGTTTATTAAGCCACAGTGTTGGCTAAGTGCCGAGGTCTCCGACCGAGGCCTTTACGCTTTAATAAATATTTCTCTGATAGCAAGAGATGCCGCGCCGATATCCGCCGCATCCTCACCGAGTGTGCTCGATATTATCTTCAAATTCTTCAAATTGCTCCGGCAAGCAAGCCGCTCTACCATCTTCTTTATGGGCATGAACATTATATCGCCGGCATCCTGAGCCCCGCCGCCTATCACTACAATTTCAGGAGAGAAGAGATTGACAAGATACGCTATCCTCAAGCCCAGATTAATACCTGTACTAAAGGCTATATTCAGCGCGACTTCATCGTCAGCTTTCGCGGCGGCTATCACTACCTCCCTGGTTATGCCGTCCATATTCCCGTCCGCGAGGCTTACCATCCTGGTGCCCACCCCCCTGGACACTTCGCGTTTCGCGCTGGCGACGATGCTTAAATATTCATTCCACGGCCTTAAGTATCTGAGCTTGCCATCCATAAACGTTTCGTCTTCCGACGCGCTCAAATACATGTCACCATGCATCATAACGCCCTCGCCGACATCCGAATATATATAGAGCACATTTTCGGCGTCAGCGCCCTGGTTTATGCGCTTCTCCGCGAAGGCCGCACATACAGCCGAGGGCCCGGCATGCGCATCGATGCCGGTCTTTTTTTTGATCGCAGCGGCCACCTGATTAAATTTTGGGTCGGAGACGCCCAGCCCTACCGCTTTGATGCCTGAATCTTTGATCTTGGAGGCGCCGATAATCTCCTCTATCAGGCGGATAACCGCCCCCTGGACTTCTCTGTCGGCCGGTCTCGGGGACTGTTTCCGTAATTTAATTCCCAACCCGATATCGGAGGCCGCTCCCCGGATCTCGGTCTTGCCGATATCGATACCTATCACATAATTCAATTCGGAATTGAGTTCAATGAGCTCCGGTTTTCTGCCTCCGGTAGATATGTCGAATCCTTTCTCCAGAACCATCTTCTTTTCTATAAAATTATTTACATAATTGGAAACCGATACCGCATTTATTCCGGTAGATTTAGTTATCTCCGCTCTTGAGATTATGCCTCTTTTTCTTATGAGATCGTACATTAATAGGTTGCGTTTTTCTTTATCATTCAATTCCTGGCAAGTAAAAAGGCAGCTTCGCTCTATTTTCATTTTCCTAACTCCTTATGTAAAAAAAATAAGCCCACATAAAGTTAGTAACTAACTTTTGAATTTAAGTATACCTAATGAATATCGTATTGTCAAGGCAGGCTGGGATTATTAATTAGCGGATAGCTTTTACTGAAACGACCACACGTGTGAGGCCCTTCTCCAAATCGCAGATATCTTCGAATGCTCTCATTGACAGATCTATAATCCTTCCTCTCTTAACAAGCCTTTTGTTCGGACCACGGTCAGTAACTACAACGTGCGTTACGCGCCCGGTATCCAGACTGCGCACTGCAAGCACCGTACCAAAATCATAGAACCAGCTTGCGCAAGTTCTCTTTTCCGGGTCGAAGGGCCTTCCATTGGCCATCGGAAGTTTGGCACACTCGTAGGAATAATAACTAGCTGTACCGATCTCAAACGACATTGGTAGTTCCGTCTGCGCAAGCCCGGTAGAGACTGCACGCTCCGTCGGAAAACATGCCGTCACAAACATCACCAATATTATGACCGTCACTATTTTTATCATGTGTATACTTTTATGTTGGTTAGCTTTTTAATTGCTTAACCTAATAAAAGTATATCACAGGACAAAATAAAGAGAAGAGTTCGAAAGCTTACTTTTTCATGGTTAACAATGATCTATTATCCGCGGAACGAGTGCACTATCTTTTGATTCTTCTTTTGTTTTGCTTTGGTTTTTATGGTAGATATGGGAGGTGTAATATGAGGAGACTTA
>JAHJHP010000068.1 GCA_018823705.1 Candidatus Omnitrophota bacterium | reverse complement strand
TATTCGCACTTAGGTCTTTCGTCCACCCCCCCCTAGGAGATTTTTAGGCTTGCTCAGGCGAAAATATCGCTTGATGCCGCGCTTCAGGGCTTCATGAAGCGGCGAGTTGAATTTTTTCGGCATAGTGCGTAGTATACCTATAGGTGCGCAAGGCTCATATGGTTCAGAGGCCAGCTTTACGTATCGCGAATATGAAAGTGCGTGAATCTGTACACATAATTCGCGATACGTAAACCTTAGCGCACGGCGAAAATAATTCATCGCCGCGAATGAAGCCATGAGGTGCGGCAAGGTCAGGGGGATATTTTCGCTGGAGAGGGCCGAAAAATCTCCGCCTTCCTATTGACATATCTTCGGGGCTGACTTATCATGTAGCCATGCTGAAGAGGATACTGATATCAATATTCGTATGGACGGTCGGCGTATGCGTAACCATTGCCGTATATTTCGCAATACTGGTGACCGTCATCTTATTCCCCTTTGATAAACGGAGATGGCGCGCGCATACTCAATGTTATTGGTGGAGTGACGCGGTGATCGGCCTGAATCCGTTCTGGAAGATCAAGGTATCGGGCCTGGAGAATATTGACCATAACAGGACTTATGTCATAGTGGCAAATCACCAAAGCCTGGCGGATATCGTTATACTCTACCAGGTGAAGACGCAATTCAAGTGGGTAGCGAAAGAGGTCCTCTTTTCGGTCCCGTTCGTCGGCTGGTCTCTCTCGCTTTGCAAGCATATCCAATTAGCGCGCGGCCAGCTTACAAGCATAAAAAAAGTATACAGGGCCGCGGCGGAGTGGCTACGCGACGGGACATCTGTATTATTCTTTCCGGAAGGTACGCGCAGTGAAACCGGAAAGATGAGAGAGTTTCAGAACGGCGCGTTTAAATTGGCTATCAAGGAGAAGGTGCCTGTGCTGCCTATATGGCTGGAAGGTACTGGCGGCGCGATACCGAAGGGCAAATGGTTATTCGAGGCTCAGTCGCCGGCCACGATGAAGGTCCTCCCGACCATCGAAACATCCGGCTTCGGGGCGGCCGATTATGCGCGTCTCAGGGATATGACCCGTTCTATGCTTGAGTCGGCATAAGGCTCACCGGAACATCCCATATGTCTTTGGCGTATTCCCTTACCGCCCTGTCAGACGAGAATTTTCCGCTTCTAGCGACATTTATAATGGATTTCTTCGTCCAATCCGTATCATCCAGGTATGCCTTTGACACCGCATCCTGTATCTTGCAGTAAGCCTCAAAGTCCGCGCATATCAGGAAATAATCCGTGTACATCAAATTATTTACGAGCGGATCGAATATCCCAAGCTCCGATTGTGTCAGGAAGTTCGACTGTATGAGATGGATAATCTCCTGCAGCATAGGGCTCCTCGCGATATATTCCTGCGGATTGTAGCCGCGCGACCGTATTTCCCGGATCTCTTCAGCCTTCAGTCCGAAAAGAAATATATTATCCTCGCCAACTTCTTCCGCTATTTCTATATTGGCTCCGTCGCGGGTCCCGATTGTGAGGGCACCGTTCACCATGAATTTCATACATCCGGTCCCCGAAGCCTCTGTGCCGGCGGTGGATATCTGCTCGGAGAGTTCGCTGGCGGGAAATATCTTCTCCGCCAGAGAGACTCTGTAATTTTCCAGAAACACTACTTTTATCAGGCCGCCGACAGCTTTATCTTTATTTACAACCGCCGCCAGCGAATTTATGAATTTTATTATGAGCTTTGCCATAAAATATCCGGGCGCGGCTTTACCGCTGAATATGAACGTCCTGGCAGACACACCATGATTCGGATCATTCTTTATCTTAATATATTGCGAGATTATGTACAGGCTAAGTAATAGCTGCCTCTTATATTCATGCAGCCTTTTTATCTGCACATCGAACAGCGAGCCGGTGTCTATCCCGATGCCGGTCGTCTTGTAGATGTATCCGGCAAGACTTTTCTTGTTATCAAGCTTGGTCTCTTGCCACTTATGCCTGAACGACGCATCATCCTTAAGAGGGAGAATGCGCTTTAACTGATACAGGTCGCTAACCCATCCGTCGCCGATAGCTTCGGTTATCAGGCTCGAAAGTTTCGGATTAGCCTTCTGAAGCCACCTTCGTTGAGTTATTCCGTTAGTCTTATTATTAAATTTTTCGGGTGAAAATTCATAAAAATCTTTAAAGAGCTTTGTCTTTAACAGCTCCGAATGCAGCTCTGATACGCCGTTAATGGAATGACTGCCGATAACGCAGAGGTGAGCCATTCTCACTCTCCTGACATCTCCCTCTTCGATCACGGACATGCGCTTCAGGCGTTCGTTGTCACAGGGGAATTTTATGGTCACATCCTGCAGGAAGCGGGCGTTGATCTCATAGATGAGCTGAAGATGGCGCGGCAAAAGCTTCTCGATAAGACTGACCGGCCAGCATTCAAGCGCCTCCGGCATTATAGTGTGGTTTGTATAAGCGAATGTCCTTACCGTAATGTCCCAGGCTTCATCCCACTTCAGCCCTTCCTCATCCACGAGCTTTCTCATTAATTCCGGAATCGCTATCGCGGGGTGGGTGTCATTAAGCTGGATCGCCGCCTTTTCGGGAAATTTCAACAGGCTCGAATTCTCCATTTTGAACCTGCGCAGGATATCGGCAAGCGACGCGGCGGTAAAAAGGTACTCCTGTTTCAGTCTCAGCTCTCTACCCTGGCTGACATTATCATTGGGGTAGAGCACTTTTGTGATATTCTCGGTGAGCATCTTATTGTAAACCGCTCGTTCATAGTCTCCGTCATTAAAATAGCTCAGATCAAAATCCTCGCTTGCTATCGCGCTCCAGAGACGGAGCGTATTGACAATATTATTTTTGTACCCCAACACCGGCGTATCGTACGGCATCGCCAGAACATCGTCCGTATCCACCCAGTCGATCCGGAAATTTCCGTTACCATCGCGCGAGGCTTGGGTGCGGCCATTAAAATGGACTTTTACCGTATATTCAGGCCGACGAAATTCCCAGGGATTCCCGAGCTTCAACCATTCGTCGGGATACTCCACCTGATATCCGTTAGATATCTTCTGATTGAATATACCATATTCATATCTTATGCCGTATCCGTGCGCGGGTATCGCGAGAGTTGCCATAGAATCGAGATAACACGCCGCCAGGCGGCCCAGCCCCCCATTACCGAGTCCCGCGTCAGACTCGCATTCGCGAAGTTCCTCCAGATTCAGGCCCATCTGATCCATCGCGTTATTAGCCTGTTCGTATAGCCCGAGGTTCAGCGTGTAGGTCCCGAGAAGCCTCCCGATTAAAAACTCCAGTGAAAAATAATAGACTCTTTTTACATTCCGATCATGATACCTCTGCTGTGTAAGTATCCAGCGCTCAACTATCCTGTCCCTTACGGCTAAAGATAGCGCCAGATAATCGTCATGCATGGTCGCCGTATACCTATCTTTTGCCAGAGTGTATTCACGATTGGCGACAAATGACAGTTTTAATCCGCTATCTGTCATGTCCTTATATATCTTATTGGCCATCGATATATTTGCTTTTGTCTTAATCTTTTTCATATTACAACTTTCTTTTTTTCTTTTAGTGATCAACTTTAGTATCATACCACACAGGTCAAGCTATGTTCAATCTCTTCTCCTGATCGATCGCTTCCTCGACCAGATGAGCCTTATAATCTTTTACCGTGCTCAGACTGGGCGAGGAACGCATTCGAAAACGGTCAATATCCTCTACCGTTTTAACTCCTTCGCGACTGAGGATCGAAAGCTCCTTCTTAAATACTTTCCAGGTCATGATCGCGTCGGCAATAGCCCTATG
>JAHJHP010000067.1 GCA_018823705.1 Candidatus Omnitrophota bacterium | reverse complement strand
TTACTACAGAAATAGCAGCTAGTACGTCGTTGTAATCTGCATGGGAAAAAAGTGACACGTCCCCCATGACTCAGGCGAAAATAATTCATCGTGAGCGAATGAAGCCCTGAAGTGCGGCATGGAGGATATTTTCGCTGTAGAGGGTCAATTATATTGACTTTGCTATTACCGCCGATGTAAAATACAGCACATGGAAAAAGATATCGATAAGCAGCTGGAGCTGATCAAGCGCGGCACGGTAGAGATCATTCAGCTCGATGAGCTCAAGAAGAAACTTCAGCACGCCATAAAGACCAATAAGCCTCTCGTCATAAAGGCAGGTTTCGATCCCACCGCACCGGATATCCACCTCGGCCATACCGTACTATTAAGGAAGCTGCGTCATTTTCAGGATCTCGGACATAAGGTCGTATTCTTAATAGGCGACCATACGGCCATGATAGGCGACCCGTCCGGGCAGTCGAAGACCAGGCCCCGCCTCACAAGAGAAGAGGTTGCGTTGAACGCCAAGACATATGAGCGCCAGGTCTCAAGAGTCCTTGATATGAGCAAGCTCAAGATAAGGTTTAATAGTGAATGGCTCAGCAAGATGGACAGTGTCAAGATCGCAGAGTTGATGTCGCGCTATTCCGTCCAGAGGATGCTTGAGCGAGATGATTTCGCCAACCGGATAAAAGAGAGAAAAAATATCACTATGCTCGAATTTCTATATCCGCTCCTCCAGGGCTACGATTCCGTAGCTCTCGAATCGGATGTGGAATTGGGCGGGAACGACCAAAGATTCAATCTGCTGGTAGGACGCGACGTACAGGGCGCCTACATGATGGCGCCTCAAGTCGTCATAACGATGCCGCTTCTCGAAGGCCTGGATGGCGTCCAGAAGATGTCAAAGTCGCTTGGTAACTATATCGGGATAAACGAAAGCGCGAAAGAGATCTTCGGCAAGCTAATGTCGGTCTCAGATGAACTCATGTATAAATACTATGAGCTTTTGACGGACGAAGATACTGCGAAGATAAGAAGAGATGTGGCGGACGGTAAGCTTCATCCAAAGGATGCCAAGGTAAACCTGGCCAAGATAATAGTCGGCCACTATCATGGCGCAGAGGCCGCCTCATCGCAGGCAGCAGAGTTTGACAGAGCGTTTAAGGACAAGGGATTCCCGGGCGACCTAAAGTTGCAGGAAATAGTATCAGGGAATATTAGTGAATCCATTCTCTCTGTGCTTGTCGATCACACCCGTCTTGCCGCCAGTAGAGGCGAAGCAAAGAGAAAGATACAAGAAGGAGCCGTGGAAGTAAACGAAGAGAAGATCCATGATAGCAATTTCGTAATAAAGCCAGGCATAGAATATAGAATAAGATTAGGGAAAAAATTTGTCCGAGTTATCCTGAAAAGCGCTTAAATATAAATATAATAAATTTTTATGGGTGACGCGGGGTCCAGCCTTGAGGACCGAAGCGCGGGATGGGGCAGTACAGATACGCGCTTAAGTACCACTATATTGTCCCGCCAATCACTTTATCAAACGGGGCGGGATCCCGCCAAGCACGAAGTGCGACCGGCGGGACAATATCGTGAATAACTAGACGGGTATCTGTACTGCCCCATCCCATACTTCGCGCCTTCGTCCTCAAGGGCATCCATCGCGTCACCCATACGATATTTTCGCCTTCACTCGTTCCCCCAAGAGATTTTTCGGTTTACTTGAGAAGCCCCTTGCGGGGACACTTTCAGCTTGGGCAGAGTACCTGGTACTATATGCTAAGCACAAATAGCTTCATGAAGCGGCGAGTTGAATTTTTTCGGCATAGTGCATAGTATGCCCGTAGGTGCGCAAGGCCCATATAATTAAGAGATTATCTTTACGTCGAGCGAATATGAAAGTGCGTGGATCTGTACACATAATTCGCTCGACGTAAACCTTAGCGCACGGCGAAAATAATTCATCGCCGCAAGTGAAGCTATTTGTGCTTAAGCTGCGGTGAGGACCCGAAGTATATTTTCGCTGTAGAAGGGCCGAAAAATGTTTTGACTTGCTATTTGCGGCGGATGCTGTATAATCGGGTCATATTGCGGGGTGGAGCAGCCTGGTAGCTCGTTGGGCTCAATATGGATACAAAGCTCAAAGCTGATATTGCAGAGTCTGCTGTTATAACCGCGCTTTTGAAAAAAGGTTTTCGGGTATTAAAGCCGGTAGGTGATCGATTGCCGTATGATGTGGCGATCGATGTAAATGGAAGGCTTATCCGAATACAAGTAAAAAGCGCATGGTACTATAACGGTAGTTATACGGTTGATACCCGTAGAACAAAGACAAATCGTCGATACATGCGTCGCGCATATTATGACGAAGATGACTTTGATTTTGCAGTAGTGTACATTGACAGATTGAATGTGTTTTACGTAATTCCGTTATCTGCTTTTTCCACGTACAAAAGTGGTATTGCATTAGTGGAAAGTGCTAAGCGGCAACGTAAGCCTCGATCGGCAATGTATAGAGAGAATTGGGATTTGTTATCCGCGTGGGCTGTTCAGCCGGTAACGGCTGAATGAAACCTGTCAAATTCGGTGAAGCCTGAAATGGTAACGCCGAGCCAAGCTATGAACGGTTATTTATTAGAGTTCATAGAAGGTGTAGAGACTAGACGGCAGGCATCCTAAGGAATAGGATGAAGGCATAGTCCGGACTACGAACCTGCGGAAAAGCCGTAGGGCAGCGAAAGCTGAAGTAGTATGCATAACCCAAAGGTCGTCCGTTCGAATCGGACCCCCGCTACCAATTTTTGGCTTCACTGCGACCTATGAGCTAACAACTCAGCAAGTCTTGTGAAGCCAAAACTTTTAAAGGAGGAAACCTTAGGTTTCCTCCTTTAAAGTATCCTCTTTCCTTGGCGATTCCCAGTAAAGGCAGCGCATACTACTAAATAAGTAGGAGTAAGCAGAGCATTTTTAAAAAGGTTCTGCTTACCTTGGATATTCTTTTCTTATGAAATTTCGATGGAAAATTGAATCTGGTGGGGGCCAATAAGGAAACATAGGTGTTCCCCTTTAAAACATTTCCCTTCTCTTATGATCCCATCCCTCTGCATATATTATTACTAGATTTTATATAGGTTGTGACGAAAAAACAGTTAAAAATGGCGGTAAATAGGCACCCATTAAATATTTAATTATATGTTGTTTGACTCAAATGATTGGGGTTATAATGTTCCTATATTTTAAAGGAAACCAAATATGCCATCACGATTACTACTCATAAATTTCAGCAAGCAAGAAGCTGAAAGATTAAGTAACCTCAAGATTGACATTGACAGAGGCTATGTTTCTGATGCTGAGGGCTATACTGATTTTGATTCCAATAAAAATGCTGAAATAGTTCGTTTTTATCTACCACATCCTCCCTTTGAGTATGATATCATCGTTGCCAATCTAAACCATAATGAAGACGTGGTTAAGGAATTTCATAGTAAAGCAAAAAAAGGCTCCCAGAGTGATGCGATAGAATTTTTTAAATTCTGGACGACGAATGGCATTTTAATTATTTTTCTAGGAAATTATAAATATAAAGACCTCTTAAGCCTTGGTATAGGCAAAGTTGGGTTAAAAAAAGTTGACACAAACGATATAACCTGTAAGTACATGTTGAACGAAGACACGAGTTTTAAAAAATTCTTTAAAGAAATACAAAGAGAAGTAACCATGCCCACTAATCATTATTTATCCTTAGATGAAAAGATGTTTGCTCCTGAAAAAAGCTTTAGAACTATTTATAGAAATCCTGGCAATTATATTTTAGCAACCTACTTAAACGATAGACCTAGTTATGATAGCGCAGATAACCCTGATGTTATTATTTTACCGCAGTTTAAGAATAATATTATTGTGTTAGAAAAATTACTAAAAGAGATAACAAAAATATATACAAAACTCATCCCTGAACTCTATACGCCTGACTGGATAGAAAGCGATAAATATTATCCATCTGAATTAAAATCATATGACGATGCTGTTTTAGATATTATCAATGAAACTCGAGAAAAGATTTCGGTGCTTCAAGGCAAAAAAGAGGAAGCAAAAAATAAATATTGTTTTTTAAGAAGAGTGCTTTCGAGTTCAGGCGATGAATTAAAGAAAAGTGTAATGAAAGTGCTAACAGAAATATTTAAGTTAGAAGTAACGGATGCCGATGAAAATAGAAAAGGTGACCTTGCAGAAGATATTATTAAGTATGGTAGTTCTATTAGTTTAGCTGAAATAAAAGGTGTTAGTGATAAAAACCCTACACCCAGATTTATTACGCAAGTATGGAAACATATTCATCATAGTAAGCATAAAGATATCGCTAGAGGTGCTTTAATTCTTAACTATGATATAAAAACTGACCCCATAGAGAGGCCCTTAGCTTATCAAGGTGAGTACGAAAAAGAATTGGAAGATATTATTTTTATAGATACTAGGGTTTTATTTAATTTGGCGTTGGCTATTATAGATTATGATTTGCCAGTGGAAGATGCAAAGAAAGTTCTTTTTAAAAATGGTAGAGCAAGTTTTGTACTAGATGAATATCTTGAAAATAAGAAATCTCCTCATAAGCAAGAAACGGTAGATAGCTAGGTCCATAGCCTAATAGTCTTGAGCCCACCATAAACCTTACATCTAATAGCAATGTGGTCGTTTTCTACTTATTGATATGTATTACTTTTGCGGGAGGGAAGCCGTTGAAGTAAGTGCTTGATGCGTGAGAGTAGGCGCCTATATTCTCGGCGTAAACGAGATCCCCTATATCCAATTCCGGGAGCTCCTCGGCTATCGAGATCGTGTCGAGCGCATCGCAGGTCGGGCCGAAGACCGCGGAGACCTTCTTTTCACCATCCTTAAATGCTTTTATCGGGTATGTGCAGTGATCGAAGATCACGCCTGAAAATGTATGGTAGATGCCGTCATCTATATAATAGCATACCTTTCCATCCCGCACAGCCTTGCCTATCACTTTGGCTACGAGAGTGGCCGCGTTGGCGACCATAAAGCGTCCCGGCTCGGCCAGTATCTCTATATCTTCGGGAAAAAGCCTCGCGAACTCCGTATTTAATTTTTTTGCCAGGACCTTAAATGACTTTGCCTTATTGTTGTAACGAACGGGGAACCCTCCGCCGATATCGAGTATCTTTATCCTGTGCCCGCGCGATTCGGACTCTTTAAATATGGAAGCGGAGAGCTGAAGAGCCTGCATGTAATTCTCGAAATTATTACACTGACTTCCGACATGGAAGCTGATGCCCTCGACGATCAGGCCCGCATTGAACGCTTCCAGGATCAGATCGACTGCTTCTCCGGGATGAGCTCCGAACTTTGAGGATAGCTCCACCATCGAGCCTGTGTTGGGCACCCCTATCCTGAGGCATAATCCGGCATGCGGACAGTGGATCTTTATCTTGTGCAATTCCGCGGCGTTATCATATGTGACCAGAGGCTTGAACTGGTCGAGCTTGTGGAGTGTCTCAATCTGTTTTATCGTATTCGCGTAGATTATCTTATCCCAGATGAAGTCCTGGCGTCTCTTTGCCGGAAGGTTCTTTATATTTTCATAGACGATCATGAACTCGGGGAAGGATGCGACGTCGAAGCTCGAGCCCATCCTATAGAGGGTCTTAACTATCCAGGGAAGAGAGTTTGCCTTAACGGCGTAGTACGCCTGCACGCGCGGCAGCTCTTTCGTAAACTCCTTGTAATTTTCCCTTATCTTTTCGTGGTCTAGAATAAATACAGGCGTGCCGTGCTTCTCAGCGATCTTTTTTAGGATTTTTGTATACTTATTCGGTCGTTTTGCCATAAATGGGTGTCCCAAAAAGTGACTGTCACTTTTAGTAGTGCGTTTAGGGCTTAAAGAGAAAATTGCGGAAAGACCAGACGTTATCAGCGTCAAGCTTAGCCGCTTTATTCTCCTTAAAGAATACCTGGTAGTTTGAAAACGGCGTCCAGCTGGAGGCCTCGGAAATAAACCTGCCCAGGTATGGTTTAGCGATATCGAGTACGTATTTATGCGGCAGATCATCCGGTAGGCAGAATCCTTTCTTAGGGTTTTCTATCATCCAGAGAGCTGCCGATATGACGCCTATAGCCACCTGCAGCGTGGTTGCGTTCTGATGCGGCACGAGGCGCCTTGACTCTTTGATCGAGAGAGCGCTTCCCGTCCACCACGAATTGTACTTGTGTCCCATAAGGAGGGCCCCGAGGATATCCTCGCCGTCGGTTATCTCATCGTTCATGATCCTCCACTTGGGCTGGAGTTCATAGTTTCGCGCGCGAAGTTCATGCAGGGAGGATATCGTCTCGTGGCACGGCATGTATGCGTAATGCACCGTCGGCCTGTAGACGGCCTTTTTGCCTTTCCAGACGGTGAGGAGATCGGATATTCCGAATGCCTCACCATGCCGTATGACCATGCCGACTATCTCCTGATCAGGTATCCAGCTCCTCACCCAGGTATTCATTCCCATCCTGGCAAGGAATATCTGGTTCTTGGGCCCGTAATGCGGAATATGAGCAAGCGCCGGCAACTTATCTTCATGTGTGCCCCACCCCATCTCGGCGGGGGAGATGCCCTCTTCCCTCAGGCCTTCGATAGACCATGTGCCCACAAATTCGTCTACGGATTTTGGTTTATTCGCTATCTGGGTGTCGCGCTCACTGCAGTGAATGACCTTAACATCCAATTCCATCGCGATACGGGCGAAGTCGCTATCCTGTAAATATTTTTCGAGAGCTTTCACGGAACTCTTCGGTGTCGTCTTATCCTTTATCGCTTTACAGGCGATATCGACGAGGCCCCGTTTTGTGAAATGCGATATCAACCCGGGGTTCGCTCCGTGGTCCACGACCGCTGTCGTAGAGTCCGATCCCCACCCGGAGATCATCTCACGTATTATCATATGCCTGTAGTAGAGGGATTTCTGCATAGGCGTCTTGTTATGAATATCCGCGTACGGATCCCATTCCTCTATGGAGGTATTGACATACAGGACCCTGTTGTCGTGGCACCAGGTGAGGATATCGGTGCATCCGATGTTCCAGGCCAAATCTATGATGAGTCCGCCCGTGCCGATATGCCTGGCGAGCTCAGTCGCCATATTCATGGGAGTGATCTTTGTCCGGAAAAATTTAACGCCCTTATTAGTCCACTCTCTGATCGCGCCGCGCTGGTCGACAAAATCTATGACGGTGACATTTTTGTAGGGTATCTTGATATGCTTGAACAGGACGGGAAGCGTACATTTTGAAACGGAACCGTAACCGATCACAAGGATTTTATTTCCGAACTCTACCATCATCTCTCCTTAATAAATTATTTAACTTGCGCTACATTTTACATTGATAGTACTCTTGATGTCAATAGCGTTTTTGGGGACGTGTCACTTTGGCCTGCCTGCCTGCGACCTGCTTACCAGCAGGCAGGCAGGGACACTCCACTTTAAACAGTAGTAGCCCGGGCTTAAGCCCGGGCTACTTACCTACTTAAAGTTAATTTGCTAATTCTCTATATCGTCTTCAGTTCAACGTGTACTTTTGCCGGCGCTAATCTATATTG
>JAHJHP010000066.1 GCA_018823705.1 Candidatus Omnitrophota bacterium | reverse complement strand
TTCGGCTTCACATATGCGGCCCTGGACCTCAGGGGCTACAGGACCGGCAGCATGCATGAGAGTCTTTAGGGGACGTGTCACTTTGGCCTGCCTGCCTGTGGCCTACTTACCGGCAGGCAGGCAGGCCAAAGTGACACGTCCCCTAAAGACTCTCATGCATGCTGCCGGTCCTGTAGCCCCTGAGGTCCAGGGCCGCATATGTGAAGCCGAATCTCTTGAGTTTATTTGTGATAGCGGCCCCTAATCTAACTGCCTTCTGCAGATCTCCGGGAAGTAGCTCCAGCCTTGCGATATCTTTGTGCAATCTTATTCTTACCTGCTTAAATCCGAGCCTCCTCAAATAGGCTTCAGCGCTATCGATCCGCTTCAGGTCTTTCGCGTTTATCGCTGTATGGAAAGGAAAACGCGATGCCAGACACGCCAGCGGCGGCTTATCCCAGGTCGGGAGCCTGAACCTCTTCGAATCCTTCCTGATATCGGCTTTCGTGAAGCCGGCATCGACGAGCGGACTCTTTACGCCCAGCTCCTTCGCCGCGATCCTTCCGTGACGGATGTCTTTCAGGTCATCGTAATTGGCCCCGTCCAGGAGATATTTAATCTTGTTCTTGATCCTGATCCGGTCAAGATCCTTGAAAAGCTCCTTCTTGCAGTAGTAACACCTATTGACCGGATTGGACTTGAAATGCCTTATTCCAAGCTCTTTTGTCTTTATAACGACATGCCGCGCGCCTATTATCTTCACGATACGCGAGGCCTCTTTATACTCAGCCGCGGGATACGTCTCCGAGCGCGAAGTCACCGCGAGCACATTCTCTCTGCCGAGTGAGTCGACAGCCACCTTCAGCAAGAACGTGCTGTCGAGCCCGCCCGAATACGCGATGACGACACTCCCCATCCCCTTCAGTATCTTCCTCAGCTTCTCTATCTTGTCCATACTCCGTTTCCTTAATTAGTCATAGAGTCATAGCGCCTCGCGGATCCAACCACCGCCTATAACAATGTCCTTATCGTACAACACAAGCGCCTGGCCCGGAGTCGGCGCGGACTGCGGTTCGACGAAGTCGACTCTGACCGCTCCAGCACCCATATTCGTGACAACGGCCTTCGCCTTCTTATGGTTATACCGTATCTTCGCCATCACTTTGAGCGGCTTATTCATTTCTTTGATCGATATCCAATTGAACCTGTCGGCGATAACGACCTTCTTCATCAAGTCCTCTTTCACTCCAGCTATGACGCGATTATTCTCGATGTCGATAGCCGTAACGTATAGTGGCTCTTTATGCGCGATCCCAAGGCCACGCCTCTGTCCGATCGTGTAGAAAGCTATGCCTTTATGAGAACCGATGACCTTGCCCGTCTTATCGACGATATTCCCCGGATTTATATCGATCCCTACCTTATTCTTTATATATTCAGCGTACTTTTGATCACGGACAAAGCAGATATCCTGGCTGGAGACCGTATTGTAGGTCCTTATCTTCATCTTCCTGGCAAGAGCCCGCGCTTTCACTTTTGTAAGGCCTCCCAGAGGAAAGATAGCATGTTTTAATTGCGCTTGAGAAAGATTGAATAAGAAGTACGATTGATCCTTCGATTTATCCGCTCCCTCCTTAAGCAGGTAACGGCCGTTTGATTTATCCCGTCCTATCCTGGCGTAATGGCCAGTGGCCACATATGAGGCGCCGAGTGACCGCGCCTTATCCAGCATGCAGCCGAATTTGATCTTTTGATTACATATCACGCAAGGGTTTGGTGTCTGACCCTTAAGATACTCCGAGCAGAAATAGTCAATAACGTATTTCTTAAAATCAGAGCTGAAGTCGACGACGTAATATGGGATCCCGAAGTCCTCGGAGACAGCCCTGGCCCGCGTCACCGCCTCCAGGCTGCAGCAGGCGCGCTTCGAACTGGTTCCGCACTCTTCTTTCGGCCACATTCTGAAGGTCACGCCTATTACGTCATAGCCCTCTTTTTTTATAAGCGCAACCGCCAGCGACGAGTCGACTCCGCCTGACATGCCGACGACGACCTTTACCTTAGAGTTTGATCTTTTCTTTGACACTATATCTCTCCATGAACCCTGCGGTCATACCGGTAATAAAACCATTGTCTTCTTTGGATATAACTACGGCGTCCGAGCCGCCTATTTTACTTATTATGCTCAGGCCGTCCCGGCCGAGAATACATAGCGTCGTCGCCAACATATCGGCTGTCATCGCGTTATCGGCAATCACACTCGCGCTGACAACTTTATCTCCCGCCGGACGTCCGCTCCTCGGATCTATAATATGCGAATATCTCTTTCCGTCCAGGATGTAATACTTTTCATAGTCGCCTGATGTGTCGATGGCTTTGTTTCTTAATTCAAGTTCAAGGAATATACTGCCGCTATCTCTGGGATGCCGGATACCGACGGACCATAGTTGCCGCTTTGAGCGCGCTCCCAGGCAATACATATCGCCGCCGGAGTTTACTATCGCGTCCTTGATGCCGTTATCCTTCAATGTTTCTACTGCCCTGTCAACGGCATATCCTTTCGCGACTCCCCCCAGGTCGAGCGCCATACCGTCTTTCTCGAACGAGATCGTGAGACCGGTCCTATCCAGTACGAAGCCGCTGCGGCCGACCTTCTCCATAGCGTACTTGATATATTCATCCGATGGGACTATGCCGTGAGCCTTCGCCCTTGCCCAGATATCTATAAGCGGCTTCACTGTTATATCAAACGCGCCGCCGGTTTTCACGCTGTATTCCATGGCTTTATCTATGAGGTAGGACGCCTCCGCAGATATCTTCAGCGTTTCACCCTTCTCCAGACGATTGATCCTGGATATCTCGCTCGCGGGATCATAGACGCTGAATATGCTTTCGACCCTGGCTATCTCCGCGAACGTCCTGTCGATAGCCTCGCCGACCTTCTTCGCATTACCGTTTACGCCGACGGGAACTTTTATCTGCACGATCGTCCCCATAAGCAGTTCTTCTTTTTCTATGACAGGGGGATTATCGTAGCATCCGCGCAGGAAGAAGAAGGCGGAGAGAGATATTATCGCTATCGATGAGACTGCTATTCTGCGCGGGAGTGTCATTTCAGGCTGGCGATCACCTTATCTATATCGATGCACTTTTCGACCATATCGACGATGATCTTGATCTTTTCGGTATCCTGGGGCTTTAATTTGACGACCATGGAATGGACTCGAGAGGCTATCTTATATGTATCTTCCTTGGTTATAAGGACGGAGACGTTCGATTTTATGAGGCGCTCCATGCTCCCCTTGTCCGGCATTATGCCGCCGGATATGATCAGGCCGGAGAAAGAATAGTCCTTCTTCGTCTTGCCCGATTGGATACTACATACCGCCGCGATCATATCTTCCCGGTCGCCGGGTATTATCATCAGCGTATTATTCCTGACAAACTGCATCGCATCCTTGACGTTCATAGCGCCAATCAGCACGTTCTCGACAGGTTTATCGAAACTATTGCCTTCGAATAAGGTCTGTATCCTCAGCTCCTCCTTTATCTCACGCATCGTGGGGATGTCGAGTATCTTCTGGTAAGGCAGGACTCCGAAGACGCTCAGGCCTTTCTGCTCCAGGCCTTTCTTGACCAGGGTCGATATTCTATCGTACTTCTCCGGACGCACTTTATTGACCATCACTCCGGCGATATTGACACCTTCTTTATCAAACAGGGCCTTATTTAGCATTATCTCATCTATGGGTTTACCGACACCGCCGGAAGAAATGAGCAGGACGTCCGCACCGAGAAGTTTCGCGACTGCGGCATTCGAAAGGTTCAGCACGCTTCCCACTCCCGCGTGCCCGGTGCCTTCGATTATGACCAGGTCATTATCCCTGGATATGCGCTCACACGCGTCGGCGATCTGCCCGGCATGATCTTCTTCGGCGCCCTTTTCGATGAAACGCTCGGTGAACCCGCGCTCTATCGCGATAGGCGACATATCTTTAATATTGCACTTGATACCGAATACTTCTTCAATAAGGATCGAATCCTCATCAACCTTGTAGCCTTGCTCGACGAGATAACGTTGGCCTATCGGCTTGATGAAACCGATCCTTTTAAAGCGTTTCTTAAGCGCTGCTATGAGCCCGAGCGAGACGGTCGTCTTCCCGTCATTCTGCATCGTCGCCGCTATAAATATTTTCTTTGCCATAAATTTTTAGATCAGCCTTCCCTCGCGGAAAGCGGTTATATATCGGCCGCAATACTCGTCATCGCCGAGGAGGGCGTCTGAAGCGGCAAGGCTTGAAGCGATATGCTTTTCTGTCGGATCGATTATTGCGGCATCGAGCCCTTCGGCCATCGCCATCGCCAGGAATATGGAGTTCACCAGGCCTCTATCGGGAAGGCCGAATGAGACGTTAGATAACCCGCATATCGTATTGACATTTCCCAGGCTCTTTATCATTTTTAGCGATTTAAGGAATTCCCGCGCCTGGGCGGGTTCCGTGGATATTGGCCTGATCAGCGCGTCGATGTAAAGATCGTTTGTGTTAAAACCTTCTCTCTTCACTTTATCGAATATGCGCCCGGCGATATCAAATCGTCCGGCGGCCGTATCGGGCATACCGCTATCGTCCATCGTGAGAGCTACAAGTTTTGTCTTATATTTGATCGCCAGGGGCAGCACATTATTGATCCTGGAATCCTCAGCGGTGATAGAGTTGATAAAAAGGCTGCCTTTGGACTTATACGCCTTAAGCCCCCTCTCAAGAGAGAGATAGTTCGGACTGTCGATACAGATACTGACTTCCGGAACCTCGCTCTGGATAACGCTGATCACCCAGTCCATATCCTGAAGCTCGTCGCCTGTGGTAACGGCGCAGTTCACATCGATGTATTTGGCGCCCGCGGCAAGCTGCTTAATAGCCTCTTTCACTACATGGGCGGTGTTACGCTCTTTTATGGCCTCCTGGATCTTCGGCCTGGTGGAATTAATCCTCTCACCTATGATCAGCATCTATTTTTCCCTTACCCTGGCTTTACAGCTCTCCTCTATCGTCTTAACGAGGCTCGTCAATACTTCGTTCACCGGCGTCGGGATATTGAGCGCCTTCGCCTGGCGCACTATGGCGCCGTTTATAAAATCTATCTCTGTCTTGTTATTGCTCAATATGTCCTGGAGCATGCTCGATACGTTTGAGGAAGTCGCGCGACAGACAGACTCCACCTTCTGTATGGGGTCATCATACATAAGCTTTATACGCTTACGTTTCACGACCTTCACAGCCTCCTGCACCGCGCTTCTCATGATCTGACGACACCCTTCATGCTCCAACAGAGCGCCGTTATTCAGGCATGTGATAGCCGTAAGCGCGTTTATCCCTGTATTAACTATCAGCTTGCTCCATACAACAGAATCAATATCTCTGGATACTTTCGTTTCAAAACCCGCCTTCGTCAGGACGCCGGCAACTTCGCGTATGGCGCCCAGCACTCGCCCATCGGCTTTGCCTATGGTCGTATCGCCTTTTCCGGCGTGCCTCACATGGCCGGTTCCCATATAGGTCGAGCCGTGGTTCGTTACGCCCGCGATCACTCTGTCGGGCCCGAAGTGGTCATTCAGTATCTGGACGTTTCCTATGCCGTTCTGCAGCGTCAGGATGCCGGTCTTTTCCGAAACGATATCCTTGATCCCTTTACACGCGTCGTCGGTCGAATAGCTCTTTACGCATATTATAACCAGGTCGCTTATTCCTATATCTTTCGCGTTCGCCGTCGCATTCATCTTCACCGTGAACGGCCCGCCCGGGCCTTCCAGACGCACTCCGTCGAGAGATATCTTCCTGGCCCTGTCGGCGAATTCGTCCAGCAGCCATATCTCTTCCTTCGTCTTGTTCTTCAGGTGGGCAGCTATCAGGCAGCCGAGCGCACCGGGACCGACTACGGTTATCTTCATAGTGAGCACCTACCTCTTTTTAAATTTCTTCAGTTCTTCGTCTTTTATCGTAAACGTATGTTCGGGCCCGGGAAACTTCCCGAGCTCGACCTCTTCCCTATATTTTACAAACGCCAAGTTTAAAAGCGGCGAAAGCTTTACGTACTGCTTTACAAATTTCGGGACGAACCTGTCGAAGAGGCCGATCATATCGTTTGTGACCATCACCTGGCCATCGCAGGCCGCGCCGGCGCCGCAGCTTATTGTCGGTATTTTCAATCTCTTTGTGATAACTTCCGCCACTTTGCCCGGCACACACTCGAGGACTATCGCAAAACAGCCGGCAGCCTCCAGTTTCAGCGCCTGGTCCATGATCTTCTGCGCCGATTCACAATCCTTACCCTGTACCTTGTAACCGCCAAGCTTCGAAACTGTCTGCGGAGTAAGCCCCAGATGCCCGAGAACCGGAATACCGGCGTCTATAATGGCCCTGGTCACATCCAGGACTTCGTCGCCTCCCTCGAGTTTTACGGCATCACAGAGCGCTTCCTTCATAAACCTACCGGCGTTACGGACGGCATCCTCTCTCGATACCTGGTAAGACATGAACGGCATATCGCCTATCAGAAAAGCGAACTTAGTGCCGCGCCTGACAGCCTTTGCGTGATGTATCATCTCGTCCATAGTCACCGGGACCGTCGATTCGTATCCGAGCGCCACCATTCCGAGAGAATCACCCACCAGGATCACGTCAATTCCGGCGTCATCGATTATGCGCGCCATCGGATAGTCATACGCGGTCAGCATCGTGATCTTTCCGCCTTCACGTTTCCTGGCAAGCAAGTCGCTGATCATCAATTTTTTGCGTTCCATATACAGCTCCCCCCAAGTTTATTAAGCCATGGTGTTAGCTAAGTGCCGAGGTCTCCGACCGAGGCCAAGTTTATTAAGCCATGGTGTTAGCTAAGTGCCGAGGTCTTTAGACCGAGGCCTTTACTTCTTCCGGTAAGCTTCCAGAAATGAGTCGCAATAGATATTCTTGTTCAATATCAGCTCCGCCGTGATCATCGCGTCCATCAGCTCCTTGTCGAGCGGGTCGAGGATTACGGCCGTCAGGCCGCTCGCCATGGCCATCACCAGGAACGTCCTGTCCAACAGGCTGCGATGCCCTTTTGTTCCCTGCGAAACATTTGATAAGCCTATCACGGTATTAGGCGACGGATTGCATAGCATCCTGAATTCCCTTATAGACTCCATCACCTCGCGGGCCTGCGCCTGGGCGACATTTATCGGCATGGCTATCGGATCCAGGTAAAGATCGTCCGCGCTTATGCCGTACCCCGCGGCCTTCGCCACTATCTTCACCGCGAGCTCCAGGCGTTTATCCCTGGACAGCGGCACTCCGGAGGAGTCCAGCGCTATACCTATCACCTGCGCGTTATACTTTTTCGCAAGCTCAAATACCATGGACATCTTATCTTCGTCGGCGCTGGTAGAATTGATGACCACGCGATTAGTCGCGAGTTTCATGGACTCCTCAATGACATCGAGCCTGGTAGAATCGAGCGAGAGTGGGACCATGACGACTTTCTGTATGGTCTCTACGAGCCATTTCATATCATCATTCACGTTATTGGAATACGGGCCGATGTTGACGTCCAGAATATTTGCTCCCGCCTTCACCTGCTCTTCCGCCAGATGCTGGATGACATCGGCTTCTCTATTCGATATAGCCTTACTGACATCCTTATACATCCCGTTAATAAGCTCGCCTATTATTATCATCTTTACTACCGCCTTTATCCCGTCATCTATGACGCAACCTACTGTTTACCCATCATCCAATCTATATATCTCTTCACTGACTTGGCCGCGTCCGGATGGCGCATCACGATAATATCGGCGCCGGCCTGAATGAGCGATACGGCCGTAGTAATTTCCCAGTTTATGCCCTGCACCTTTCCGAATTCCTTTGCCTCTTTTGTCTTCCATGCTTCGTCTCCGACAAAGACTATGAACGGCATCGCGAGCATCCTGTCGCCAATGAAGGCGGCAAGACGTCCGCGTTCCATTATCGAATACACATACTCCATCCCGTATCCGAGCGACGTCGTTGTGGGATGCATCACTATTCTTTTTGCGTCATAACCCATGTCGCTTATGAGTATATTTACCTGCTTGGCAATATTGATATCTATGGGAGAGTCCGCGATTATCGAATGCCCGTCGGCCAAACAGGTGGCCGCGAGCGTCTTATAATTATTTTGCGTCGCCACGCCCAGCAGGCAATTCTCGCCTTTCAGCGCCTGACTTACCCTGGGCATTATCTCATTGTCGCGCTCATCATCGCCCGTACCCAGCACTATCATCGGCACAGCGGACAGGCTAAGGATGGCCTTCAGTGTCGCGATTGATGCTTCGACATTCCTTCTGCCTTTATCCGGATGCATGCTCTCAAGGCGCACACACAGAAGCTGGGCGCCAAAATTATCGACGCAGGCCTTCGCCCACTTGGCAGGGTTCTTCACGACACGGCCATAAGACTCCTTAAGGTTTTCCGGCCAATCGTCGGGCGGACAGTCAAGTATCTCATAGGCTATAATGGGCGCGTTCGGCATCTTTCCCTCATCGAACAAGAACGGCAGCCCTGTCTGTCCGCCGATCTTTAACGCATTAGGGGAAGAGCTTTTCCCTATCTCGACCGTATTGATCGCCCCCGCATACTTCTCCCTGATCAACTCTATGGGCATTGTAAGTTCTCCGTAAATTTGTCGAATATACCGGTTATCGCTGCTGTGACCGCCTTATCGCAAAGCGCGAATATCGGTTTATCGGAAATATTCCATTCCACAAGCTTAGCGCTGTAAGGCACCTCACCGGCCATATCCATTCCGGTTGCCGATATCTCATCTTTCAAAAGAGAGAGTGACCCCGAAACCCTGTTCAATATGAGATAGGCGCCGCCTATCCTGGTCTTAAGGGTCTTCGCCAGCTTATATATCTTCTTTGCCGCGCGCACTCCCGGGATGGAGTAATCGCTGACTACAAGCAGTTTCGATATGTCCCCGGATGTGCGACGCGATATATGTTCCATTCCCGCGGCATTATCGATGACTGTGTAATCGTACCCTCTCGTTATCCGGCCTATTATCTCCCTCAAAAGATTATTAACGTAACAATAACAACCCGGGCCTTCGGGAGCGCCCATGACCAGGAGATCGAAGTCCTTCGTCTCCGTAAGCGATTCCTGGACCTTCATCTCTATAAAACGGTCCTTCGTAACGCCCGAAGGTATCTTGTCCATATGGCCGGATATCTCTTCGCATATTCCCACGATCGTCGCGGGATCCTTGACGCCTAACGAACCGGCAAAACAGGAATTTGGATCGGCGTCAATTGCCAGTATCGAACCCTTCTTCCTCCGGATAAGCTCCGAGACGATCAGGCCCGCTATCGTGGTCTTGCCCGTGCCTCCTTTGCCGTTTACCGCTATAACCGTACCGATGGAAATCTCCCGATCTCTGTATGAGGAAAGAAAAGCGCCGCAATATATTCATCCATATAACCGGGCTCCGCAGCCAGATCCATGTATGTGATATTTTTATGGATCCCTTCTGTCGCATTAAACGCATCGCGTGACAGAAGGGACATCCTCGCGCCGGCGAGAGATGAGTTACCCACAAATTCGTAGATCGATCTTTCGACGTCCGGCAGGAGCCCTATAAATATCGAATTCTCAATGTTGAGGTAATTTCCAAAACCTCCCGCTATATAAATCTTCTTCACATCCGTTATATCCTTGCCGACTTTATTAATGATCGAAATGATGGCGCTGTATATCGCACCCTTGGAACGCTTCAGGTTATCGATATCATCGTCACGGATAATTATATCCCGGTCGATCGCGGTTTCGGAAGCGAATGCCAGAACAAATTCGTAATTGTTATCTACCCTGCGTATTCTTCCGGAGGCCGTATCGCGGTTTATCTTGCCGTCTTTACCCATAACGCCCCGCTTGAGCATCTGCGATAGCAGATCTATATATCCGGAGCCGCATATACCTTTGGGCGCAACGTGAGAGATGGTTTCAAACTTGACGTCCAGGTTAGCGTCGATGATTATCCTCTGCATCGCGCCGCTCACAGCCTTCATACCGCATGTAAGGCCGCTCCCCTCGAACGCGGGGCCGGCGCTGGCGGCGGAACCTATCATCCATTCGCGGTTACCCAGTACTATCTCGCCGTTTGTGCCAATATCCACCAGAAGTGTAAGGTCATCGTTCTCGGCGACACCGCAGGCCAATATCCCGGAAACAATATCTCCGCCTACGTATGTGCTGACTCCGGGTAAAAATGCAGCTATCCCTCTGGGGTTTATCTCAATGGCAAGCTCCGCTGCGCTCACCGGGGGGAAAGCGCTTACCGTAGAGACATACGGAGCCTTGCGCAGGCCCGACGGGTCTATCTTAAGAATGAGATGTATCATCGTCATGTTACCTGCGGCCACGATAGCGTATATATCGCCCAGATTGACTTTATTAGCCTTGATCAGATCGTCGATCATCTCGTTAATATTGCCGACCACGCCCGAATTCAATTTCGCCATGCCGCCCGGCTCAGATGCGTAGATCATTCTCGTGATGATATCGGCACCGTATACGGCTTGAGCATTGAATGCTATCCTCGTTCCGAGTATAGTGCCCGTCTTAAGGTCGATGAGCTGGCCCGCTACCGTAGTTGTCCCTATATCAAAGGCGAATGCCAGGTTTGATCCGGTGGTATCTCCGGGCTCCAGAGACAATATCTCCTGGGCTCCTTCCCTGTAGGCCAGGACAACCGTTATCTTAAAATCGCTCTCTCTCAGGACTTCGCTCAGGTGTTTTATATTCGTAAGCCTTGTGGATAAGCGCAATGCGCCGACCCTGCCCTTAAGAGCGTCCATTATCCTGTCAAGATCGCTTGTGCCGTCATCTGCGGTCGGAGCTGTAAGCTCAAGGTATACCTTACTGATCAAAGGCGATAGAGGAAATTTATTTTCTCTCTTCAGTATCACGCCTTTTGTAAAATCTTCAGCCTCATGGCATAAATGCTCGTGCGCTTCCAGGGACTCTTTCGTAAATGTTACTTCCACGTCGCTCTCGACGAGGGTCTGGCAGGCCAGCACCACCCCTCTCTTCCTGTCGGCGTCATCGACAAGACGCGAGGACTCCGTCTTTACGCTCCCTTTATCGACTATCACGCGGCATTTGCCGCAAACGCCTTCGCCCCCGCAAGGCGCGCTCACCACTATGCCGGCCCTGGTGGCGGCGCTCAGGATATCGGTCCCCTGAGTCACCCTGATAGATTTGCCCTGTGGATGGAATTTAACGGTAAATTCGCGCATCTACGTATTCCAATTCTTCAGATAATTAATTATACCGGACGCTTCCCGCGGACCTACGGATACCGTCCACCCTGAAGCCTCTTCGAGCTTGCCGCTAAGAACCGCGACATATCCGGGTATGATAAGCTTTCGATGCGACACCATCTTCTCTATGCCGCATCTCTTCAATATGTCGGTTATCGTCCCCGCGGTAAATTTATCCGCCGCCCACGCCGTCAGCACCGACATACCTTCCGCGTCACAGCATACGATATAAGACGGCACCTTGCTCGATTCGACCTCGGACGCGACCGTAAAATACGTTATCGAAAAATTTGTCGTGATCAGAACCGGCGAATCTTTCGTGACCTTCCCTATCTCGTAGACTTTAGGCTCGACCTGGGCCGGTTTCTGGGGATCCTGAAACAAATCCTGGCGCGCCACCAGAAGCGGATATACATATTCCTTATCGGTATTCTTCATAATGACGATTCCGGCATACTTCGCCATATACGATACGGCCTCGGCAAGCTCAAGGCCAGGATCGGGATTTTCGGTAAATGCTATGATGGGGTAGCCGAGAGGCCTGAAATTCTTCTTCAGCGCGAGGCGCCTCATGTAAGTGTAATCCTGTATGCGCTTTGAGGGGGTCGCTTCCTGAAGATTTATGACTATCTCGTTCACTCCACCGGCCTTTGCTTTGGCGGTCGCCAGCGCGGCCTCTTCGATGCCTGCGCAGGTAAGTCCGAGCGGAAGATTATTCTCCGCGGCGAGCTTGATAAAGGCTTCCTGTGATTTCTCTTCGCCGCAAATTATCAGCGGCCTCCTCTCCTTGCATATTTCTATTGCTTCCAGGGTCGATTGATCATCACTGCTATAAAGCGCGATCGCCAGATCTGACATAGCTTCCGCGATCCTCACCGCGGTCAGGAATTTATTGCGGTAACCGGATGAATTTTTTATACATATCAGGTCAGCGCCTATCTGCTGCCCGACGCGCTCAAACTTCAGGGCTTTAATCCCGGCTACCGCCTTGCCGAGCGACTCCTCATCCATAGAATCTTCGATAAGAAACCCTATCACGGTAGGATGATAAAACTTCTGCTCATGGCGGTACATCACGGTCTCGTTGCCTATCTCCAGCTTCGAGTTGCCTGCGCCTATCGTAACGAGCTTGATCGGCGGCTCGGACGCGCTGGCGAGCGCCTCTTTGGCCTCCGCGGAGATGTGAGGGCACTTTTCGAGGGAGATCTTCTTCTGGGCAAGCGCGATTGCCATCGCCAGGCACGTCGCGAACCCGCAGTCTTTGCAGTTCGTCTTCGGTAGTAACTTATATATGTCTAATCCTGAAAAGGCCATAGCTATTCTCTTTCTCTTCTTAAATCATCGGCTCCATCGCCAGGGCCGGATGGCCGACTTTCGTCAGGTATTCTACAAGCGCCGAGGCATCGGTCGTCACGGTCTCGTCCGCTATCTTGTCGAAAAGTCCCGGCTCGCCGATCTCTTTAGCGCGAGCCTTAAGCCTGTCGCCAAGCGCCTCCTTGAGCTCCTTCGGCATCCATACCACGCGCTTCAATCCTCCGTCGGCGGAGATGAACTTCCTGCTGACGATATACAGCCTGCCCACTCCGAGAAACCCCGGCGTCTGGGCGCCTCCGCCGACCGTGCTGGCCAGCGTCGTAAACTTCATACCCGCGGGCGTCTCGCCCGTATATTCTCGGTTTACCAGCATGACACCGTTAGCTTCAGGCACTATTGCCACGATGCATTCAAAACAGCCGCATGACGTCATAGGAAATTCCATTATCGAATAGGCCGCCATAACCGTAGTGTGTTGGTGCGAATTATCCGCGACGAACTTATTGATACCCTCCCAGATGCCCTTATTCTGATCCAACGTCCTGATCTTCTTTATAGGCTGGTTCCCGCCTGTCGGAGTTATTTCGTGAGCCGCTTTAGCATCAAGCCATGAATAAGCGCCGCATAGGCCGAGCCGCTCGGGACTTACCACACACACATGGTCGGGCGCAAAACTCTGGCATAACGTACAGCTGTAGAACGTATCGACCGACTCGTCCGTCATTCCGGCGATCCTGCTGTCTCTGGCTTCATACACCTTCTTCGCCTCGGGCAGGAGTTTCCTGACATCGGCCTCGCCGGTGTAGATCGTCACCTGCGCCTTATCTACGATCGCGCCATATTCATCGTGCAGTTTCGCGATAAGTATATCGCCGAAATGGCGGATCATAAATCCGGCTTTCCTGGCGTCCTTTGAGATACGGACCCAATTCATATCGCGTTGGCCCATGTGGAATATGCCCATCGCGTAGTTCAGGAATTTGTGGATCTGGCGCTCGAGTATCGGCTCAAATTCGGAACTCATCTTCCTGCCCGCGACCTCGACCAGTATTCCAAGCGGATGGCTGGAACCCTCTTCCATCCGATCCGCCTCCAGGCCGGATACCGTGACCTTGCCGTCCTCGATCTCATCCATCTTTCTCATCTTCAGATATTCAAAAGCCGCGGAATATTTGCCGCCGAACTGCGCAAACATATCGGCCATCCTCACGCGCTCGCCCTCGAACGCCGCCGAAAAAGGAACCGGTATCGGCACTTTGGAGACCTTTACCTTTATGCCGCGCGTCTCTATAGCTTTCTGGGCTATCTTCGTGTGGTCGCTCTCCCGGACCAAACACTCCTCGTGAGCGCAAACCCCCGGAATAGTTATCTCGGGCAGATCCAGGTCCGTGATTATGGGAACTCCCGCGGCGAGCGCGCCGGCTCCGGCGGCTGCCTTTATCTCATCCACTCCTCCCAGTAAAAGAAGGAATGCAGGGACTCTTTTTCTTACGTAATCAACAGACAGGGCCGCATTGCCGGCTTTGATGCCACCAAACGTGAGCGCCGCGCGTATAGCAAAATTAAGCACATATACAACCGAAGCCGTATCGCGGCCGAACGGCACAACATAACTTTCAAGGCCCATCTTCAGGCCGCCCTCTTTCAGCTGTTCTATGATACTTACGCCATCCACGCCGCCGCCAACCAGTGTAAGTATATTCCTCTTTTGAAGGTCACGAACGATATTTACGGCAGTCCCGGCATCCGGCGCTCTTCCGAGCACCACGGCGATTCCGGATATCCTGCCATCGACAAGCTGTATACCGAGCGCCCTGAGCAACGTGTCCGAAAAGAACCCCGGACAATCCGTTTGCGGCTCCGTGCCGGCGAGGTAGCCGAGCGCGCACAGTATCTCGCAGGCTAATATGGCGGCCACACCTGAGTCGAGCGCCTCTTTTGCGGATGTATCGGCTCCGGCCGCGCTTGGAGATCCGGGTAATAGCGTCTTCGCTGTATCGAGCACTCCCTTCGCGTCCTGCAGAGTCTTGACCTCAGACCCAAGGAGCGCATTGGCCAGCGGCAGATAAAAGGCCGTTTCGGGAAAAGCTATGCTCTGGGACGGGCCCTTCTCCTTGATCGCTTTCGCAAGATTATCGTCGGCAATCGTCATCACCTTCCGGGCGCCACTGACCATTAACGATATAACATCTTTCACTGTGATCTTTGCGGCTATCTCTGTCACGCTCTCCTCCGGGTTCTTTTCGCGGGTCTATATTTACAGCCCTGCTGAGTCCAGGACCAAAGGCATCATTTTATTCCACCCTATCGGCATTATATGTATTCCCTGACAAAGCGGCTTCAGGCCTCTTATGAGCCGGGTGGCTATATCGACCGAAGTGGCCGTCCTGTCCGTAGCGGACTCCATCTCTCTTATCAGCTCGTCCGGCACAAATACACCGGACACATTCTTATTCATGAAGCGCGCCATACCGACAGATTTAAGCAACACTATTCCGGCGAGAACAGGCACTTTCAAATGCGCGGTTGCCTTAATGAATCTCCTGAATATTTCAATATCGTAAACTGCCTGCGTCTGGAAGAACCGGGCGCCTGCGGCTATCTTCTGCTCCATCCTTATCACTTCCGGTTCCAGCGGATCAGCGCCGGGATTGACGACCGCCCCGACGCAAAAATGCGGGCTACCCTGAAGCGGATTGCCTTTCATGTCCCTGCCTTCCTGCATGCCCTTCAGGACTTCCAGGAGCTGCACGCTTCCGAGATCAAATACGGGTTTTGCCTCCGGATGATCACCGAGCGTAGGATAATCTCCCGTAAGGACCAGGACATTTTCTATTCCGAGGATGCTTGCAGAGAGCAGGTCGGACTGCAAAGCGAGGCGGTTCCTGTCGCGACAGGTGATCTGAAATATCGGCTCGATGCCAAGATCTTTAAGCAGATGGCATACGGAAGCCGACCCGGCCCTCATCACGGAGCTCTGCAGGTCGGTAACGTTCACGGCATCTACACGCCCTCTGATCAACAAGGCATCACCGAGAATACCTTTTATGTCCGTACCTTTGGGCGGGCCTATCTCGCTCGTTACAACAAATTTACCTGCTTTTAGCTTTTCGCAAAAATTCATCTATTCTATCCCTGCCAGCTGAGCCTTGAATTGCTCGACCGTGTTTCTCATAAGCATCGTAGTTGTAAGCGGCCCCACCCCGCCCGGAACGGGCGTGATCTGCGATGCCTTCGCGGACGCGCCTTCGAACTCCACGTCGCCCACTATTCTTTCGCCGACCTTATTGATACCTACATCGATCACTATGGCCTGGTCCCTCACCCAGTCACCTTTGATGAGAGAGGCTTTTCCGACCGCCACTATAAGGACTTCCGCCCTGCGAACATGGTCGGCAAGCGCCCCTCGCTTATCGGTCGCTATATGACAGACCGTTGTGGTGGCAAACTTGTTCAAAAGCATGAGCCCGAGCGGCTTACCGGCTATCTCGGAGTGACCCACGATCACGGCTTCTTTGCCGTATAGATCGACTCCGGTCGAGGCCAATAGCTCCATCACCGCCATCGCGGTGCATGGGCCTATCGAATATTTCCCCAGCAATATCTTCCCGACGTTCTGCGGATGCATGCCTTCGGCATCTTTATCGGGCGATATGACGCTGAGAGCTCTCCCGGCATCTATCTGGCCGGGCAACGGAAGCTGCAGTATCATTGCGGTAACAGACTTATCGGAGTTCAGGCGCTTTATAACTTTCTCCAGCTCGGACTGCGATATCCCGGCAGGAAATTCCATTAACTCATATTCGATGCCGAGTGACTCCGCCACCTTCTTCTGATTCTTTATATAAACCGACGACGCGGCATTCTCGAGCGCCTGGATGGCAACCAGCTTAGGCGCCCTGCCATACCTGGCCACGAGCTCGGTGACTTCCTGCGTGATGGCGACCTTTATCTTATCTGCGAGGGGCTTTCCTTTAAGCAATGTTGCCATATAAATATCCTTTCTTATAAACTGAGAACATCCTCGCACATATCCAGTATCTCTTCCTTCAGTTTAGGCATACTCTCTTCCAGGGCAGTAACATCGCGATGTATCCCGGCAATATAGTCCGTATCCCTGATATACTTGAGATTTATATAAACGTTGAATTTGGCCGAGAAAAATGCCGCCTCGAAAAGTATCGCGGCTATCGCCGTGTCGGTAACGAGGTTTCTATTACCGCACTCCGCCAGGGCGCGGCAAAGCTTCATGCAAATACCCGTTATTTCGCAGACGGCGAAGGGCGGTTTCAGCGCGCCTTTATAAAAGGCTTCCAGAGCGGCTTCATCTTTCGGCGCGCCTTTCAGGGCTTCAGCAAGTTTCTCATAGGCACTGACATCTTCGTCTATCAAAGAGCGGAGCCTCGAGTCGAGCTTTCGGATCTCCGACAATAGGCCGATGACTTTGGTTTCGACGTCTTTATATTCCGGCTTTCCGATCGTGAAGTTGGCTACCATAGACATTAGGCTGGTGCCCGTGGCGGCGACAGCGGCGCTCGCACTTCCTCCGCCAGGAGCCGCTTTCTTCGCGGCGAGATCATCGAAATATTCCTTCAATGTCTTATCTATGTACATATCTCATTCTCCCCTTATGGTCGATATCGATATCTTCGCCAATCGGATGCGCCGGAAGGCTCGGCATCGTGAGCATCTTCCCGCAGAGCGCGACCAAAAATCCCGCGCCTATCGAAGGCTTTACATCCCTCACAGGGAGCGTGAAATTTTTCGGCGCGCCTTTCAGCGCCGGATCATGCGAAAGCGACAGATGCGTCTTCGCCATGCATATCGGGAGCTTGCCGTAACCGAATTTTTCATAAAGCGCTATGTTTTCCGACGCGGCAGGCTCGAAATGCACGGATTCGGCGCCGTAAACTCTTTTCGCTATCGTTTCGATCTTATCTTTGATCGTGGCGTCCAGGGAATATAAAAATTTGAATTTGCTCTTTCCGCGGCAGGCCTCTATCACGGCGACGGCAAGCGCTTCCGCGCCCTTTGAACCGTACCTGTAACAATCATTGACCACACAGTCAAATGCGCCTGAAGCGAGCGCCTTCCTCCTGACGGCTTCCAGTTCTTTATCGGTATCTGTAGCGAAACGATTTATGGCGACCACACAGGGCACCCCGTAGAGCCTGGAATTTTCTATCTGTTTTTCGAGATTTGTGCATCCGGCCTCAACGGCCTCCAGGTTTTCTTTGATTATGCGTTTTTCAAGAGGTTTGCCCGCCACCATCTTGTATATCCCGGAGTGTATCTTAAGCGCCCTTACCGAACATACCAGCACTACCGCGTCCGGCTTGAGTCCGCTCGACCTGCACTTTATATCGGCAAATTTCTCCAGCCCGCAGTCCGCGCCAAATCCCGATTCGGTCACTACGTAATCCGCAAGCTTCAAAGCTATCCTGTCGGCGATTATCGAACTGTTGCCATGCGTTATATTGGCAAACGGGCCGGTGTGAATAAGGCATGGCGTCTGCTCGATCGTCTGGACTATGCTTGGCTTTATGGCTTCCCTCAGCAAGAGCGCCATAGATCCGGCCACCTTCAGGTCTTCGGCCGTCACCGGCTTCTTATTCCTGGTAAGGCCGATCACGATCCGGGATAGCCTTTCACGCATGTCCATGAGCGAATCCGAAAGCGCCAGAATAGCCATAATCTCGCTGGCTGCGGTTATATCAAATCCCGTATCCCGCTCTATCCCGTACCGGTCTTCGCCGCCCAGCCCTATTCTTACGTTGCGAAGGGCCCGATCATTGACATCCACCACGCGCCGCCAGTATATTCTGTTCTTATCTATATCGCAAGGATTGCCCCTGAAAAGGTGATTATCGATGAATGAAGCGCATAGATTATGCGCCTGGCCCACAGCGTGAATATCGCCGGTCAGATGTAAATTTATATCTTCGGTAGGAAGAACCTGGGAACGGCCGCCGCCGACTCCTCCGCCCTTGATCCCGAAAAACGGCCCAAGAGACGGCTGCCTTATGCAGGAGACCGCTTTCCTGCCGGTTCGGTTCAAGGCCATCGAAAGGCCTATCGTCGTAACGGTCTTCCCCTCACCCAGATGTGTAGGTGTCATGCCGGTAACGACTATGTATTTGCTCTTTGCCCTGCCAGGCTTCTTTAAGATATCGAGCGATATTTTGGCTTTAAAGCCGCCGTAAAGCTCGAGATAATCACTTTTGATTCCAAGGGACACGGCGATCTTAATAATAGGCTTTAGCTTTGCTTTTTGTGCGATTTCGGTATCTGTCATGTATTACCTCATAATAGTGACAATATAATTAGGTATCACAGGAATAACTATCTATGTAGGGCAGGTTTTAACCTGCTCTACAGACGGGTTTATTTTAATATAAAGGCAGGGTAGGGTCAATACAATTCACCCCGTTAGAGGGCTCCGCTCTTCAACGTTAGAGAACGGAGCTCTCTAATGGGGCGGAACGACCTGCGGTGGATCGAGGATGCGCCGCAGGCAAGAAGCGCTTCCTTATGCATCCTGGTCGGATAACCCTTGTGGCGGGCAAATCCGTACTGCGGGAATATCTTATCATACTTTACCATGATCCGGTCGCGCGTAACTTTGGCAACAATTGACGCGCAAGCTATCGAAAGGCTCGACGAATCTCCCCTTATGACGCATTTTACGGGACATTTGGCGGGGATCCTGACATTGCCATCGACGATCACATAATCGGGCGGGACTTCGAGGTTTGCCAGCGCGGCGCTCATTGCCTTTATCGTGGCCTGATAGATATTTATCTTGTCTATGACCTTTTCGTCTACTACACCTATTCCGACCACAGCTTTGAGCAATATTTCACGATACGCCCTTTCGCGCATCTTCGCGGAGAGCTTCTTCGAATCGTCTATACGCTCCTTAAAGCGAAAGTCATTCAATATCACAGCTCCGGCGACAACAGGGCCGGCTAAAGGCCCCCGGCCGGCTTCGTCTACGCCCGCTATGAACCTGTATCCTGACTTACTTAGCCTCTTCTCGCGGCTTAGGAGCCTGTTCGCGTGCATTCGAGCCTTGCGCATGCTCCACCTTCTCTTCGACCTTGGACGCTTTTCCAACTTTACGTTTAAGATAGTAAAGCTTGGCTCTTCTGACGTCGCCCTTCTTAACGACCTTGATCTTATCGATCGAAGGCGAATGTATCGGGAATACCATCTCGACTCCCTCTCCATACGAGATCTTTCGCACGGTGAACGTCTCCGTCAGCCCGGATCCCGCGCGCGCTATCGCGATACCTTCAAAGGTCTGAATGCGGCCTTTGCCCTCCTCCACTATCTTGAGCTGTACATCGATCGTATCGCCGATCTCGAACTGCGGAATATCCTTCTTCATGAATTTCGATTCTACAAACTTGATATAATCTGTCATAAGTGTTACCCTTTCTTTTTTAAAAGATCCGGCCTTCTCTTGCCGGTCCTCTTTAACGCTTCCTTCCCGCGCCACTCTTCTATCTTCTTATGGTCCCCGGATAGCAGGATATCCGGGACCCTCATCCCTTCGAAATCTGCCGGCCTCGTATATTGCGGATACTCCAGAAGGCCGTTCTCGAACGACTCCTGAGTGACTGAATCCTTTGAGCCAAGCACTCCGGGTATCAGCCTCGTCACCGAATCTATCAGCACCATCGCGGGTATTTCACCGCATGTTAATATATAGTCGCCTATGGATATCTCCTCGTCAGCAAGGAGCCTTATTCTCTCGTCGATACCTTCATAGTGGCCGCATATGAGAATGAGCTCTTTTTCTTTGGATATACACTTTACCAGCTCCTGGTCCAGCCTTTTACCCTGAGGAGTCAAGAGTATAACCTTCGCGCCTTTCGGCCTTGCCGGAGCGATATCTTTCAGGGCCAGAGAGACGGGCTCGACCTTCATCACCATTCCTGGGCCACCGCCGAACGGTTTGTCGTCAGCGCTGCGATGGTTATCGAAAGTCCAGTCTCTCAGGTCATGTATCTTTATATTGATCGCGCCTTTTCCCTGCGCTCTCTTCAGGATCGATTCACCGAGGACGCTCTCAAACATCTTAGGGAAGAGGGTCAGAATATCTATGCGCACGGCATTCCCCTGTTGCTGATGATTATGAAACGACCTTCACTCCCTGCTTCTTAAGAAGAGTCCTCACCGCAGGGCTCGGCAGCGCCCCGACTCCGATCCAATACTCGGCGCGAGCTTTATTCACCTTCACCGTGGCAGGATCCGTCTTGGGATCGTAGAACCCGAGTATCTCTATCGGCTTCGAATCCCTTGCCCTACGCTTATCGATCACCACGATCCTGTGAACTGGCTTCTTTATAGTACCTACCCTCTTTAATCTGATCACTGCTGACATCGCACTACCTCCTATTTCTCTTTTTCTCTCCATACACTAGCGCCTAAACCCGCTAATTTCTCTTCCAGTCTTTCGTAACCTCTATCCAGATGATAGATCCTGTGCACTTCCGTCCGGTCTTTAGCGACGAGGCCCGCCAATACCAGAGCCGCTGACGCCCTGAGATCCGAAGCCATAACCGGAGCGCCGCTGAGATGTTTCACGCCTTTTATGATCGCGGTCGCACCCTCCAGGATGATATCGGCGCCCATACGGTTGAGCTCGCTTATATGTATAAAACGTTCCGGGTATATCTTCTCAGTGATAACGCTTATCCCGTCAGTAACGGCCATTAAGCTCATCATCTGCGCCTGTATGTCGGTCGCAAACCCGGGATAAGGAAGCGTCGTTATGTCGAGTGGCTTCAACTTTTTAACATACTTCACCCTCAGTCCCGATGGTACTTTTTTTACGCTTATACCGGCGCTTTCCAGTTTATCTATAAACGCTATCAGATGCTCAAGTTTGGCGTTCTTCAGCGTCACATCACCCCTGGTTATCGCGGCGGCGATCATGTAAGTGCCGGCTTCGATCCTGTCGGGTATTACGGTATGTTCCGCGCCATGAAGCTTCTTGACGCCTTCTATAATTATTCTGTGCGTCTCCTGACCTTTTATCTTCGCGCCCATTTTTATAAGGAAATGCGCCAGGTCTACAACCTCGGGCTCGCAAGCGGCATTCTCTATGACCGTAACGCCCTTAGTGAGAACGGCGGCCATCATCACGTTGGCCGTCGCCAGCACGCTCGAACCGAAATGCCCGCCCAGGTAAACATGGCTTCCCCTCATCTTCCGGCCGTCGGCAATTATGTATCCCTTCTCCACCTTTATTTCGACTCCCAGGGCTCTCAGTCCCTTCAGATGGATATCGATAGGCCTGGGGCCTATGACGCACCCTCCGGGGAACGAAACCTCGGCTCTCTTATGTTTTGCCAGGAGCGGCCCTAATACGCAGATAGACGCGCGCATAGTCGAGACCAGCTCATACGGAGCGATATATTTTTTGAATCCCGAAGGCTCGACCGTCACCACGGCGCCTTCCTGCTTGACCTTGACATCAAGGTTCTTCAATATCTTTATCATCGTCGATATATCGCGAAGCGCGGAGGCGTTCTTTATTACCGACTTATCATCGGTAAGTATCGTTGCCGCAAGTATCGGCAGACATGCGTTCTTGGAACCGCTTATCTCGACCGTCCCGGTCAATCGCTTCGAACCTTCTACGACTAATTTATCCATTGCGCTATGATAATCCTATCGATCCCGTTACGATCTTTCACTATCTCCGAAACTTCAAAGGCCCCGCTCTTTCGGATGATATCCGATACAGCATTCTTTTGCTGATAACCGATCTCCGTGATGACATATCCGCCGCGCTTTAAATAACCCGGCAGGGCATCGATTATACGCCTGTAAAAATCCAGCCCATCCACGCCGCCGTAAAGCGCTATCCTCGGCTCTCTTAATACCTCTTCCTGTAATGTCAGAAATTCATTCTCTGCTATATAGGGAGGATTGGAGACTATTATGTCAAATTGGTCTTTTATATCCGAAAAGAGGTCGCTCTTTACAAATTCTATCCGATTGTAAACGCCGTTAGCTATGGCATTTCGCGCGGCGACTTTAAGCGCATCCGCCGAAATGTCAGAAGCAATTATTTTACAATTACTTTTGCCTTTTGTCAATGGCCCGGCAGCCAGGGAGATTGCGATATTACCCGAACCTGTACACAGATCGAGTATATTTAGCGTATCGGCCCGGGTTCGGCCTCGTAAGGCCAGCCGCGCGGCAGAGGCCACCAGCAATTCCGTTTCAGGCCTCGGGATCAGAACGCGCTCATCTACGCGAAAATCGAGCCCGCAAAACTCGGCGCTGCCCATTACATACTGAATGGGAGTATAGGGTTCCACTGTCTTAATGCCGCATCTATTCGTCATTGTGAGTTTTTTCCCGTTAATGAGTTCATGTCGCTGCCTTAAGCCTGAGATATTTCTCTTCTTTCCTCAATGCCTCCACAAGCTCGTCCATCTCACCCCCCAGTACGCCCTCCAGATCGTGCGTCGTAAACCCTATCCGGTGGTCGGTAATGCGCCTGTCGGGGAAATTATACGTCCTTATCTTCTCCGAACGGTCTCCGGACCCTACCTGCGCGCGCCTGGACTCGGTTATCTTATCGGACTGCTCTTTCTGTCTCGCGTGGAATAACCTTGCGCGCAGCACCTTAAGGGCTTTTGACTTATTTTTCAGCTGTGATCTCTCGTCCTGACATGTCACCACAATACCGCTCGGAAGATGCGTCAGCCTTACGGCTGAATCGGTCCTGTTAACTCCCTGGCCTCCGGCGCCGCCGGACCTGAACACATCCACCTTAAGGTCTTCGGGCTTGATCTCGATATCCACTTCCTCCGCCTCGGGCAATACCGCCACGGTGGCTGCTGAGGTATGTATCCTGCCGCTGGCCTCGGTCTCCGGCACTCTCTGAACCCTATGGGTCCCTGATTCAAATTTCATCCTGCCGTAAACTCCCGAGCCCGATATAGCGCATATGACTTCCTTGTATCCGCCTTTTTCGCTTGCGCTGGAATCTATAAGCTCGACCTTCCAACCGTTCTTCGCCGCGTATCTCGAATACATACGCAAAAGATCAGCCGCAAAAAGGCTTGCCTCCACGCCCCCCGTGCCGGCTCTTATCTCGATGATGATGCCCCGCTCTCCTCCGGAATCTTTATCCAGTATCATCTCTTCCAGTCTTGACTGGGATGCCTTGAGAGCTATGTCGAGCCTGCGCTTCTCCTCTTCCACCATCTCGAGGTATTCTTTATCATGCGTCTTATCGTCGAGAGCCTTATTAAGCTCCTTGAGGTCCGCGGCCAGCTTGAGGTGCTGATCATATGCATGCATAATCGGCGTAAGCCCTGCCAGTTCTTTTGCAAACGATTGATACTCAGAACTGTTGCCGATCACTTTGGGATCGGCCAATAGCTTATGCAGCTGGTCGTACCTCTTCCTGCGCTCTTCTATTATCCTGTCGATCATACTATTTTATTCGGGCTTCGCTTCGCCCGATGCTTCCTCTTTTTTTACTTCTTTTACTTCTTTTACTTCTTTTACTTCGCCGGTTTTGGCCTTCACCTTCGGTTTCACCTTACCCGCATAGCGCTTCGAAAACTTCTCGATACGGCCGGCAGAATCGACCAGCTTCTGTGTGCCGGTAAAGAACGGGTGACACTTTGAGCAGATATCGACGTGTATGCTCGGTTTTGTAGATCGGGTCTTTATCACCTCTCCGCAAACGCAGACTATCGTCGACTCTTTGTATGTCGGATGGATCTTCTCTTTCATTTTACTTTCCTCCTTTTTTTCAGAAAACTACTGATTCATAGACATCAGGAACTCGGCGTTGGTCTTCGTCTTTGATAGCTTCTCTATCAAAAGCTGCATAGCTTCATCGCTGTTGAGTTCGTTCAATGCCTTCCTCATCAGCCAGATGCGCTTCAGCTCATCGGGATGGACCAGGAGCTCCTCTTTTCGTGTATTCGACCGTTTGATGTCGATCGCCGGATATATCCGTTTCTGGAAAAGATTCCTATCCATCTGAAGCTCCATGTTGCCGGTACCCTTGAACTCCTCGAATATGACCTCATCCATCCTGGAGCCGGTATCCACGATCGCCGTCGCTATGATCGTGAGCGATCCACCCTCCTCGATATTGCGCGCGGCCCCGAAGAACCTCTTCGGTTTCTGCAGCGCGTTTGAATCGACACCGCCGGAAAGTATCTTTCCGGAGTGCGGCACTACCGAGTTATACGCGCGCGCAAGCCGCGTTATGGAGTCGAGAAGTATGACTACGTCTTTTTTGGATTCGACAAGCCTCTTCGCCTTCTCGAGCACTATCTCCGCCACCTGTATATGCCGTTCCGACGGCTCATCGAAGGTCGAACTTATCACTTCGCCTTTGACCGAACGCTGCATATCCGTAACTTCTTCAGGCCGTTCGTCTATAAGAAGCACTATCAGCACCACTTCGGGGTAATTGGTGGTGATAGAGTTTGCGAACTTCTGCAGAAGCACCGTCTTGCCGCTATAAGGAGGCGCCACTATTAAGCCTCTCTGCCCTTTTCCGACCGGAGCCAGCAGGTCCATTATCCTCATGGAGATCTCTTTGGGATGATTCTCCAGTATGAAACGCTTATTGGGATAGAGCGGGGTCAGGTTATCAAAGAGCGTCTTATCCTTGGTCTCTTCCGGATTACCCAGGTTGACCGCCTCCACTTTGAGCAGGGCAAAGTATCTCTCGCCCTCTTTCGGCGGCCTGATCTGTCCGCTTACCGTATCTCCGGTGCGAAGGCTGAAACGGCGTATCTGGGAAGGAGAGACGTAGATGTCGTCAGGGCCGGGAAGGTAATTATAATCCGGGCTCCTCATAAATCCGAATCCGTCCGGGAGTATTTCCAGGACGCCCTCGCCGAATATCAGGCCCTCCTTTTCGGTCTTGGCCTGCAGTATCTTAAATATAAGATCCTGCTTCTTCAGGCCGCTCATGCCGTTGACATTCAGGTCCTTCGCGAGCTTCGTCAATCCGGCGATGCTCATCGCCTTGAGTTCGGCTATTTCCATACGACCTCCTCCCATACTTTTCTTACCTGCCTTCTCGTCGAACTTCTCGTGCTGTCGTTCTTCACTACGAAGTCCGCCATCTTCAACTTTCTCTTCATTGACATCTGGCTCCTTATCCTCTTTAACACTTCTGCCTGTTTTATTTGGAACTTTTTTATGCATCTTTCTGTCTGCCTTTTTTTTGAACTTTTAACGACGACCAGTTTATCCACTATATTTAAAAGACGCGCTTCGATTAATAGCGGCGCATCTACGACCACGACTGCGTCTTTATCGGCAACCGCGGAGATACTTGCCTTTATTATGCGTATGACTTCCGGATGAACTATACTGTTTATTTTCGCCACCTTTGACGGACTAGCGAAGACGCGCGAGGCAAGCTTACCTCTATTTATATGTCCGAAGGGCCCGAGTATACTGTGGCCGAACGCCTCCACTATTTTTTTATACGCAGGAGATCCCTTCCTTATAACGCGATGGGCGATCACGTCGGCATCTATGACTCTCGCGCCAAAAGACCTGAATATCGAGGCTACAAACGTCTTACCGGTGCCGAACGATCCCGTCAACCCTATTACCGTCATGATCTGATCCTGTTATAAAGCCTGATATACTCCTTAGCTGATACTTGCCATGAGAAATCAAGCTCCATCACTCTCTTGACAAGCTCTCTCCATGCGCTTCTGTGCTGATATACCGAGAGCGCCTTCTTTATCGCCGCCAGCAGCGCCTCCGGCTTGTACTCTTCAAATGTGAACCCCGTGCCTTTCCCGGAGCCAGGATCATATTCTTCTATGGTGTCCTTCAAACCACCCGTGCGCCTGGCTACAGGAATGGTGCCATACTTGAAACTGATCATCTGGCTGAGTCCGCACGGCTCATATCTGGAAGGTATCAAAAAAATATCCGACGAAGCGTATATCTTTTCAGCGGGAACGATATTGAACTTCAGATTTATGGACGTGTTCTTACTGTGGGCATTCGCCATCTTCTCCAGAAGTACGTGGTATTTATGCTCACCTGTGCCCAATAATACAAACTGCACTTTCATGGTCAGGATATCGTTCAGTATCTTTGTAAGTATGTCCATGCCCTTCTGGTCGGCAAGGCGCGATATGATGCCTATCATGGGAATATCGCAATCGACCTTGAGCCCCAGGTCCTTCTGTAAAGCTTCTTTATTGATATATTTATTGTCATAATTATCCACGGAATATTTCTTCACAAGCTTCGTATCCGTAGCCGGATTCCACACGCCATAATCTATGCCGTTCAGTATCCCATAGACTGCCTCAGACTTGGCCTGCAAAACGCCTTCCAGCCCGCAACCGTACTCCTTGGTTAATATCTCCCGGGCATAAGTCGGGCTCACGGTGCTCACAGCGTCGGCGTAAACTATTCCGGCTTTCATCAGGTTGATCTTCCCATAAAATTCAAAATAGTGTATGTGGAAGAGAGCCCAGTCGAGCCCCATCTTTGGGAAATCATCTTTTGAAAATAGCCCCTGATATGCTATGTTGTGTATGGTAAATAGCGTGCGCGTATTCTCGAAGAACGGATCGTATTTGTATATTGTATTGAGATATACCGGAATGAGCGCCGTATGCCAGTCGCTGCAATGTATGATATCAGGCTTAAAATTTTCTTTTATGCATCTCTCCAGGACCTGCCTCGAGAAGAAAGCGAAACGGTCGAGATTATCGGCATAATCCCCGTACTTATCGCCGTATAGATCTTTTCTGTTAAAATAGTCATCATGCTCGACCAGATAGACTTTCACGTCTTTACCTATCTTCGTCTCTTTGCCGTTGTCCTTCATCGAGCGGTATTTCGGCATTATAACGCGCGCATCCACGCCCATAGCTTCCAGCGCTACCGGGAGGCTGCCGACAATATCCGCCAGGCCGCCTGTCTTGGCAAACGGCACAACTTCGCTGGAAGCGAATAATACTTTTAACTTTTCCAATTATCCTCCTGATCCAGCCAATTCCTGCCGAAACTTATATGCGCTTCGATAGGGACATTCAATTTAATAACATTCTCCATGCCGTCTTTCACGATCCGGCAACTCTCTTCCATCTCCTTCTTCGGGACATCAAAAACAAGTTCATCATGCACCTGCAGCGTCATCTTCGTCTCGAGTCCGCTCTTCGCGAGCTTTTCACCTATAGATATCATCGCTACCTTTATCATATCTGCGGCGGATCCCTGGATCGGCGCGTTTATGGCCGTCCTCTCCGCAAACTGCCTCATCCTCATGTCGGAGCTCTTTATCTCCGGGATATACCGTCTGCGTCCCAGGATGGTCGTAACGTAGCCCGTCTCCCCGGCCTCAACGATCAGGGCGTCCATGTACTTTTTGACACCGGGATATCTATTAAAGTAAGCGTCGATGAACTCTTTGGCCTTATTGACATCTATCTTCAGGCTCTGAGACAGACCGTAAGGGCTCATACCGTAAATTATGCCAAAATTGACGGTCTTGGCCATGCCGCGCATCTCGGCCGTCACGTCCTTTTCATCCACATTGAAGACCAGGCTCGCCGTGAACGAGTGGATATCCAGGCCATCCTTAAATGCTTTAACGAGCTGCGTATCACCCGACATGTGCGCAAGTATCCTGAGCTCTATCTGGGAATAATCCGCCGAAAGGAGCATCCGCTCTTTTTCCGACGCAATGAACGCCTTCCGTATCTTGCGGCCCTCTTCCGTCTTTATGGGTATATTCTGCAGGTTCGGCCCGCTCGACGATAGCCTGCCCGTCGCGGTGACCGCCTGGTTGAATGAAGTATGTATCCTTCCCGTCTTCGGGTTCACCAGGAGTGGGAGCGAATCCACATATGTCGATTTCAATTTTGAAAGCTCCCTGTATTCCAGCAGTGTGTGCGGCAATTTGTGCGCGGAAGCGAGCTTGGTAAGAACTTCTTCATCGGTAGAGATCCCTGTCTTCGTCCTTCTTATCACGGGCAGTTTCAGCTTTTCGAAGAGTATCACCGAAAGCTGTTTCGGCGAATTGATATTGAACTCCTCGCCCGCCATCTCATATATATCCCTGGTCAGCTTGTCCAGCTTCCCTTCCATGTCGGCCGATAACCCGGAGAGATATTCCGTGTCGATCGATACGCCGGTCATCTCCATTGACGCCAGAACTTTGATAAGCGGCATCTCCACTTTATAAAATAACTGGTCCAGGGCCTTGGATGAGAGCTCTTTCTTTAATATTTCGGCCAGGCGCAGGGTGACATCGCTGTCTTCGCAGCAATAAGCGCATACCCTGTCGACATCTACGAGGTCCATCGTGATCGCCTTGCTGCCCTTACCTATCAACTCCTCGATGGGAGTCGTCATCTTGTGGTTCAGGTACTCGATAGAGATCTCCTCGAGATTATGGTTCGGCTTTGAGGGGTTGAGTAGATACGACGCCACCATGGTGTCAAAAAATTCACCGACGAGTTTTATGCCGTAATTGGCAAGCACTATATATTCATACTTTATATTCTGCCCTATCTTCTCGATGGACGCATCCTCAAAGATCGGCTTTAATCTTCCGAGGACCATGTCGCGGTCAAAGAACTTATTCACGGGCACATAACAGGCGCGCCCCACCTTCCAGGAAAAAGATACGCCTACGAGCGCGGCCAGCATCGGATCTTCGGCCGTCGTTTCAAAATCGAACGCAAACCGGTCGAGCTTCTTCAGCTGGCCTATCAGTTCCTTCAGTTTACTGTCGTCATCTATCAGCTCGTATTCCGACTCCAGGGCCTCTTTCGGCGTGAACTCCTTAATTAGCGCCTTAAACTCCAGTTCCCTGAAGAGCTCCAATAGCTTTACCCGATCGGGCTGCCCGATCTCGAGCGCTTTAAGATCGATATCTACCGGTACGGCGGTATCGACCACCGCAAGCTCCCTGCTCATGACGGCAGACTTCTCATTATCGCGCAACGCCTTCTTCTTCGCTTCGCCTTTAACGTTATCGATATTTTTCAAAAGATTTTCCAGGCTTCCGAATTCGCTTATCAGCTCTATCGCCGTCTTTTCGCCGATACCCTTCACTCCGGGAATATTATCCGAGGCATCACCCATGAGCGCCATTATGTCTGGCATCCTATCGGGCCCCACTCCGAACGCTTCCTTCACCTTATCGGAATCGTATATCATGCCATCCTTATTTGTATTATAGACTTTTATATGGTCATTGACTAATTGCAGGGCGTCCTTATCGCCCGTGGCGATGAAAGTCTCGATATCTTCCTTTTCCGCAGCCTTCGCTATTGTGGCCAAAAGATCATCCGCCTCGTAGCCTTCCAGCTGATATATCGGTATATTGTAAGCTGAAACTACTTTTTTAATGTAAGGCATCTG
>JAHJHP010000065.1 GCA_018823705.1 Candidatus Omnitrophota bacterium | reverse complement strand
GCCTGCCCTGAAGTGCTGAAAGAGTTTGGCATACCGGGCAATGAAGTCGAGCGCTGGGTGAAGGATTGGTCGGTGACGCACGATTTCCTCGCGCCGAAAGAATACCGCGCCGTATCGGTCGCTATGCTTTCCACGCATGATACGACTAACTGGGCAGCCTGGTGGGATAATGAGGCCGGCACCGTTGACCAGGCATTATTCATCAGAAAGTGCCGGGATCGGGGCATAGATTTTGAGAGCGTTAAAGAAAAACTTTTCGATCCGAAGCGATCCGGGCACGGTAGGCTGCGATGGCAGAATATCGTAAGCACGAAAGAGATTTACGTCGGCATTCTGGGAAAACGCGAGGAAGAGCTGATGGATTTTCTGGATATGTACGAAAATACGTACGGGGAGAAGGAGAAGCTATGGGCGCAGTTTAAGCTTAAAGGCGCGATGAGAGAGAAGTGCGATACCGATATCATAACTTCGGCGCTCAATATCACCTTGAGTTCCCGGTCAATATTCTCAATAGAGCTTCTTATGGATTATCTGTATCTTGCTGACGTTTTTAAGGGGGATCCCTATCAGTACAGGATAAATGTGCCCGGCACGATCGCTAAGACCAATTGGTCCCTGGTGCTGCCTCTTTCCCTCGAAGAACTATTAAAGCACAAGGTGGCCGGAAAGATAGAGGCTATGGTGGAGGCCTCCGACAGGAGAGTCAGGAAAAACAGGAAAACGGATTGATATGGCTAATAAACGACATGCCTGGGGGACGAAACTCGGAGTCATAATGGCGGTCGCGGGGAGCGCCATCGGCCTGGGAAATTTATTGAGATTTCCCGTGCAGGCGGCTTCCAACGGCGGCGGGGCGTTCATGATACCATACTTCGTCGCCTTTTTTTTGCTTGGCTTACCGCTCATGTGGGTGGAGTGGACTCTGGGCCGTTACGGCGGCGGATTCGGACACGGTACGGCTCCCGGGATATTCCATAACATGTGGGAGAAGAGCCGTTTCATAAAATACTTCGGCGTGATCGGGATATTCGGTCCGCTGATCATATTCATCTACTATATCTATATCGAATCCTGGACCCTTGCCTTCAGTTTTTTTGCGATATTCGGAAAATACACGGGCGCTACGACAGAGGCCGGAATGCAATCTTTCCTGCGTGGCTTTCAGGGGCTGGAGAGGAACCAGTATTTTAACAGCCTCGTCCCTGCCTATACGTTCTTTATGATAACTTTTTTGGCCAATATCTGGGTGATATACCACGGCATCAAGGGAGGCATAGAAAGGTTATGTAAAATAGCCATGCCGCTTCTCTTATTATGCGGGATAATAGTGATGGCCAGGGTCTTCTCATTAGGCGCGCCCGACCCATCAAGGCCGTCATGGAACCTTGTGAATGGGCTGGGGTTCTTATGGAACCCGGATTTGTCGGCGTTACTTAGCGCAAAAGTGTGGCTTGCCGCTTCAGGCCAGATACTCTTTACTCTCAGTGTCGGCATAGGGGTCATACTCACCTATGCGAGCTATCTGTCAAAAGGTGATGATGTTGTGTTGTCGGGCCTCTCCGCGGCGGGCACAAACGAGTTTATCGAAGTGATCATAGGCGGCAGTATCATCATACCCGCGGCATTCGTATTCTTCGGGCCTCAGAGCATCCAGGCTATAGCCCGGGGCGGCGCGTTTAATCTGGGGTTTGTCACGATGCCGCTGATATTCCAGAAAATCGCGTTTGCAGGCCTTTTCGGCGGGGCATGGTTTCTGCTCTTATTCCTGTCAGGGATAACCTCGTCCATATCCCTGGCCCAACCGGCGATCGCGTTCCTGGAAGATGAGTTTAATATAACCAGGGCACGCGCCGCTTCGATATTCGGCGCGGTGACTTTCATTCTCTGCCAGCCGGCGATATTCCTGCTGGGTAAGGGCGTTGTGAACGAGCTCGATTTCTGGGGCGGCACGTTCTGTCTCGTGCTCTTTGCGACCGTCGAGATAGTGCTCTTCGCCTGGGTCTTCGGAATGGAGAAGGCATGGCAGGAGATACACCACGGCGCCGATATGAGGATACCTAAAGCCTACAAGTTCATAATCAAATATATAACGCCGCTATTCCTTTTTGCGATACTGGGATTCTGGTTTTACCAGGATGGCATACCTACGATACTCATGAAGAACGTCGCGCCTTCCGATAGGCCGTTCATATTAGGAACGAGAATTTTCCTCGTAACGATATTCGTCGGATTGGCCGTTATGGTGAAGATGGCCTGGAGCAGAAAGAGGAGGCGCGTAAAGTCATGAGGCTTTCAGGCTGGGTATTTATGCTGCTGTCGTGGGGATTCATAATATCGCTCGTCACATTCTGTTTCTGTAAGGTCTTCGCGAAAAAGAAGATAGAGTAAGATATAACAGATCAGTTCTGGAAGAACTACGTCATTGCGAGGAGGATATCGATAGACTTTTTCCGACGAAGCAATCTAAAAAAGAGATTGCTTCGTCAGCATAGAAGCAAACCATAGCTTCCTCGCAATGACAGCTCTTCCGTTGATTTACACGTATTGACTGTTACGATAGTATTTTCACAGAAAGTTATTATGGATAAAACTGATATAAAGAATCTATCGAAAGCGGAGCTGGGGATAGCGCTTGAGTCTCTCGGTGCCGAAGCCTACAGGCTAAAGCAGGTCTTTCGCTGGCTCTATAAGGCCGGGGTGAGGTCGTTTGATGAGATGACGGATCTTTCGGACGAGCTGCGCCACAAGCTAAAGGGCAGATTTTATATAACTCACCCTGTTATGCTGGACTCCAGGCGCTCGGCTTCGGACGGCACCACGAAGTACCTATTGAAGCTGGAGGACGCCAGCACGATCGAGACGGTCTTTCTGCCGGAAAGGGATAGGGCCACGATATGCCTGTCGACTCAGGTCGGCTGCAAGTTCGCCTGTAGTTTTTGCGCGAGCGCTCCGTTTGGGTTCGTAAGAAACCTTAAGGCCTCGGAGATCCTGGATGAGGTCTTATTTGTAAGATCGAAAAATCCCGCGAAGCCGCTCACCAACCTGGTTTTTATGGGAATAGGCGAGCCATTTGATAATTATGATAATGTCATGAAAGCGGTGAAGCTATTTAACGATCCGGACGCTTTTCACATAGGAGCCAGGAAGATCACCATATCGACCTGCGGCATAATACCCGGCATAAGTAAATTGGAGCGGGAAGGCCTTCAGGTAGAGCTTTCGATCTCGCTCCATTCGGCCGATGACGATATCCGGTCGAAACTTGTTCCGATCAATAAGAAGTATCGTGTCAAAGAATTGATGCGCGCCTGTAATGAATATATAAAAAATACCGGCCGGGTCATAACTTTCGAATACATATTGATAAAAGGCGCTAACGCCTCCGCGGCGGACGCCATGAAGCTTGTAAAGCTGGTCAAGGGCATGAAGTGTAAGGTGAATACAATAGCTTACAATAAGATAAGGATAAAGGGCTATACGGAGCCCTCCCCCGCCGAAGTGAAAGCTTTTCTGAAGATCCTGCGTGATAATGGTATAAACGCGATTCACCGCAAATCCAGGGGCGAAGATATAGACGCCGGATGCGGACAACTTAGAATATCGAGATTATAGTATGAGGCCCAGAGATAAGGTAATGAGAGCGATCGCGTTCTATTTCTCTGTAATACTTTTCTGTGTGCTGCTGCCCGTGATATTATCTTACGCGCTCGGTTACCAGATAGATTACTATAATTTCAAGATATATAAGACAGGCATCCTCTATATTGCCAGCCGCCCGGCCGGCGCCTCAATATATTTAAACGGCGTGATGCGCCAGGATCTTACGCCGACCCGGATAGAGGAGCTGAAACCCGGCAAATATAAAGTGGAGGTGCGCAAAGACGGTTTTTATCCATGGGAAAAGGATATGACGGTCAGGCCGAACATGGTGACTAAAGCGGATCACATAGTCCTCTTTTCGCTTACTCAGGAGATGAAGGCCGTAAGCCAGGGAGGGATACGATATTTCCTTGTGTCGAATAATAACTATATATATTACATGAAGCGCTCAGGGCTCTTCCGTTCCGATATGGACGGCGCCGATCTGAGGAAGCTCTCTTCTTACGGAAATTGGCCCGATAATATTATCGGCAGGAAATTTTCTTCCAACAATAATGAATTCTTATTTTTCAGTTCATCCAGGCTCGGCATGGTCCATCTGCAGCCGGGTCCGGTGAGAGTCGATGACGTATTTATAGGGCAGGATCCGATATTGGACGCTTTCTGGTATCCGGGGGCGGGTTACATCATAGTGGTGACCGATAAAGATATAAAAGTGGTGGAGCTATCCGGCGCGGGCACGCGCAATATAGTGTCGCTATATAAGTTCAATTCAAGTCCGCAGAATGTCAGGTACGATGAGAATAACGGATCATTATACTTCATAGATACGCGTATAGGCGTGGATTCGGTGGAGTCGAACTATTTATACAGGTTAGACCTTAAAGAGAGATTTTTTGACGGCATAATGCAGCTTCTGCTAAAGAAAGAACCGGATACCGGATATGAGAAGAGATAGATTTCATAAAAGGCTTTTCGAGATAATTCCCGGGCTCTTAACATGGTCGACGATCATCGGGCTATTTGCGCTGGCATTCATAAAACCTCTATGGGTAGCGATATTCGTCATCACGTTCGACCTGTACTGGGTGATAAGGATGACGTATCTTAGCCTGTTAATGTTATTTGCGTACCGCCGCCTCGCAAAGGAGCGGAATCTGGATTGGTTAAAAAAATGTGAATCGCTCGGGCCGATGAAGGGCCTTGCGCCCAAAGATATTTATCATGCCGTGCTCTTTCCGGTACATAAGGAAGGGCCCGACATATTGAAACCGTCGATCAAATCGCTGGAGAGCGCCAGATACCCCAAGGAGAAGATGATAGTTATACTGAGCGTGGAGGAGAGGGCGGGCAGGAAAGCCTGGGATAACGCGCTGGCTTTAAAAAAAGAGCATCAGAATAATTTTCGTAACTTTCTGGTGACTTCTCATCCGCAGAATCTGCCGGGCGAGATAAAGGCTAAAGGCGCCAACGCGACCTGGGGCGCGAAGGCGTTAAAAGGTCTCCTCGATTCGGACAAGATAGATTACGAACACGTGGTCATATCATGTTTTGACGCCGATACATGCGTTGATAGGGAATATTTCGGATGCCTTACATATCATTACATCATCTCACCCGACAGGACGCGTTCGAGCTACCAGCCGATACCTGTTTACAATAATAATATATGGCATGCCCGTTCGATAGCGAGGCTATTGGAGCTTGGCTCGAGCTTCATGCAGATGATAGAGACTATGAGGGTCGAGAAGTTTGTTACGTTCTCAAGCCATAGCATGAGCTTCAGAACGCTCGTCGACGTCGACTATTGGCCGCTGGATATGATCTCCGATGATTCCGTGATATACTGGAAATGTTTTCTGCATTTTAACGGAAGCTATTCGGTCGTGCCGATCTACGTGACGGTCTCCATGGATGTCGCCACAGAGGCCGGCATACTGCCGACGATCATTAAACAGTATAAACAGAAGCGCCGCTGGGCGTGGGGAGTCGAGAATTTTCCCTATATAGCGATCGGCTTCATGCGCAACAAGAAGATACCTTTTATTGTTAAAGTGAGAAGGTCGTTCAATGTGCTTGAGAGTCATTATACCTGGGCGGTCTGGGCCATAATAGTCACCTTCATCGCGCCTCTTCCGATAATATTCGGCGGTGGCCTCTTCAGGCAGACGGCAATGGGCTATAATCTTCCCAGCGTATCGGCCACGCTATTTAACATGTCATTATTCACACTATTCGTTTGTATATTCGTCAGCATGAAGCTTCTGCCCCCCAGGCCAAAAGATGTGAAGCCTCAGAAACACCTTATAATGTATACCCAGTGGCTGCTAGCGCCGCTGGTTGCCGCATTTCTCGGGTCGACTCCCGCCATCGACGCGCAGACGCGCCTTATGCTCGGCAAATATATGCACTTTCAGGTCACCGAAAAGAAGCGCCGGGGTGAGGTGGGCTAAAAAACTTCTTGCAGGGTGCGGGTACATATGATATACTCACGCCATCAGTTCAAGGAGGAAGCTATGGTAAAGTACGTAGGCATATTGGGAGGAGCGGTAGCTGTTCTTATCGGAATAGCCGGTCTTCTTAGATTTTGGTGGTACTTCGCGGCACTCCTTAAAGGCTCTATCCCCGCAGTGCTCATATTCGCGGGCGCGATAGCTGTTATCGCGGGACTCAGTGAAATAAAAGACGAAGCCGCAAGCGCAAAAGAAGAAAAGAAATAATTTTTTAAGGCGGATCGCGTCTCATCTCTTCCGACGACGAAAACACTATTAGTGGTGTTTTCGTTTTTTTATTATACAATAGGTAGTGTTTTTTCTTGACTTGTTATCTTCCATCGTGATACTATGTCCAAGGTTTATTGAATGTGTAAAACGAAAGGTGGAGGCCGCGAGAAAAGTATGGGGAAAAAATCGGGAACGGATTTGAAGTTGTCGGAGAACGCAATAAAGGTATTGGAAAAGAGGTATCTGAAGAAAGACGATGACGGTAAGCCTGTAGAGGCGCCGGAAGACATGTTCCGGCGTGTGGCTAAGAATATCGCCTCAGCCGATTCGCATTACGGCAAAACGCCGGGAGAAGTGGCGAAGACCCAAACTGAGTTCTTCGAGATGATGACAGATCTCGATTTCCTGCCGAACTCACCCACTCTTATGAATGCAGGACGCGAGCTGCAACAGCTCTCCGCGTGCTTTGTCCTCTCCATAGATGATTCCATGGAATCGATATTTGAGACTATAAAAGATACGGCCCTCATACATAAATCAGGTGGCGGCACAGGTTTCAGTTTTTCGCGGTTAAGGGGTAAGAACTCTCCCGTAAGATCTACCGGCGGCATTTCGAGCGGCCCGGTATCGTTCATGAAAGTATTTAACGCGGCCACCCAGGCCGTAAAGCAGGGCGGCACGCGCCGAGGCGCGAATATGGGTATATTAAGAGTAGACCATCCGGATATACTGGAATTCATAAAATGCAAAGAGAACGACAAGGATATCACCAACTTCAATATCTCCGTGGCTATTACGGAAGATTTCATCGCGAAGGCGCTGAAGAATGAAGAATATGACCTGATAGATCCGCGCTCGAAGAAATCCTTTGGAAAGCTGAATGCCAAAGATGTCTGGGATCTCGTGATAAAGATGGCGTGGCAGAACGGAGAGCCCGGTATCATATTCATTGACAGAATAAACCGCGATAATCCTACACCTAAATGCGGAGCGATAGAGTCGACCAACCCGTGCGGCGAACAGCCGTTATTGCCATATGAGAGCTGCAATCTCGGCTCCGTAAATCTCTCCAGGATGGTGGGTCCCGGCGGAATAGATTGGAATAAGCTGGGAGATACGGTGGAGAAGGCCGTCCATTTCCTGGATAACGTGATAGATATGAATGCCTATCCCCTGAAGAGAATAAGCGATACTACGAAGTCAAACCGCAAGATAGGGCTCGGAGTGATGGGGTTTGCCGACATGCTGTTCATGCTCGGCGTAAGGTACGACTCCGGGGACGGTACGGCCCTGGCGGAAAAAGTGATGAAGTTTGTCCTCGAGCGGGCCAGAGCGGCATCCCAGAAATTAGCCGTGGAGAGAGGCGCTTTTCCTAATTTTAAAGAGAGCGTATACGACACTAAGGGAGCGAAGCCGCTCAGGAACGCGACTCTTACGACGATAGCTCCCACCGGCACACTCTCGATCATAGCCAATTGTTCGAGCGGTATCGAGCCCATATTTGCCATCTCCTATATAAGGAACATAATGGACAACGTGAAGATGGTAGAGGTCCACCCTTATTTCAGGGAAGTGGCGGATAAGAAAGGTTTTTATAAGCCCGAGCTTATGAACTTGATCGCGCAAAAAGGGACCATACGCGGGATGCAGGAGATCCCGGAAGATGTGCAGGCATTATTTGTCACGGCGCATGACATAGTACCCGACTGGCACATAAAGATGCAGGCCGCATTCCAGAAATATACAAATAATGCGGTATCCAAGACGGTAAACCTGCCTCAGGAAGCCACCATGGAAGATGTCCGCGCCATATATATGCTCGCTTATGAAAGCGGCTGTAAAGGCGCTACTATCTATCGGGATAATTCCAGGCAGGAACAAGTGCTAAGTAAGCCTCACGATGCCTCATCCGGAGATAAAACCGAACGTGTGGAGATCGCGCCGGTAAAGATAATACCGAGGCCGCGTCCTAACGTTACGGTGGGTACCACTACGAAGATAGCCACAGGTTGCGGCAACCTTTACGTCACCATCAATGTGGATGAGAAGGGGCTGCCTTTCGAAGTCTTCATGTCTATGGGTAAAGCGGGCGGATGCGCTATGAGCCAGCTCGAAGCATTGGGGAGGCTGGTGTCATTGGCGCTCAGGAGCGGCATAGAGGCTACGGCCATTATAGAGCAGATCCGTGGTATAAGGTGTCCGTCCCCGAGCTGGGAGAAGGGCGGAAGGATATTCTCCTGCTCTGACGCTATCGCACGCGTCCTGGAGAGGAGGCTCCATGGAGCCTCTAAAACCAAAGATCTGGTAAGTGTCCTTGAGAAGACCAAGGTCGCTATCGAAATCGAACCGGGTACGGGTGAAGGCTTATCCAGGCCGGGCAAACAAAAAAAAGGCGACATAGTGGGTGTCTGCCCGGATTGCGGGAATGCTTTATGGCATACCGAAGGCTGTATGGTCTGCAATTCATGCGGCTATTCAAAATGCGGGTAATGGTTCAGCTGCCGGAAGAACTCTCGATGTAGGGCAGGCTTCCTCCTTCGTTAAAACTTCGGAGGACAGGTAAACCTGCCCCTACATATGCCGTGTATACGTAGATACGCTTGGAATAGTAAAAATGCGTGCTACCCTTGTCAAACTACCGTTCTATGGTATAATACTACCATTAGGGTAGTCCTATCTTCAGCAGGTGGTGTTTGTGAGTGATAGGGTCAAGGCAAAACAGGGAGGTATTGGATGGATAATTTGAATGTCGTGGTGATGGAACCGATAAAAGTTATGGCCATTAAAATATGGAGCTATATTCCGGCTATAGCAGGCGCTATTATTATACTCGTAGTAGGGTGGTTGCTGGCGAAGCTTATTGAGACTATCGTGACAAAGATTCTCAAAGCTGTTCGTCTGGATTCAGTAAGCGATAAGATCGGTATATCCAAAGTGTTGGCCCAGGGCGACATAAAGATGTCCCTTTCCGAGCTTGTAGGCGCAATAATCTACTGGTTTGTTATTCTTGTCGCGGTAGCTACGATGTTTGATGCCCTGAACCTGAAGATGGCATCCGACATCATATCAAGACTGGTTGGGTATGTGCCGAACATCCTCGCGGCGATATTCATCCTCATAATAGGGTCCTTTCTGGCTAACTTTATCGCTACGATAATCCGTACCGCAGGAACCAACGCCGGCCTTAAGAACGCGAAGCTGATGAGCCAGATCTCTCAGGTCGTACTGATGGTATTCACCGTCATCATAGCTATCGAACAGCTTAAAGTGGCTACGGCGCTCCTCGTACTGGCGGTAAATATAATCCTGATATCGATAGGCCTCGGCATAGCGCTTGCTTTCGGCCTCGGCTGTAAAGATATCGCCGGCAAGTTCATGCAGGATGTCGTTAATAAGATGAACAAATAGTTCGAAAAAACTGGAATATAGGCTTATCAAGGGGGCGCGACTTAACGCGCCTCCTTTTTTCACCCCTGGTAAAACCGATGGAAAGATCCCTATACATTCACATGCCATTCTGTAAACGCAAGTGTCTCTACTGCGATTTTTACAGCATTCCATATGATCATAGGCTCTCCCGCGAGTATATCGAAGTGATTATCAGCCAGATAAAGAGGCTCCCCGGGCGCTTTACCACGGTATATATCGGTGGCGGGACTCCTACCGTCCTGGATCCGGAGCTTCTGAAGAGTGTTTTAAAGGCATTGAAACCGAAATTGGCCGCCCGCTCAGAAGGCGAATTCACTGTCGAGGCCAATCCCGAAAGCCTGGATGACAGGCGTATAAAGATATTATTGGATTCGGGAGTAAACAGGCTCTCTATCGGCGTACAGTCTATTAGAGACGTAAAACTTAAAAAACTCGGGCGGCTTCATAACGCCAAAAAGGCCCGTGAATCCGTATATCTGGCCGCTAAAAGAGGATTTTCAAATATCAGCATCGATCTCATCTTTGGCGTATGGGGCGAGCGTCCGGAAGATTGGAAGAGGGAGGTCGAGGAAGCATCTGTCCTGCCGGTGAAACATATATCCTGTTATTCGTTGACATACGAGAAGGGGACACCACTCTTAACGGCTATTTTGAATAAGACGATACAGCCGATCGAGGACGACCTGGCTTCCGAGATGTATGAGATGGCGATAGACCTGCTTGCCGGAGGCGGTTTCAGGCAATATGAGATATCGAATTTCGCGAAACGAGGAGGCTATGAATGCAGGCATAATATAAGTTACTGGGAAAATAATCACTATACCGGTATCGGCGCTTCCGCCGTATCGTATATTTCCGGCGTGAGAGCTAAAAATGTGTCGAGCGTCCCGGAATATATAAAGCGCCATAAAGACGGGGTGAGTCTTATCGATTCGAACGAGAAACTTTCTTCCGTAAGAAGGGCGAAAGAGACGGCCGCGATCAAGATCAGGACCAGTGATGGCATAGATTTCAAATGGTTCAGGGATAAGACCGGATACGACCTCCTGAAGCTCGATCGCGATGCCGTAACAGACCTGCTTAGCAAGGACTTTATAAGATATAAGAGAGAAGGCGCTCGCCTGACCGGCGTCGCATTAAAACACCGGGGATATCTCTTCTGCGACACGGTATCCGCCGCGCTGCTTTAGCCATTTTAAAATTGACTAACAATAAGTAAAGGTGTAGTTTATATTAAAATTATGATCGTATCAAAACACCACATAAAATCGCCGTTTAAGACCGGAGTTTTCAGGAAGATAAACAGGATGAAATTAGCAGGCACGCTCCTGGTCGTCCTTGGCATAATCCTTATTACGATAAGTTAGTATGACAAAAAAACTTATTCATATCCTTTTGCTCTTCGCGGCCGTCATTGCCTCAGGAGCGTTCTACATCGGCGCTATAACGCTACCCGTTAAGATCAATACGATGATCGTCGAAGAGCTGGAAAAGGCCACCGGGAAAAAGATCTTCATAGGCTCTATAAGGTTTGATATATTTGAGGGGCTGGCCCTCGAGGATCTCGTCATATACGACCGGACGACGATAATCGTATGGGCAAAGAGGGCATCCTGCGGCATTCCGATCCGGCCTCTCTTTGACGGGAAGATAGCGATCCCATCGGTAACGATCGAGTCGGCAGCCATATACGTAGAGCGGAGGAGCGATAACTCATTTAATATACTGGACCTGCTCCTGCCGGATTATGAGCCGAACGCTGTAGCCGTCGCCGCGATACCAAGGATAATCATAAAGAACGCGCGCGCGATATTTATCGACAGGACGCTCGACCCGGCATATAAAGAACGTATAGATAATATTCATCTGGATCTGAAGTTCTCGCCGCCCGATAAGATGGCGCTGAACCTCTCCTGCGATATTTCTGCGAAACTCCCGATGTATTTCAAATTCTCCGGGATTTATTATCTGTCGGACGGGGAACTCGCCGGCCGCGCGGCGGTGAAAGATCTCGACTTAAGCGAATTTAAAGACTATTACCGGTCCGCCAATATATCTTTTACTGAAGGGTCGGTCGACGCTGAGGCGGATCTCGCCATAAAAGATGACGCGATAGAGCTATACATGGACGGCAGGATAAAAAATATTTCCGCGGTCATGGATAGCCTGAGAGTGAAGCTTGATTCTCTGATTAAGCTGACCGTGCGGTATGAGCTTAAAGATGGGACGCTTGAGTATGCCGGAAAGCTGGACGTCCGACGGATGGATCTCGCCGGTATCGAAGCTGTGGGTAATCTCGAGAATATAAAGGCTGACGTCGAATTCAATGATTCCAGGCTGTGGTCGGAAAACATCATAGCGGACGCTTATGGTATGAGATGGAAGGCCAGGGTGAATATATTTAATTTCGCCTCGCCAATATTCGACATATACGCGAATTCCGAAGCCCACCTGAGCGTTATACAAAAGATGCTGAAGGAAGAGTTTAATATTAAACTGCCTACAGATATCGCCGGTAAAGCGGATATCGCGCTGGCTATACAGACACAGCCCTCCACGCCGCTCGAGATGCACGGGTATATTACTCTCCATGGAGCGACGATATCGCTCGGCAGCGGCAACTTTCCCATAGAGGGCGTTACGGGCGAGGTTCAGCTTGATCTTAATGGAGCGAAATGGTCCGGAATAAAATTGAAGTACCGTGAGACACCGTATGTCTCATCAGGCTCCCTGAAGGATTTCGGCGCGCCTAAGATAGAGATTGAAGCTGCTTCAAAAGAACTGTCTTTAAAGTCCGGTTTTTCCGTGTATGGATCGGCCGTTGAGATCTCTTTTCTGAAAGGCAGATATTTCGACTCAACATTCTCCGCGGCCGGCAGGATGAGTTTTGACCGCCCGAAGTCAATCGAGGCCAATATCACCGGCACATTGGAGCTCGAACTTAAAGACCTGAATAAGATGATAAAAAATTCTGCCGGGCTTCAGAAGATGAAGCCTTCCGGGAAGATTCTGGCGACAGGCAGCCTTAACGGAAACGCGCTCGACCCGAAGATGTGCGATATGCGCGCGAAGATCAATAGTTCAGATATAGTTATATACGGCCTGAAGCTGACTGATGTTATAATAGACTATGCGCAGGCTGAAGGCCTCGGGCAGATGAGATCTATGAGGTCTGCCTTTTACGGCGGAAGCCTTTACGCCTCCGGCAAAGTCGACTGGACCGCCAAAGCCCTGCCGTATTCGATGGATGCCAACGCGAAAGATGTAAAGCTGGAAGGCCTTAAGGCGGATGCGGGGTTTAAGGATAAAGATGTCTCGGGCAGTATGAAAGCCATGGCCTCTCTCGCGGGGACATTTAAAGATGCCGCGCGCCTGGCCGGAACCGGAAGAGTATCAATAGCAAACGGCAGGCTCTGGCAATTGAATCTCTTTAAGGGCCTGGGCTCTCTGATATATACGAGTGATTTCAGCGACGTCGTATTCAGCGAAGGTTCGTGTGACATTAAACTTGCGCAAAAAGGGTTTATAATCAATAATTTTATGCTTAAGAGCGAACTTCTGGATCTCTATGGTTCCGGGACCATAGGGTTCGACAAAGCCGTTAATGCGATGCTGAGGCCTGAAGTCAAGGAAGAGGCGGTGGGTTACGGCGCCAGGGGAGCTATAGCCATGGCGATAAGCGGTAATACCGTTATAACGGTTACCGGCACGGTTGAAAAACCCGAATTCAAGACTAAGGCGGATCTGGCGGATGTGATGGGCGGTATAGCGAACGCCATGTTTCAATAGCAAAAACACCGTCATTGCGAGGAGGATATTGTTGAACTATTTTCTGACGAAGCCTGCCTGCCTGCTGCCTGTCTACCGGCAGTCAGGCAGGCAATCTAAAAACGAAAGTGCGAAGCCTCCGCTTAAGGAGATTGCTTCGGTCGTCCCTTCGGGACTCCCTCGCAATGACAGGGCGCTGCTTCTAAAGCTGGCCTGTTGCCTCTTTTTCGCGCACGCGATATTTGCCGGTAACGCGGGCTCAGTGAGCGTAGGATATGATGAATTCGATTACTGGGAGGGCGTCAGGACCGCAAGGGCGTGCAGGCGTTATGACAGCGACGGACGCCTCAGACAGAAGATTTTTTACTGGAAGGACGGAGTCACTCCTCAACAGGACGAGAAGTATGACCTTGAAGGCAATATGGTGGAGAAGGTCCATTACAACTCCGACGGAAAGATGCAGGCCAATGTAGACGGATGGGCGGCCATGAGGGCCCGTTATAAAGACAGAAAACCCACGGTGGAGAGTTTCTACGGCGAGGACGGCAAGCTGGTAGCCCGGAAGATATATAATGATTCCGGCAGGCTGGTGATGAGGCAGATGGTGGGAGACCGGGACTTCGATCCGTATGAGCAGTTTGACGCCCAGCCCATGATGGGAGAAAGAGTGCTTTACTACGATAGGAGCGGACAGCTTAAAGGCGCCGTCGGCGGTTACAGGCAGGACTAGACCCCTCGCGGCGCTAAGCCCCGGCAAGCCGGTGTAGAGGTGAATTGATCGGGAAAAATATGATATTAAAAAATATATTCCGGACATTGCGTTACCGCAATTTTCGGATTTTCTTTATGGGGCAGAATGTGTCGCTTGTCGGCACATGGATGCAGCAGGTTGCGATGGGCTGGCTCGTCTACAGGCTTACAGGGTCCGCGCTGCTTTTGGGTGTGGTGGCGTTTTCAAACCAGATACCCATTTTCATACTGAGCCCTTTGGGTGGTGTCGTGGCCGACAGGTTCAATCGCCGTAAACTGCTCATTATCACGCAGGCGTTATCCGCGGCGCAGGCTATTATACTGGGAGCTCTCACGTTAACAGGCCATATACAGATCTGGCATATAATCGCGCTGGGGATCGTCCTGGGATGCATAAATTCATTCGATATACCGGCCAGGCAGTCTTTTCTCGTGGAGATGGTCGAAAAGAAAGAGAATTTCGGCAATGCGATAGCCCTTAATTCCCTGATGTTCAACGCGGCCCGGCTTATCGGGCCTTCCATAGCGGGTCTGGTCATAGCTCTCTTCGGAGAAGGTGTATGTTTTCTTGTAAACGGCATAAGTTATCTGGCGGTGTTATGGTCGTTATTCATGATGCGCATAGTGCCGAAAAATCCCAAACCGAGGCGCATAGCTGTGCTGGAGGAATTGAAAGAAGGATTTAAATATACATTCGGTTTCGCGCCGATAAGGCTTATATTATTGCTTCTCAGTGTAATAAGCGCTATGGGGATGGCTTCTGTTGTGCTAATGCCGGTATTTGCCAGAGATATTCTGAAGGGCGGCCCGGAGACGCTGGGTTTTCTTATGTCCTCCGTAGGTATCGGCGCGGCCGCGGCGACGATATATCTGGCCTCCAGGAAAAGCATCGTGGGGCTCGGCAGGCTGATCCCTGTTTCCGCGTCGGTATTCGCGGTAGGGATTATCTTATTTTCGTTATCCCGCACGCTCTGGATATCCATGGCTGTGCTTTCCGTGAGCGGCTTCGGCATGATGGTGAATATGGCCGCGTGCAATACTATCCTCCAGACTATTTCCGAGGATGACAAGCGCGGACGAGTGATGAGCTTCTACACTATGTCATTCATGGGAATGGCCCCGATAGGTAGCCTGGCCGCCGGCGTCATCGCGGGCAGGATTGGCGTAACCGGTACGCTGATAATAGGAGGGGCGATATGCATAGCGGCGACGATAATATTTGCGGGCAAGCTCTCCGTGATCAGGAAACTCATTCACCCCATATACAGGAAGATCGGCATCATACCTGAAATAGCCTCGGGCATAAATAGCGCTTCAGAGCTTCTTGTAAGGTCTGAAGAATAATGCATCGCCTCCTCCGGTTTGATTTCGATTGATTTAAGGCCCGCGGTGTGATATTTTATACCATGCTATGGCATATATAGTCTTTGCTCGCAAGTACAGGCCTAAGAATTTCGACGAGATAACAGGCCAATCCCACATAACGACTACACTAAAGAACGCGATAGACCAGTCCAGGGTCGCTCACGCCTATCTCTTTGCAGGACCCCGGGGAGTGGGAAAAACCACTACCGCCAGGATACTGGCAAAAGCCCTGAATTGCGAAAAGGGCCCTACCTCAAAGCCATGCGATAAATGCGCGTCATGCCGGGAAATAACGTCCGGTTCAAGCCTCGACATTCTCGAGATAGACGGAGCTTCAAACAGGGGTATCGACGAGATGCGCAGTCTCAGGGAGAACGCGAAGTTCGCGCCGTCAAAAGGCGCTTTCAAGATCTACATCATAGACGAAGTCCATATGCTCTCAAACGAGGCTTTTAACGCGCTCCTGAAGACGCTTGAAGAGCCTCCGCCGCACGTGAAGTTCATATTCGCAACGACCCATGCGCATAAGGTGCCCCCTACCATACTTTCCAGGTGCCAGAGGTTTGACTTCAGGCGTATCTCCCCCGGAGAGATCCTGGATAACCTGAGAAACATAGCGAAAGAGGAGAAGCTCACAGTAGATGATGAAGCGCTGAGCCTTATAGCTAAATACGGCGATGGCAGTATGCGTGATGCCCAGGTCATATTGGACCAGATATCATCGTTCACAAGGGGCAGCGTAAGAGCGGATGATGTGACGAAGATACTGGGGATAGTCGATGATGAGGTGCTGTTCGGATTGTCCGGCGCGATCTGCAGCAAGGACCCGAAAGAGGCGCTGAAGATAATCGATGAGCTTGTGAATAACGGTAAAGATGTCATGCAGGCCGTGACGGGCATGATAGAACACTTTCGTAACATATCGATAACTAAGGTGACGAAAGAGCCGGGGCGGCTGATCGACGCCCTGAGCGATAAGGTAGAGCGTTACCGCCTGGAATCCGCGAAGTTTACGATAGAGCAGATACTCTACATAATATATACACTATCGAACACGATAGACTTTATGCGCAAGACCGATATGGCGAAGGTACCCTTTGAGGCGGCGATGATCAAGCTCACCCTGGATACAGGAGTAGTGCCGATCTCCGATATAATAAAGAGGATGGAGGCTCTGGAGGATACAGCGCCTGCGCCGGTCGTGAAGAAAGCTCCTGCGTCCGGTCTATCCGAGCCCAAGGTTGAGGATCAGGGCTCTTCGCGCAGATCCTGTAATATCGATGAAATATTGAGTTCCTGGACTAAGGTGATAAGCTATATAAAGGCCAAAAAGATCTCGATCGCGTCATATCTCCAGGAAGGAGACCCCGTGACTCTCGAAGATGATCTTCTCACGATAGGGTTTGCCAGGGAATTCCAATTTCACAAGGAAGTCCTGGAGACCGCCGACAACAGAAGAACTATCGAGGGCGCTATCAGAGATATGCTGGGCCTGGAACTTAGGGTCGTCCTTGTCGTGACAGGATCGGTCACAGCAAAAGACCGTTCCGGAAGCCCGGACGCGCAGAATCCGGATAGAATGGATGAGGGCTCCGGAGCGACAGACGAAACTGCGATCGCAGATGCCGATCCGATAGTGAAGAAAGCGCTTGAGATGTTCGGAGGTAAGCTCTCCGGCTCCGGCAGTGGAGGGCCGGCCTGATGAGCGGATTTCCCGTTTCGATGCGCTCTCTCATCGAAGAGCTCTCAAGGATGCCCGGCATCGGACCTAAGAGCGCCCAGCGCCTGGCGTTTTACATATTAAGGTCTTCCAAAGAGGCCGCCGCCGCGTTATCCGGAGCCATATTAAAGGTCAAGGATTCGGTAAGATTCTGTAATACCTGCAACAACCTGAGCGATGAGGAGACATGCGAGATATGTAAGAGCCCTTCGCGAAACAGGTCGCTTTTATGTATAGTGGAAGAGCCGAATGACATAATCACCATAGAGCGTGCCGGGGATTTTAACGGAATATATCACGTGCTGCTCGGTTCGCTCTCACCGCTCGATGGCATAGGCCCATCCGACCTTAAGATAAAAGAGCTTCTCGACAGGGTGAAGAGAGAGAAGTTCAAAGAGATAATAATAGCCACTGATTTTAATACAGAGGGCGAAGCGACTTCTCTGTACCTGGTAAGAGCTCTGAAGAGCTCAGGGGCCGTACTAACAAGGGTGGCTTACGGTATCCCGGTCGGAGGCGACCTGCAATACGCGGACCAGGCGACGATAATAAAGGCATTTGAGGGCCGCCGCGAGATCCGCGTGTGAAATATTTTACATGACCGCGCGTAAATACCGTTTGACTTGCGAAAGTTTCTTTGATATAGTCTTACAGTATCTATAAAGGTCGTTTGACCGGTTCGCAGGCAGCGTTCTCAAGCAAAATGAAGGTAAAGGAGGCTTAATATGGGCGTTATAGAGGCAATTAGGAAGGGTTTTGGCGTTGCGGCCAAAAGCATGAGCCTGATAGCGGTATTGTTCGTATTTAATCTTGCGGGTAATCTGGCGACTATGCCGTTTACGCCGGCACCCGGCGCGCCTGCCCTACCTCAAGCGGCCATGCCTCTCTTATTCATCAGTTTAGTCTTTATCATCCTCAGCATATTCGTTCAAGGGGGGTCTTTGGGCCTCGTAAGAGATGTTATAAAGGAAGGCAAGATGAAATTGGGCGTAATGCTCGGGTATGGAACCAAGTATTTCGTCCGTCTTTTGACCCTTGGAGTCATAATATTGTTGTTTACGGTGATCGTGGCCCTGGTATCCGGGCTCCTTATTGCCATTACGGCGCCGTTAAATAATGCCGTAATAACCGCGATCGTGGTAGCTGCGGTAATAGCTGTAGTCCTTGTAGCGGCTCTCTATTTCTTTATTCCGTTCATCCTTTCGCCGTATGCCGTAGTCTGTGACGACTTAGGGGCGATAGATGCGTTAAAGAAGGGTATAGCCGTAGGCAGAAGGCCGTTTGTAAAGGTCTTTACTCTGCTCGCTTTGGTCATATTGCTGGTTTTGATCGCTCTGGGAGTAGGATTCCTTGTCGGATTAGTGATCGGCCTGGTATCGGCGCTGCTTCCGGCGGGCGCTGCGCGGATGTTAATGCTCGTAGTATCGAGCGTTGTTAACAGCTATCTTGGTATAGTTGCGACGGCATCTTTTATGGTGTACTATCTTGCCAAAAAAGAGGCGTTGGTTAAATAGCATAACGGCAAGAAGATAATGAGAGATATGATAGAAATTCGCTGGCATGGCAGGGGCGGCCAGGGGGCAAAGACGGCCGCCCTCTTGCTTGCCGATGCGGCTCTTGCGTCCGGTAAGTATATACAGGCTTTTCCCGAGTACGGTCCGGAGAGGATGGGAGCGCCTGTAGCTTCTTTCAACAGGATCTCGCCCAGCCCCATAAAACTTCATTCCGGCGTCACCGATCCCGATATTGTGATAGTGCTCGATCCCACGCTTATGGATAGCGTCGATGTCACGGAAGGCATGCCCGCGAATGGGACTCTGCTTGTAAATATTGAAAAATCCCCCGCCGAAGTCAAGGTGATCTTCGGCATTGGAGCCGGAATAAAAATCTGTACGGTCGACGCTTCCAATATCTCCATAGAGACCATCGGAAGGGATATCCCAAACACCCCTATGCTCGGCGCGCTTATAAAGGCTACGGGTATTTTGGATTTTAAAGAGATGATGGAGGATATGAAGAAGAAGCTGGAGAAGAAGTTTAAGACGAAGCCGGAAGTCATAGCGGGGAATTTAAAGGCTATAGAACGCGCGTATAACGAGGTCAGGATATAAATGTCGATTCAGAAGAGAGAAAAAAAACCGGGCTGGAAAGAGCTTCCTGAGGGGGATCTCATAATAGGCGGCGGTACCGCCTCCGGATTTAAGACCGGAGACTGGAGATCTAAGAGGCCCATTTTTCTTAAAGATAAATGCATACATTGTCTTACATGCTGGGTATACTGTCCGGATTCCGCTATAATCGTGCAGGATGGCAAGGTCATAGGCTATGATTACGATCATTGTAAAGGCTGCGGCATCTGCTATCACGAGTGCCCCGTAAAGGGCAAGGCCATAAGGATGATCTCCGAAAAAGAGGCTAAAGCCAAAAACACCGTCATTGCGAAGGCCGAAGGCCCGAAGCAACCTTAAAAGAGAATACGATGGATAAAACAAATATAGTAGCGAGGACCGGTAATGAGGCGATGGCCGAGGCGATGCGCCAGATAAATCCTGACGTTGTCGCGGCATATCCGATAACGCCCGCCACCGAAGTCGTACAGATATTCGCCGGTTACGTGGCTGACGGCCTGGTTAAGACGGAGTTTGTGCCGGTCGAGAGCGAGCATTCGGCTATGTCTGCTTGTATAGGTTCCGCGGCCGCCGGCGGCAGGACGATGACGGGCACTTCGAGCCAGGGCCTGGCGCTTATGGCGGAGATGCTTTATATAGCGGCCGGATTAAGGCTTCCTATAGTCATGGCCGATGTGAATAGGGCTCTTTCGAGCCCCATAAACATACATTGTGACCATTCCGACACGATGATGGTAAAGGAGTCGGGTTGGATACAGATATTTTCGGAAAACTGCCAGGAAGCTTACGATAATATGCTGCAGGCCATCAGGATAGCGGAGAAGGCCAAGCTCCCGGTAATGGTTACGACCGATGGATTCATCATCAGCCACGGTATGGAGCGCCTGGAGATACTCTCCGATGCCGATGCCAAGGCCTTTGTGGGAGAGTATAAGCCGGAATATTACCTTTTGAATTTTGAGAAACCGATTACTGTAGGGGCGCTCGACCTTACAGACTACTATTTTGAGCATAAGAGGCAGCAGATCGAGGCTATAAAGGACTCCAAACAGATAATACTGGATGTGGCCGGGGAGTTCGGCGCGAAGTTTGGCCGGGAATACGGGCTGTTCGAGAAGTATAAGATGGACGGCGCCGAGATAGTTATAGTCGCGATGGGCTCCACAGCCGGCACCGCAAAAGTTGTAGTGGACGGCTTGAGAAGTAAGGGTGTAAAAGCGGGACTCGTAAAGCCCAGGATTTTCAGGCCGTTTCCGAAAGAAGAACTGGCCGAGAGCCTGAAGGGCATGAAAGCCATCGCCGTTATGGATAGGTCCGATTCGATGAATGCCCAGGAAGGCCCGCTTGCCCTCGAGATAAAGGCGGCGTTGTATGATGCTCCGGCCGGAAGCTGCAGGACGGTGCTTAGCTACATATACGGCCTCGGCGGACGCGAGATAAAACTCGAAGATATAGAGCTTGTTTATAACGATCTTAGCGAAGCCTCGAAAGGCAAAGCGAAGCCGAAGGTATCGTATTTAGGCGTAAGGGAATAATATGGCTAACCTGAAAGATTTATCGAAGCAGAAAGCGCTATTCACGGGCGGACATCGCGGGTGCGCAGGATGCGGCGCGGCGATAGTAGCGCGTCAGGTTCTTATGGCGGCGGGCCCCAATACCGTTGTCGCCAACGCGACCGGCTGCCTGGAAGTAGTATCTACAATATTTCCGTATACCGCGTGGAACATTCCGTTTGTCCATAGCGCCTTCGAGAACGCGGCGGCATCGATAAGCGGAGTCGAGGCTCTCCATAAGTCATGGGTGCGCCAGGGTAAATATGATAAGAAGGTCAACTTTATAGCGTTTGGCGGCGATGGCGGTACTTATGATATAGGTTTACAGTCGCTTTCAGGAGCTATGGAGAGAGGCCATAATATACTCTACGTCTGTTATAATAATGAAGCTTATATGAACACCGGAGTTCAACGTTCCGGCGCCACTCCGAAAGGCGCGGATACCACAACGGCTCCTGTGGGTAAGATCAAGAAGGGAAAAGAACAGTTCAGAAAAGACCTGACCGAGATCATGGCGGCGCATAGGATACCGTATGTCGCCCAGTCCGTAGTCGGCAACTGGCGCGACCTGACTTCCAAGGTCGAGAAGGCCCTTGCGATAGAAGGCCCAAAATTTATAAACGTATTTCAGCCATGCAGGCTCGGCTGGGCTTACGATCCGGAGATGACGTGCGAGATAGGCAGATTATCGGTTGAGACCTGTGTTTGGCCGCTCTATGAGGTCCTGAACGGCCAGTATAAAGTCACTAAGCCCAAAGAGAAGAAACCTGTCGTCGAGTGGATAAAGTTGCAGGGACGCTTCAGGCACCTGTTGAAGCCGGAGAATAAACCGCTACTTGATGATATACAAGCCGCTACTGACAAGAACTGGGAAGACCTTCTCAGGAAAGAATCGCTTACTCCGCAGGTAAAAACGCCCGAGTTGAAACCCTCTTAAGCTCTGCGATAGCCGCAGTTCTTCATGGTACATATTCCGCACCTGGGCCTTGCTTTGGAATATAACTTCGCCGGTCCGATCGCTATCAATCCCGAAATAGACTTTCGCGGGGCCATCATACAGCTTTCGGTGAGGCGCACACCGATCCTGGAAAAGCCCAATATCTTATCCAGCTTTATCTGCTCTTCTATAGGCCAATCGCAGTAACCCGGGCTGAATGGCATAGACGCGCTCTTTCCTTTCCGCCCATCTTCTTTCAATATGCGGCTCCCCAAAGTATCGGCCAGCGATTCGACGGCAAAAGATCCTGCTCTGTCAAGAAGATAGCCCGCCAGGCTCTCGCCGCTTCTCATAAGGCTCGAAGCCTCAGCTTCAACAGATGGGCCTATCGTTACAAGGAAGACGTATACATGATCCGCGCCGTTCATGCATGAGGAGAGAGTCCTTCCGGAAAATTCTATGCCGCCGGCCAGCTGCATGCAGCCATTATCGAAAGAGCGCAGAGCCTTTTTTAATAAGACCGCTTTGGGCCTGGCCAGATCCTTAGCCATATCGACCGATTTGCGGGCGCTCTTCGATATCGCATTCGCCGCGGAGGGCGTTATTCTCTCTTTCTCTAAGAGAGTTTTCTCCACCCATTTCCAATCTATAGTCATATCGGTGATTACCATATGAACCCTATTATACCAAATCTTGACAAACATCACCAGGTTAGGTATCCTTATAACACAAAACATGCGCACAGAGATACTGAGAAATGTATATAATGTTATATATCAGAACATCCTAAAGCACAAGAAGGGCGTTGTCTGGATTCTGGCTCTTGTGGTGACGGCGGTTATATTAATAGTATACCAGGCGAACATTTTCAACAGGTTCGAACTCCTCACCCTTGACTACCGTTTTAACGTGAGGCATAATCGGCCCGGACATGCGGATATAGTTTTTATCGACATGGCCGAGGACAGTATCAATGTGATAGGCCGCTGGCCCTGGCCCAGAAAATGGCATGCCGCGCTTATAAAGATCCTTTCCCCCTACAAGCCTAAAGCAATAGCCTTCGATGTGATATTCTCCGAACCGCAGGATGAGATAGATGACTCGGCCCTGGCAGAGGCTATAAGGCAGGCCGGGGTCGTTTATATGCCGTCCGTGTATGATATTGAAATAGGCAATAGGCTAACGCTCCACGAAGGGTACGGTGTTACCGCAATCCATGAGCCGCTCGAGAGATTCAAAGCTGTTTTAAAAGGTTCAGGCCACATAAACGCTGTGCCGGATGCGGACGGGATATTGAGGAGAGTGCCGCCTGTAATAAAGTTTAAGGATAATACGACTTATCAGCTGGGCATCAAGATAGGGGCGGATCTTCTCGGCGTTAAAGACGAAGATATATCATTCGACCCGGTAAAGCACAGTATATCGCTGAAGCGTTCCGACGGGATAATTGAGGATGTGCCGCTGGATAACAATAATCAACTGATAATCAATTGGATCGGCAAATGGGGCAGGGACTTCAAACACTATTCCTACGTCGATGTCATCAAAAGCTACACGTCGATAACAGAGGGCGTGAAACCGTTTATAGACCTGAACGTATTCAGAGATAAAATATGCGTCATAGGCCTTACCGCCGCGGGCCTCATAGACATAAAGCCCATTCCCATAGAGAGCGCTTATCCGGCTGTCGGTACGAACGCGATGATCGTATCGAGCGTATTGAATAACGATTTCATAAAGGAAGTGCCGGATTGGGTTAATTTGCTGATACTGATAGTATTTTCGATCTCGGCGACTCTCGTGCTCTGCGACCATCGCCTGTTAAGCGGTATCATGATAACGGTGGTATCGATAACGGCATACGCCGTTTTTTCGGCACTCCTGTTCGGAATATTCAATATAGTGGTGGTTATGTTTTATCCGATCCTGGCTATAGGCTTATCGTATATCATGACTGCATCGTACACCCAGATACTGCAGTCTATAGAGCGGGTGCATCTGTTTAAACAGGCGACACGGGACGGCCTGACCCAGCTTTATAATATAAGGCACTTTAATCTTCTCTTCGAGGCTGAGTTCAATAACGCTTCCACCCTGAAATTCCGGGCCCTTTCGGTAATAATGGCCGATATAGATAACTTTAAGCACGCCAACGATACGTACGGCCATCAGGCCGGAGACCTCATACTGCAGGATGTCGCTAACATTATACAGTCAAAATGCAGGGCCCTGGATGTAGTGGGAAGGTACGGCGGAGAAGAGTTCATAATAATGCTCAGCGGCGCGAAGATATCTGATGCCGCGCATCTTGCGGAGAAGATAAGGGTTGCCGTGGAGGACAGGAAGTTCAGGATCGGCAATATCATCTATACGACTACGATAAGCGTGGGAGTGGCGGAATATTCCAATGAAAGTAATAAGGGTGAGCTGATCGAGAAAGCCGATAAGGCGCTTTACTATTCGAAGAAGAACGGTAAGAATAAAGTGACGGCCTACTCGTCCGAGATAGGCTAAGAGGTTATAACGGATTAGCCATCAAAAGCGTTTCGTCATTGAGACTGTGTCGCAATGACAGAAACATCGTCATTGCGAGGGCCGAAGGCCCGAAGCAATCTTCATCTCACCGTCATTTCAATCTCGTTTCTTATCTGTTCCCGCCCTGGAGGACCCAGTAATCGGTATTCTCTTTATACTTCAGAAGGTATAGACGGCGGTTGACGTTCGGTTCCTTATCAAGTATCCGCATGTAAAAGTCATCATAAAACTCAGGGCTTTCCAGGTAATAGCCGTGCCCGTAAGACGCCTTGTTTATGGGAGTCACGTCTATCAGGGTTATCTTGTCCGGCGAAAGCGATTTTAAGTAAAGCATATCCTTACCCTCTTCCATCTGGTCATGCTCTTTAGATCTTTGACGCCCGAGCCTTTCTTTGCCGGTTATGAAAGCGCTCATGAGCAGGGCATCGTCATTGGAAGAGACGTATGTCGTAAGTTTCTTTGAAAGCACCGACAACTCTTTTTTAAACTGATCGTCGAACTCTTCCTGGCCGACATCGGGCGCGGCAAAGACGACATGGTCTATCTCCATTTCGTCATCGGCATGGTCGGGGTCATTATACAAATATTCGAAGGCATCGCACACCACCTGGCATCCCAGGCTTGACGCATTGATCCAGATCTTTTCCGGCTTCACTTTTTCGATAACATCCTCGATCAGTTTTCCAAGGTAGGGACCGGAACTCCTTGCGTAACTCCGGGCCTTTAAATATCCGCCGATGCTGACAGACTGATCGCCGGGCCAATCGAATAACAGGACAGGCGTATTTATATCCAGGAGATATGTAAAGTAAGACGCCTTGATGGCGGTGGCCTCGAAATTATCTTTATATCCGAAGACGACCAGCATAAGCGATTTGTGGGGGCTCGCCGCGACCGCTTCCGAGAGTTTCCTGATAAATGCCTCATCGTCCAGTTTGCTGACTTCCTGCACTCCTATCACGCCACGCCGTTTCAATTTCTTAGGCAGCATCGTTCCTATGCTTACGCGCGGGTTGATCTTGACGTTAAGCGCTCCGTACGTCATGTTCTTCGCGATTTTTTTTCCGAACATCGGTGATGGCGAGTCCGCGTCCAGGACATCCCTGTCCGTAGCGTAGAAGATGTCTATCACCCTGTAGCTTCCGTCAGTTTTGTAGGGGATGCGCTTATACAGGTTGTCGAAATAAGTTTTAGCGGTCAGCATCGGGAGGGATGCGCACCCGGACAAGAATAGGATAGACGCAGCGAGCAGAACGCATTTTTTTAAATTAGAAGCTTTGTGGCTCATATAACCCCCATTGTAGCACAAAAGATCATTTCAGTGTCTCAAAAAACCAATCGAGCATCAATCTCTTCATTCCTTCGGGGTCGGACTGGATCATGCGTTCGGCGTGCAATCCTCCTTTTATTATCTCGAGCCTCTTTTCGACATTGGCCGCGCCATAGAGCACTCTCGAATGCCGGTCTTTTATGATCCAGTCATGGTCGCCGTGTATGAAGAGCATAGGTGTCTTTTTTATCCGTCCTATGATATCGATAGGGTCGTCCTTGGGCAGGAAGATATTGCCTGTCCTGGCTCCTTTGCCTTCCCACCCGCATTCAATATTATCTTTCAGATCGGAGAACATCTCCGGTTCCCAAAAGTGGAAATTTATCATGTTTATTTTGGATGGGATGCTGATAAGCACCATGCTGTCGATGTCATCTCTGACTGAGGCCTCATTTACCGCCACCGCCGCTCCTAGAGAGAACGCGACTATGCCTATCTTTCTGTAGCCGCAGGATTTTGCGTAGTCCAGGACGGCTTCGAGGTCTCGAGGTTCCTTCGCCGACCACGTGTACTTTCCGCCGCTCTTACCGTGCCCTCTGAAATCGAATATCAGCACATCGTAAGAAGGACAGAGGAGCTCGACAGTCTTGCGCATCCACCGGTTTTCCTTGCTGTTATAAAAGCCCGGGCAGACGATGATTACCGTGTCGGATCCGTTTACGAAGCGATCATACGCTATGGGAACATTATCGGAGGCGCGCAGGATGCCGGATTCGATCCGGCCGGAACCGCCGGCGCCGGCAGCTGTATTCGCGGAAAGATATAAGGTTATCAATAGTGCCAGTAGTATTTTTTTCATCGAAATCGGGGGACACAATACCTATTTATTAAAGTTAATCGGGTTGGTAAGGTATTTTTAAATATAACTTAAAAGTTTATTGTTCGGATGTTTCTTTTTTACATCGGCATACAGGCGGCACGCGGGATACAATATGATCACCACGAGTATCCACACGAGATATATGACAGGCAGGCCGTAGCCATATCCCTGAGGCGTATTCGGCGCATTAGTGACAGTCATAAACACCAGATCGTTATTGAATAACCACGCGGCATTCCCGTACCTGAAATAGGCGCATATGACCGCTATGAAATGAATAACGGGTAAATGTATCAGATAATAAAACAAAGGCGTTCGGCCAAAAGCAAGTAATGCCCCCCGGCCGGGGAACGAATCATCCTTATCGAAGAGCGATAAAAGTATGAATAGAATACCGAAGTTGACCGATAAAAACAGAAAAGACGGCGGGTACTTCATAATGTTTATGAACGAGAGAAATGTATATAAAGCGTTTTTCTGTATTGACCATACCTGAGGATCGCCATATACGTTAATGGCGCGTATAACGATAAACGCTAAAAGCAGCCCGATACCGAGCTTTAATAGTTTTTCCTTCCGTTCACGTGCTTCCCTGAGAAATAGGGGGCCCATTGCGTAGCCAAGCGCCATTACGCCTATCCACGGAATAAGAGGATATAATATATGAACGGTTACTTTGTCAAATATTGTAAAACTACCCGGAACGTGAAGTATTTCTATAAGCCACGCTAAAGGCCCCCAGCTGCTGGCGGTTATGCCATCCAGGAGATTATGTCCTGCTATCATAAGGATGCTTATCGCCATGATAAGGTACCTGTGTAAAAATATAAGGCAGGCTAAAGCCACCATAGACCAGCCTATGGCCCACATGACCTGGCACTCGACGTTATTATAGCTGAAACTGAAGGCCCAGCCCCACTGCACCAGCGTAAACTCCAGGAAAACGATCCATAGGCCGCGCGTAAAAAGAAAAATCGAAACTTCTTTATTGGTCCTGCCGCGTGATTTATAGAGAAACGAAGCTGTGCCGGCGAGGAATATAAATGCCGGCGCGCAAAAATTGGTTATCCAGCGCGTTGAAAACATTGCAGCGCTGGCTAAGGATAGGTTAGTCGGGCTATAGAGAATAGAGGAGAAATAATCGCGGGTGTGGTCCAGTGTCATGAAAACCATTGCCAGGCCACGCACAATATCTATCGAGAACATCCGGTGGGGTTTGATTGGAGTATCGTAAGCCGACGTTTTCATTGATTTACATTGTAACTACAAATGAAAATATTTTCAAGTGTAATCAAAAGGTGATAGGGGAGGGCGCAATACCTATTTATTTATAGCGGAAAGTTTTTTTGAAATCGTATCCTCTTTAGCGTAGCATATTAACTCGTCGTCGACATTAAGAATAAAATCTCCGTGCGGCGCTCCGATAAAATGCGTTTTTCCACCGGTCTTACGATAAACGGCAAGTATGAGAAGGTCTCCCAGGTGCGATTTCAGGTCCTTTATCGATTTATTGCACCAGGGGTTATCCTGGCGTATACCTATCTTTCCAATAGCGTATCCCTGCCCTAATCCGAACAGCTGTTCATAATCATAAACACGCAAAGTGGTCCATTTTTCCAGGGCTTTTGTGATTACGATCTTCATGATGTCATAGAGGTGCCTTGACCGCGCAAAGAGAAATATACATAAAAGCCCTATCAGCAGCAATTGGCCCCTTATGATAACGCCTTTGCCTGTCTGCCCTACAAAAGTTATGACCAATGTAGCTATGGAAGTGGTTACTCCGGCGCTTCCCGTGAGGATCAGGGCCCTGATGATACGCCTGCGAACAGGATGAGTGACCATAGTCTCGGACTCGGTAGTCGTAAAGCCTGCTCCTGAAAACGCCGATTGCGCCTGGAAGGAAGCTATTTCGGTAGATAGTCCGGTTAATTCAAGGGCAATGGCCCCTATCCTTACGGTGATGACCGAAAGCGATACTATTATCAATAAACTGAATAATGCGATCATATCGTCGATCCCTTTCGAGTTTTTATGTATAGTCTTTTTGACGCGGCCACATTGTTTAGATTATACTACCCGGATAGATAAAAATGAATAGGAATTGCAATGATTTCATAAAATGACAACGCCCAACGATAGGCGATGGGCGTTGTCGCAATAGGTTCTCTGATACATTTTGATTTGAGAAGTTAATGGAGTTTTGTTTATTACCGTGTAAAATGCTCTAATCCGCAAAAAATCCAAAATAAGTCATAACAACCCCAAGGATAAGCACAATAATCGGCTGAATTATCAGCATGTTTTTATTTTTCTGGTACGATTGCATAAACTTAAATACCGTACCTGGAAAGACAATCAACCATATGCCTTTAAGTAATGCACCCCAACCTAAAATCGTAATAAGCACAGTCCAGTCAGCCACCCATATATTATGGGTCAGGACGATTGCGAGTCCAACAACAAGCGCAAAAAGTCCGCCAAAAAACACTAAAGCCGCGCTTTTACAAAAATCGTCCAGTAACTGCTGAAACGCCTTACGGTTAAATATGATACCTACCCCAATGATCAGATAGTACAAACCAAAAATTCTGGCAATGAATGTGGAACTATCCATAGTAGCCTCCTTTTTCTGTAAGTATACCCGTGAAACCGCAAAAATGCAAACCTGTTTGGTGCCATCCCACAGGGGGACACCCTGGCTGGGTGGCACTTTGTGAGGCTGTTGAAAAACGCCTTTTTGCCTTCCATTGTCATTGCGAGGAGGATGGTGTAAAACTGTTTTCCGACGAAGCAATCTAAAAAGAGATTGCCTGCCTGCCAGTAGGCAAGCAGGCTTCGCTTCGCTCGCAATGACGGCAGATTGGACTTTTCTAACAGTCCCTTTGTGGGATGGCGCCGACATGTTGTAAGCATGTCGAAAAATCTTCTCATTGGGATAATGTAATATATCTTGCTGACTTTCCGGGTGGCGCTCTCGAGCCTTTTTTCGTGTAAGAGGCGGTACGGGGTGGGGCTTATCACGATCGACTAGTGTTACGCGCAAGGGTACGGGACACAGCCTCGCATAGGAAAAAAGGCGAGAGAGCGACAGCCT
>JAHJHP010000064.1 GCA_018823705.1 Candidatus Omnitrophota bacterium | reverse complement strand
CTTGGGCTCAAGTTACTAACGCAACACTTAACTCTGGTATAATACACCAGAAGAAAGGGGTTGCGTATGATAAAATACAAAAGGTTAAGTATGAATGAGCGTGAAGATATCTCCCTTGGGTTAGCCCAAGGCCACAGTCGCCGTGATATCGCGGCTACGCTACGACGAAGCCCCGCCACTGTCTCGCGAGAGATCCGTCGTAATAATTATACCTATGGCGGCCACCAATATAGGGCTATGGTGGCTCATCCAAAGGCATGCCGAAGAGCCCATATACCCCGCAGACAGCGCAAACTCGAAACAAACCAGCCTCTGCGAAAATTCGTATTCGAGCAATTGGACGAGCTTTGGTCGCCGGAACAGATTGCCAAACGCCTCAAAACATTGTATCCTCTAGACATGACGATGCGCATCTCCCACGAAACTATCTATTCATATCTGTATGTCTGGCCGCGCGGCTCATTACGCAAAGTTATACTCAAATCACTACGCCGCCATCATAAATACCGCCGGGTGTACGGTAAAGTCCATCGTAAAACCCATGCTATTCAAGACTTCATTAGTATTGAAGAGAGCCCCAAAGAAGTGGCTGATCGCATCGTTCCAGGCCACTGGGAAGGAGATCTCATAATGGGTCATAACAACGCCACGGCATTAGGCACATTGGTCGAACGGACCACGCGCATGACCTTCCTGGTTCGTCTCAAGGATAAAGATGCCTTATCTGTCCGGATGGCGTTCGGACGAAAATTCAAACATCTTCCCATAGGCTTAAAGCGCTCCTTAACATATGATAACGGCCAGGAGATGGCTGAGCATAAGCTCTTTACAAAGAACACTCGGATGCAGGTCTACTTTGCGCATCCGCATTCGCCCTGGGAACGCGGTACGAACGAGAACACGAATGATCTCATTCGCCAGTTCTTCCCAAAGGGCATAGACTTCTCAAAAGTTTCTCTCAAACAGATTAATAGGGCACAAAACATGTTAAATGACCGGCCACGAAAAGTCTTAGAATTTTCAACGCCGCATGAAGCGTTCGTCAAGCTGTTGCGTTAGCAATTGGAATCTGCCCTTTCACTAATTGTGCCGTTTTTGTGCTATGCCTTCCAAAGACAAAAAAGCTGCCTTTATGGGGCAGCTGATAAACTTCGGTCTCTAATTATGGATGCTACACATATAAACGCTCCATGGCGGGGACGAGGGGGTCGAACGTCGCTTCAACTCGCTGCGACCACCGGTCCAGCTAGTCAGCATGTCTTACTCGCCTTCGCTCCTTAAAAAGGAAACCTGATGTTTCCTTTTTAATATTTTTCCTTCTTCCGCAGGGATGTTCTAGCGCGCCGATAGGAGAAAAAATGCTTTTTTCTCCTAAAACCTCTTTTTGGGGTTCTCCCCCCGTCGTCAGACGGGTATATATAATCAGCTCTTAGAATAAGCGGGATATTACTGGCGGGGACGACGGGGGTCGAACCCGCGACCTTCAGATCGACAATCTGACGTTCTAACCAACTGAACTACGTCCCCGCGAAAAATTGAGCGTCGATATTATATAATTATTAACCTGCCATAGCAAGATTATTATTCAGGCTTCAGAAGCCTGGAAATGACTTTAAAATGCTTCGCCATCCACGATAAGACGGCCAGCTGCCTCTTCATCTCTCGGATCGGCCTGGCAGGGAAGCCCCAGACCACTTCGCCGTCCCTGATATCTCCGATGACGGAACTCCCCCCACCCACAATCACGTTCGATCCTATCGTAAGATTATCGGCTATTCCGACTTTTCCGGCAATAGTGCTATTGTCACCTATAACTGTCGATCCGGAAATGCCGCTATGGCCGGCAACTATCGTATTTTTGCCTATCTTTACGTTATGCGCGATCTGGCATAGATTGTCTATCTTGACGCCGGAACCTATCATGGTATCGTTCATAGACCCTCTGTCGATGGTAGTATTAGCGCCTATCTCGACATCGTCCCCTACTATGGCCTTGCCGGTCTGCGGAAACTTATATATCTTATCTTTGTCTCTAACGTACCCAAATCCATCAGCTCCTATAACCACTCCGCTATGTAGTATGACATTGCGCCCCAGCACCGTATTTGCATATAAGGTAACATTCGGGTATATCCTGCAGGTTGAGCCTATCCGGCAATTCTTCATAACCACGGAATTAGGCTCGATAATAACGTTATCCCCTATCTCCACCCCATCCCCTATGACCACATGAGGCCCGATCCAGACATTCTTTCCAAGCCGGGCGGACTCTGCCACCACAGCCGTAGGATGCCTGAAAGCTTCCCGTACCTTAGGAGTATTGAGCGTGTTGTATATGATAAGGAATGAAAGTTTGGGGTTTTCTACTCTTATGAGAGGTTTTTTGGAGGCCTTTACGGTCTTATTGGTCAAAATACACGAAGCTTTTGAACGTTCGGCATGCGATAGGTTCTCTTCGTCCGTTGCGAACGTAAGCTCACCGGGACTTGCCGATTCTATTCCGGCTAACCCTTTTATTTCAATATCGCCGTTACCTTCAACTATACCGCCTACAAGACGCGCTAATTCGGAGATCTTCATAATTTTCGCATAACCTTTCCGATTTTCGATAAATTATATCATAAAATCCGTAAAAAAAGTAAACTTTCTACTATTTTAAGAAATACCTGGACAAAGCCTGTTCGAAGTGCTATCATATTGTCCGTAATGGAGATTGGATATCTATAGCCGCGAGGTAATAAGATTACTAACCTGGCGGTTTTTTATTTACAGCATCTAAAAAAGAGGTAAAATAACGATATGGCATGGCATTTTGACGCTTCAAGCATAGAGCCACAGCAAACTCCCCAGCAACCTGGCGGATCATTCTACGGATTAGGCATAGCTCCGAAGATCCTGGAGGCATTGACCAAATTATCATTCACTGTCCCTACGCCGATTCAGCATAAAGCCATTCCCCAGGCTATCGAGGGCAAGGATATGATAGGCGTTGCTCAGACAGGGACCGGCAAAACGCTCGCGTTCGCCATCCCCATTATCCAGAGGCTCGCGCAGGGCAGAGGAAGATGCCTGGTCCTGGCGCCAACCCGTGAACTGGCAATACAGATAGATGAAACATTCCGGAAGATCTCCCCGGTATTCGGCATAAAGACCGCCGTCCTGATAGGGGGAGCGCCGATGGGCCTCCAGATACAGGCTTTGAGGAAAGGCCCACGGGTGATCATAGCCACTCCGGGAAGGCTGGTCGACCATATGGAGCGGAACACAATAATGATGGCCGATGTCAATATACTGGTGCTCGATGAGGCCGACCGCATGCTCGACATGGGATTTCTGCCATCGATCGAACGCATTATAAAAGCTATACCGCGCGAAAGACAGACGTTACTCTTCTCTGCAACGATACCTGCCGATATCATGAAGATCGCCACGCGGCATATGAAACTGCCCATAAGCGTAGAAGTCGCTCCTTCAGGAACCACTGTGGAAAGCGTCACGCAGGAGCTATTCATAGTCAGAAAGGAATCCAAGCGAAGGCTTCTCGAGAAGATCCTCATTCAGTACCAGGGTTCGGTCCTTCTATTCACCAGGACAAGGATCGGGGCCAAGAAGACGATGCGGATGATCAGGGATATGGGCCATAAGGCCGCCGAGATACATTCGGACCGTACGCTCGGCCAGCGCAAAGAAGCGCTCGAGGGCTTCAAGAACGGGCGCTACAGGATACTCGTAGCCACAGATATTGCCGCCCGTGGAATAGACGTGGCAGGCATAGAGCTCGTTATCAACTTTGATCTTCCGGAAGAGTCGGAGAATTATGTACATCGTATCGGACGCACCGCCAGGGCCGGACTGAAAGGCCGCGCGATATCGTTCGCTACGCCGGATCAGGGCCCGGATGTCAAAAATATAGAGCGGCTTATAAAAGCGGCTATTCCCGTAACGGAACATCCCGAGCTTCCGAAGGAGACTTTTATTCAGGGTTCCGGACACGGTTCATCGGGGTATAGGCCCAGATACGGTAATCGGGGTGGATATAGCGGCGGACACGGTAAAAAGCCGGGTGGTGGTAGTCACGGTTACGGAAAGAGCCGTGATTTCAGGAGCAGCCAACCTAAGCATTCGTACAATAAGAACGCGGGTCACGGTCATAGCGGTCAAAGCAGTCAGAGTAGTCATGGTAGTCAAAGCGGTGGGTTTGGTGAAAAGCGACCATATAGTCCGGGTCCGAGACACGAATACGGCCCAAAACGCGAATTCGGTCCTTCGCACAGCCATGGCCCAAGCCATTCCGAAAAACATGGCCAGGCGCCTCACCATAAGCCTGGCGACAATCAGTCATTCTCGAAGTTCAGGCGTCCTGCACGATAATAAGTTTTTCTTTTCTCGAGAGGCCCTTAATACGGGCCTCTTCTTTTTTTGCGGCAGATTCGCCGCCAACGATTCTTTTGTAGGCCAATTTCACCGGTAGCCGCGCCCTGGTGTATTTGGACGCCTTTCCTTCGTTGTGGCAATTAATTCGCTTTGTGAGATCGGTCGTTATGCCCGTATAGAGGGAACCGTCGCTGCATTTGAGGATATATACTGTCCATCGATTCATATTTGGAAGTGGTGGCCCGAAGGCCGAACGATACTAGCTTTGAGTCCTTTTCCCGTTGCTTCAACATAAGGGAATGGATCCTTAACCCAAAATTTTACAAAGAAAATTTTGGATTTTGTACGGTAGCTCTATCCAGATTTTGCTTCGTCAAAATCTGGATTAAGGAAAACCGATTTAGGTTTTCCTTAAAATGATTTGGGCGCGAGCCCGATGTTGCTTTACTGTTGTCGGCCGAAGCCAAAAAGCAGTACTACACTTTTTGGCGAAGGCCAAATCGTAATTGGTAGGCGGGATAGGACTCGAACCTATGACCTCCTCGGTGTAAACGAGGCATTCTAACCAACTGAACTACCCGCCCACTGGTGACCAAGCGCTTAAACCATCTATCCAGCCTTTAATTCTTGAGCACGTATACACATCACCTATAAGTATGCTAAATGTGCCTATAGGTAAAGTATCTCGCTTACCTTGGCTTGACCTACTAACGGCCAAAAGAGGTTTGTTAAATTGATTGAGCGATATCTTGCTTACATCTGACCAATATTTTTCTGCCGCTTTTATATTTAAATGCGGATGAATAAAAACCTTCCCCCTGAATTTCTCCTCAGGGACTTTACATACTTGCCTGAAAAAGAGCATCATTAATTTTATCATGCGCGGATCCGTATTGGCAAAGATGATCGAATTTCTGCTCGCGTTATATCCCTCGGCCCAATACAGAGCTGCGCCTACATTCTTTAAGAGTTTATGTGAATAGGATTTCGGAATATCTCGCTTGGCGGTATTTCTAATATCATTTCTTATTTTTTCCCACTTTTTCTTCGGGCCGTTCGGGTGTTGAGCAGCTTTCGCGCGGCCCTTGTCTTGATTAGATTTTAAACGTAAGATCTGCTTTACTGAGAGCGGAATATCGCATATCCATTTCGATATTGATGATTTGGCACAGTGTATGCTGTGTGTGATTTCTCTAAGCGATCGACCTTGCTTTCTAAGGTATCGCGCTTTTTTGCGTTCTATTGATTTCAACCGAACCTCTGTATTATTGTACTATACTACATAACGTCAGAGGTTTTGTCAATGATCTGTAAACCTAAAAATCGCCAAGACACCTACTGCACGCCGGCGAGCTTGCCCAGGATACCGAGTGTAAATGCCATGACAAAGAGCGCGACAGTCTCGATAACGCCCAGCACTATGAGATAATTTCCGAACCCTTTACCCGTCTCACCTATCGCGTCCGCTGCTACCGCGCCCGCCTTACCCTGCCACAGAGCGGATAAGCCCATCGCTATGCCGCAAAAGACGCCGATTCCCCAGAGATACTGGCCTTTTATCGCGAACTCCGCCATCTTATTCATTATTATCATTCCGTAAATAGTCTGCGTAAGCGGCGCGCCTACGAACGCTATTATCACAAACGACGCCGCTTTATTCTGCATAAAGGCTTTCTTCCACGCGCCTACCGCGGCCATGCCCGCCACACCTGCGCCCCAAGCAGAGCCCATCGCGGCAAAAGCGATGACCGGGCAAAAACCAAGATCATTAAATTGTACGAGTACGCTGCTTTCCATAGTCGCTCCTTATTTTTATCCTTGTTCTTCTTTTAAGGGATTATACTTAAATCCGCTCCATTTTATATCCATGTGGCTGGAAAACTCAAGCACATTCAACCGCACGCCGTGAACGAGCACAGACATAGGCCCCAACACTACATTAAGAGCCTGGCCTACGACCAGTATAAGCGCCGCGATGATCCCTGAGAATAAATTGCCGAACCCGACATCCATCGCCATACTATTAAAAGCGTCTGCGACCGCTATGGTCGCGAGCCCCACGGCAAACAGGCGTATATAGGATACGATATCCGTAAAACTATTAACTAAATTGGCTGCGAGCGCCCCGGCTCCCGCTCCGATGCTTTTCAAAATGTTCTTGCTGGGAGCTGTAAATAGCATAACCAGTATCGCGCCCGCGCCGAAGAGCCATGAACCGAACGCAGGGAATGACTCACCCAAAACAAGCATCATGGCAAGAAAAAACCCGCCCCACAGTATAAGGACCCAGCCGATATCTGCCAGACAGGCCACCGACGGCGCTTTCCGCACCGCCCTCCATATGTGCGCGATGCTTAGATGAACGCCGCCTATTAAAAAACAGAGCGCCTGTATATTCCTGTTATCGCGCAACGCCGGCACTAAAGGCTTATACCATGCGTTCAACCACTCCTGCCCGAATATCGTCCCTGTCAATAACCCCCATATGATAGCACAGAGGCTTAATACATAGAATAGATAATATACCGACCGGTTTTTGCCCCCCTTCCCGAACCTGGCTTGCGCGAATATCGTAAGTATTATGAAGATCATTCCTATGCCGGCATCCCCTATGAGCATTCCGAAGAAGACCGAGAAGAATATCAGGAACCAAAAACTTATATCGAGCTCCTTGTAGCCGGGGACCATATTCAGCAGTTTAAAAACAGGATTTATCATAGCTATCCACGCGGGATTTCTTAAAAGGGTCGGGACCTCATCCTCAGGCGATGGATCCGTTATCGATATTCCCCATCGCTCGCTTTTTGCCCTCTCTTTGAGAGCGGCGACCCTATCGCGCGGCGCGTATCCGACAACATACGCTAGCCGCCCGGCATCACCCATTCCGCGGAGAGCTTCATGAAACTCAAGTTCCTTCCTGAACGCCTTTCTTATCTCCAGATATCTGTCAAGGTAACACGTGTACTTGCGGAGCGTCTCTTTGAGCATCCTGGTGATATCGTCATTTTCCGTAAGGCGCGCCCTCATCTCGGTCAGGCTCATCTTCGGCAGGCCTTCGTCTTTGTACGGGAGGGCTATCTTTTCCCGGGAGATAAGCGCGCAATAAGCTGTCTCTTTCGATACGATGATCTTCTTCACGATAATTTTTTCGCTCATATCCGGCAGTTCTTTCACCGGTATGCGGCATAGCTTGATATTGACGCCTTTATCGCTCAACGAAAGGAGCGCTCCGGGATCAAAATCCCCCCAATTCTCCCACGCGGCCACCTGCGCGATGAGGCTTCTCGAATATTCGGTCAGGTGATCAACTCTTGCAACTGTAGCAAGTATATGCTGCGCCGTAAAACGCCAATCTTTCAGAAAACGCACTCCCCTTACCCCGGACTTACCGGCCAGTTCGGGTGATGACAGTATATTTACCACCTTGTCCAAAGAAGCAATATCGTCTTTGATGGAATCTATATTCTTACCTGACGGCGGGCTCTGGTGTTCCAGGTGAAGGGCTCCCAGCGACCGCAAGCGTTGAAGCGCGCGCCCGGACTCCTCCGACTGCACGATTATGGCGATCTTCTTCATCGGCACTATCACGAGCACACCTCTTCCCTGACGGCTTCTTCTATCTTCTTCTTCGCGATCTTACTCCTGCCTACGGCATTGGTCATCTGATCACCGATGAATATCTTTATACGCCTTATCGCTTCCTCCGCCTCGGGGATCTTCACTTTTTCAAAAAGGTTGACGCGCTGCGTGGTTACCTTGAGCTCGCGCTCAAGGATGGCCTTTCCTCTTTCGAGGATACCGATCTCCTCTCTTAAGGCGATAAGTTTCCTCAGGGCCTCTATCGCGGTGTCGATCCATAAAGGGGTGAGGAATAGGTCATAGTTGGCGGGCGCGAATACCGCATCCTCAAATACCGGCAGATCGATCCCGGCGATATTTCTGGCTGAGGCTTTGATACTGTAAGGTTTCAGGTAATTTTTTATATCGATCGATCTGTCAGTCAAGAGGCCCGCCCACGCGGACGCTTCCCGGGTTTCGGAGAGTCCGACCTCTTCCTTTTCCGCTATGCGCAAGCGCTGACGAAGTATCTCCGCCTGAAGCTGCTGCTTCTTGAGCTGGAGAGTAGGAAGGTACCTGTAATACTGGCGCAGGCTATCGCGCTGTTTTTTGAGTTCGCCTTTGGTAAGTTTTATCTTTGGCATTATTTCGGCCAATATTTCTCGATGAGGGACTTCTTTATTCCGGTCTCTTCCGGTGAAAAACACGCGGCAAGTATAGCCCAGCCGCGGTCCAGAGCCTTCTCGAGCGGTATGTTGACTTTCAAAGACATCATCTGGTCTTCGAAGATACGGCCATATTTGAGCAGCTTCTCATCCCAGGCGCTCATCTGGAAACCCATCGATCTCTTCTCGAGCGCCTCGCGGTAACTGGCAAAGAGCTGGATCATCGTGTCCATTATCGCGCGATGGTCGTCACGGGTCTTGCCGTTCACCTGCTGTTTCAAGCGGCTCAGGGACCCGAACGGCTCGATGACTCCGTTCTTCAGATAAAACTGCCCTTCGGTAATATATCCGGTATTGTCCGGGACAGGGTGGGTGACATCGTCTCCCGGCATGGTCGTGACGGCCAGGATCGTTATCGAGCCCGCGGTATCGAAATCGACCGCCTTTTCATAGCGTGAGGCGAGCTGGCTGTACAAGTCTCCCGGATATCCCCTGTTCGACGGGATCTGTTCCATCGTTATAGCTATCTCCTTTAACGCGTCGCAGAAGTTCGTCATATCGGTCAGGAGCACCAGCACTTTTTTTCCCTGAAGCGCAAAATCCTCAGCGACCGCCAGGCTTATATCCGGAACCAGGAGACATTCCACCGTGGGATCCGCGGCGGTGTGAATAAAAAATATCGACCGCGAGAGCGCGCCTTGCTCATCCAGGATATCTCTGAAGAAGAGATAGTCGTCGTGCTTCAATCCCATCCCGCCCAGGATTATTATATCGACCTCGGCCTGTATCGCTATGCGCGCGAGGAGTTCATTATACGGCTCGCCCGCAATCGAGAATATGGGCAGCTTCTGGCTTTCGACGAGCGAATTGAACAGGTCTATCATCGGGATCCCCGTGCGAACCATCTTATTCGGTACGATGCGTTTTACGGGGTTCACCGACGGTGTGCCTATATCTATCATATTCTCCGACAAGGCCGGGCCTTTATCCAGCGGCACGCCGCTGCCGTTGAATATCCTGCCCAGAAGGTCAGTTCCGCTCGGCACCCTCATCGGATGGCCCATGAATTTGACCCTGTCTCCGGTCGATACTCCTCTGCTTCCCGCAAATATCTGAAGGGAGACATTCTTTCCGTCGAGCCTGATCACCTGGGCAAGAGACTCACCGTATCTGGTCTCTATCCGGGCTATCTCGTTATATCCGACACCGTCAGCCTCGACAGTTATGACATCACCGGCTATCTGCGCTATGTTCGTATATATCTTATGCATGTGTCTTCCCGATAAGTTCTTTCGCTCTCTCCCTTATGGCCACTTTGAGCTCTTCTTCGATGGCCATGAATTCATTTGTCCCCATTTGCGTCGAATTCCATCCGCGGAATAACTGCCTCAAGCGCTGGAAGAACCTGAGCGCCGCGGCCTTGTCCTGAAAAATGAACTCCTGCTTTAATATATTCAGGTGGATGAAGTTCAGTATGTAGATCTGTCTCTCTTTGGTCGTGGCTTCATCGACTTTATCAAAGGCATTCTGCTGTAGATATACGCTGTCGAAAAATTCGCCTTTGAGATAATCCACATAGTCGGCGAGCGATGTGCCTTCCTCGCCGATGACCTTCATCATCTGGGCTATATCATAGCTTTTACGCAATGTCTCACGCGCGGCCTTCATCTTGTTCTCATCAATAAAACTCGCGTACTTCGACCAGCTGGTGAGCGGATCTATCGCCGGATATTTTCGGGCGTCCGATCTTTCACGCGAGAGGCCGTGGAACGCTCCGACGACCTTCAGCGTCGCCTGAGTCACGGGTTCTTCGAAGTTTCCACCGGCGGGACTTATAGTGCCTCCTATGGTGACCGACCCTAATGACCCGTCGTACAACTTGACGACCCCTGCCCGTTCGTAAAAAGACGCTATGCGTGATTCCAGGTACGCGGGGAACGCTTCCTCGCCCGGTATCTCCTCAAGGCGGCCGGACATCTCCCTCATCGCCTGGGCCCACCGTGAAGTCGAGTCTGCCAGGAGGAGCACGTTCAGCCCCATCTGGCGGTAGTATTCGGCTATCGTAACGGCCGTGTAAACGCTCGACTCCCTCGCCGCTACAGGCATTGAGCTCGTATTGCAAATGATCACCGTTCTGTCTATAAGGGCTCGCCCTGTTCTCGGATCCACTATCATGGGGAATGTCTTTAGCGTCTCGACGACCTCGCCCGCTCTCTCGCCGCACGCGGCTATTATGACTATATCCACTTCGGCGTGCCTGCTTGTGAGCTGCTGCAGGACGGTCTTGCCGGCGCCGAACGGGCCCGGGATACAGTATGTTCCGCCCACAGCTACGGGGAATAACGAGTCTATGAGGCGCATTTTGGTAACAAGCGTGGAATGAGGCTTCAATTTCTCGACATAAGCCTCTATGGGGATCTTGACCGGCCAGTTCTGCCGCATAAAGATATCGCGATGCGCGCCATCTCCGGCCTTCAAGCGGGCTATAGGCTTTGTAAGGTCGTATCTGCCGTGCGGAGACATGGAAGCGATCTCCCAGTCACCCTGAAGCGAAAAGGGCGCCATTATGTAATGTTTGAATGTCTTTTCCGGGACAAATCCGAGCCTATCGCCGGCGCGCACCTTCGCGCCTTCCTTCAATATGGGGGTAAACGCCCATTCTTTGTCGTCCGACAGCGCATCCATATATACGCCGCGCTTTAAGAAGAAGCCGCACTTCTCCGCGAGTTGAGGCAGCGGGTTTTGGAGTCCGTCGAATATCTGGCCGAGAAGCCCCGGCCCCAGCTCTACCGACAACAGTTCATCCGTAAATTCGACCGTCTCGCCGATAACAAGGCCGGTCGTATTTTCATACACCTGGGTCTCGGCTACATTACCTCTTATTTTTATGACTTCTGCTTTTAAGCGCTCGGCGCCGTGAATAATATACGCGACTTCATTCTGTATGATGAACGAATGGCACTCCACCTTTACCATATTACCGCTTATGCCTACGATCTTACCGGTTCTCTTCATCAGTTCAGCGCCTCTTCTAACATCTTTTTGTTTTCCGCAGATTGTATCTTATCCCATCTTTCCAGCATCAGTAATTTGCAGGCATATATCACCAGGGTATCCATGTCAAAGTAATGGCCTATCGCAAGCTCGTCCAGCTGGCGCCATCTATCCAGGTCAAGCGCCCTTTCCGCGTCGAGTAACGAAGGTTTCCTGGAAGCGTTTATCGCTATATGGGCGGCGTAATCGGATTCGGGCAGGGGGCCTTCGCGCAGATATTTAGCCGGATCGATCTTCTTACGCGCCGAGCGTATCATCACAAGCTCATTGCGCAGCATCGTTTCAAACCCCAGCCACTTCTTAAGAGTCGTGTTCTTCGCTTTTGCGGACTCAAGCCCGAGATTCCCGATAGAGCGAATGAGCTCCATATCCCAATCCGATACCAGGCCCTCGCAGGCCTTTAAGAAGCCGACAAAAGATATCGGCGGTTTAGACCCAAAATGCAATGATGGAAGGCTTGAAATCAGGTAAATGTAGTAGCTGGCCATGCGCGAGTTTATCTTTCTATTTTGCCGCCGCTTCTTTTACAATATCTCCAAGACGGGCTTTCAGATGGAGAGAAAGATATTCGGCAAGCGCCTTATCGCTAAAATCAAAATACGACCTGCCGCTATCATAGCTTATCAGGAAGCCGCCATGAATGTCGGTTACTACCTTCAGCCTGATGCCTTTTTTAGCTTCCTGGCCCAGCTCGGCAAAGACGGCCTTCTCGACCTTCTCCAGGTCATCCTTTTTCAGGGAGACAATGATATTCTGCTTATCCTCACCACCGTGACCTTTGATCATGGTTGTCAATATCTTCGCGAGCTCCTCCGCGCTCAGGGCTTTATGAACATGACTTCCCACGATCCGTTCCAGCACCGAGTAGATCTCTTTCCTCAGGGAGAGCATCGTGTCCCGCGAGGCCTGCTTTACGGAATTCTTCGCGCCTTCTTCCAGCCTCCTGATCTCCGCTTTCGCCTCCGAGATCATACGCTCAGCCTCTTTGGCCCCTTTTTCCACCGCCTTATCGGCACGAGCGCGCGCCTCGGCCTCTATTACGAGCGCCTTATCTTCGGCGGCCTTGACGCCTTCAAGCTGTATCTTTTCGATCAGCTCTTTCAATTCCTCTGCCATACTATTCTCCTATTCTGAAAATTTTATCTGAAAATCGCCTCAAGATAACGAAAAGCGATTTTTTAAAAATTTCCAGGTCCTGAAATTTAAGATAGTCGTATTTTTCTCTGAAAAATAGGGCTATTTGCGGGAACCTGGTTTCACCGCCGGGCTTCCCGTCTTACAGAGCGGACATTCTTCCGGCTTATAAGTCTCTATCTTTATCTTTGCGAGAGGCTCAAACCTTACCCCGTAATCGGGCGTCACATCGCTTCTATCGATTATACTCGCTATGGCCGCCACCCGGCCGCCATGCGCCTTCACAACGTCCATAACCTCTTTTGTCGATAAACCCGTCGTAACAACGTCTTCTACAATAAGGACATTCTCTCCCGAGGCTATTGAAAACCCGCGGCGCAGGGCCATCCTGTTTTCGTCTCTCTCTGTAAAAATGCCGCGCACGCCAAGCGCCCTGGCTACTTCATACGCAAATGTCACCCCGCCGAGAGCCGGCCCTACGACAAGATCTATTTTGGTGTCGGCTAACTTTGCAACAAGCGCAAGCGCCAACTTTTCAGCTATCTTCGGATGTTGAAGCACAAGGGCACACTGCAAATACTTTTCGCTATGTCTGCCGCTCGAAAGCTTGAAGTGGCCGCCGAGGAGCGCGTTATGCTTTTCAAATAGCCCGATCACTTCTTTTTCGGTCACGTCTTCATCTCTTCCAATATCTTCCTTACGGCCTCTTTACGGTCCGCGGCCTCCGTCACGGGTCGTCCCACCACAATATAGCTCGCTCCGCAGGCGATCGCTTCCGCAGGCGTCGCGATCCTCTTCTGATCACCCGACGCCGCCCATTTTGGCCGCACTCCGGGAGTCACTATCAGAAAAGTATTGCCGAAAGTCTTTCTCAGCAGCTTGACTTCAAGCGGCGAGGCCACAACACCGTCGAGCCCGGCCTCTTTAGCGAGACCGGCCAGCCTCAGAACCTCGGAGTCCATAGTATCACTTATGCCCGCTTTCTTCAAGGTCATTTCATCCATGCTCGTGAGAATAGTGACAGCGATGATCTTCGGATGGGCGATCTTTGTTCTATCGGCCTCCTGCCGGACAGAGTCAGCCGCCTTCTTCATCATCTCGTATCCGCCCAGCGCATGGACGTTTAGCATGAATATCCCGGGTGAGGTTACGTTTATCGCTGCCTTTGATACCGTATTAGGTATGTCATGGAGCTTAAGATCCAAAAATATTTGGCAGCCGGTCCGGCTTATATCCCGGATGATCGATGGCCCGCACGATGCGAATAGTTCAAGGCCGATTTTGAAGTATTTCACATCGCCCTTCAGCGTATCGACGAGCGAGAGCGCCTTCTCTTTGGTATCTACATCGAGGGCAATTATCAGCTTCTCTTTCGGATCCATATCTTATCCTAATTTTAAGGCGCCGGCCAGCTTATTGACGCCGCTTATCCTGTGCTTTTTCAAATATTCTTCGATGCCTCTGATAATTTCGGCCGGGGCCCCGGGGTTAACGAAATTGGCCGTTCCGACCTGGATCGCAATGGCGCCGCAGAGCATAAATTCCACCGCATCTTTGTAATCCATTATACCACCGATACCGATGATCGGTATATCGACAGCCTTACCCGCCTCCCAGACGGCCCTTAGCGAAAGAGGTTTGATCGCCGGCCCGCTTAATCCGCCTGTTACGTTTCCGAGCATCGGCTTCCTGGTGTCGACATCCACCGCGATGCCTATAAAGGTATTCGTGAGAGCGATGGCGTCGGAGCCTCCTGCCTCAGCCGCCTTTGCGAAGACGCCGATATCCGTAACGTTCGGCGAGAGTTTTGTTATTATCGTGAGTTTCGTCGCGCGCCTTACGGCGCTTACGGTTTCGTAGACCGCTTTCTCGTTATGCGCGATCAGGCCCTCACTTACTCCGTACTTGATATTGGGGCACGAGAGGTTCAGTTCGAGCGCGGACAGTCTTCCACAGGCCGAGAGACGCCGGGCGATCTCTTTGAACTCATTCTTACCGGCGCCCGCGACGCTCGCTATGATATGCGTCTTGACCGAGCGCAGTTTCGGCAATCTATTACTGATAAAATCCTCGACGCCTTTATTCTCCAGGCCTATCGCGTTCAGCATCCCGGACGCCGTTTCGCATACGCGCGGGGGCGGATTACCGGAACGCTCTTCGAGCGTGATAGTCTTAAGCACGATCGCCCCGAAGCTATCGATATTGAAAAGTTCTCCGGATTCGGCGCCCCATGTGCCGGATGCCGCCATCACCGGATTCTTCAGTTTCATCTTCCCTATTTTGATAGACAGATTCATTATTATTGTATCCTTTACATCTTGTCGTTATAACTACGGCGAAAATATCCTTCAGATCCCTGCCTGCCTGTCTCCTGATAAGCGGGCAGGCAGGCAGGCTGCAGCACCTCATGGCTTCATTCGCGGCGATGAATTATTTTCGCCGTGCGCTTCGGTTTACGTCGAGCGAATTATGTGTACAGATTCACGCACTTTCATATTCGCTCGACGTAAAGCTAATCTATTAACCATATGGGCCTTGCACACCTATGGGCATACTACACACTATGCCGAAAAAATTCAACTCGCCGCTTCATGGAGCCATGAGGTGCGTCACCCATACGATATTTTCGCCTTCACTCGCTCCCTTATAGAGATTTTTCGGCCGAGTCAGCAGTCCCTCGCGGGGAGGGTGTTGAGCGGGGCGTCGAAAGTCGCGAGCCTGCCTGCCGGCCCGCCACCTATCTGCAGGCAGGCAGGCGGGCACGGATTTTTGGCCCTGGTATTCCTGTACGCCAAAAAGAGCGAGCGAACTTTCCGAGCAAAATT
>JAHJHP010000063.1 GCA_018823705.1 Candidatus Omnitrophota bacterium | reverse complement strand
TATAAAATGGAACAGGGAGCAATATCATGGCGCATAGAGACAGAGTAGCGGATACCGCTGCCGGGGGACTCATAGTTCTCCTGTATTCATTTCTCTCGATAGCGTATTTTATATTTTCGGATAAGGGCTGGTATATTAAGAACATTTTCGGGTGCGGATTTGCGTTCACCGTTCCTGTCCCGTATATAGCATTGGTAGTTTTATTCATACTTACCTATTCCCGCGTTACGAAACAGAAGGTTTCGGCTATAGCGTATCCCGCCATTGCGATGGCAGTGATCCTGCCGTTATTATTGCTCCTCGTAGATATGAAGATCGGAATATGCGGAGCGAATCCTTTCGCCCGCGCCAGATTCATCTACGGCGAGTATGCGAAAGTATATTTTCTATTTTTCATATCCCTACTGTCCATCGGCAGTGGACTGCTGGGCCGCCTATGCGTCGCAAAAAAAGAGGCCCGCTGGACTATTTTTCATCTTCCCGTATTTGTTTACCTTGCGTACATTATCACGGAACTGGCCATGAATGGCCTCGGAGCCTATGCACTGACGGCGTTTGTGTTATTTTGCATGGCTTTTTCGTTTGAGACTGTAACGGGCCTTGCGCGGCAGGCGCTGGCGCTGGGGGCGCGCATTACGAAGAACGAGAAGCTGCTCATAATATCGCTCTTTGCGCTTGCGTTTTTTTTGCGGAGCGCCTGGGGATTGCGGCTGATAGGCCTTACGGGGGAGAAATTCATAATGGCAAGCGACGACGGACCGTGCTACACCCAGTTTGCGTCGATATTGGCAAACGGCGGTATTATCCCGAAGACAGATGTTTTCGCGGTAAGCGGTTTCGCATATTGGTATTTTTTGGCGTTTATATATAAGATATTCGGAGTGCAGAATTTTAAAGCGATGGTGCTTATCCAATCCGCAATAGGGGCGCTAGTTCCCGTCTTTTCGTATTTTATCGCCAGGAAGGTTTTCAGGTCACGCTTCATAGCGGTTCTGGCAAGCGTGATCATGTGTGTCGACATGACGCTTGTTTTTTTGTCTGCGGTAATAGGGATGGAGGCGATCTATATACCGCTTGTTGTTCTTGCGCTCTTAGTCGCTGTATATTGCCTGGATCCCGAAAAGATAGATATCAAAAGGTCTCTTCTTACAGGATGCGCATTCGGCCTTGCGTATAATGCGAGAGCGCCGGAACTGCTTCTTTTTCCGTTCGTCCTGGCAGTGATAATTTACTTCTTCATGCGGAACAGGATGAGAATTAGAAAGATCGTAAATTGTCTGGCTGCGCTATTTGCGGGATTTTTAATCCTTGCCTCGGCGCAATATGTTTTCAATTACGCCATATATGGTGAAAAACCCAGGATGCAGTCGGCGGCGACAGCGAGTTTCAGCATAGGCATTGCCGATGGCGCGCATTCTGATGAGAACAAGATACTGGGTGACATGGGATTTAACCCGTTTGGAGATCTTCGCCGCTCTGTCTCAGCGCTGTTGCATAATCCCGTGACGGTAATGAAATTGATCGGGGTCGGGTCTCTTAAACGGCTCACCATGTTGTATTGCATCCCGAATTTCGGGAATTTCGACCCGTTATATGTGGTCAACCCGGGAAGCGGCTATTTTTTCAGGTTCTCCGTTTGGGTTCAATGCGTCGGATATATCCTGGTGGCCATAGGGATAATAGCGGCGCTAGTCAAGAAAGAGACTCGTTTCGGGGCGGTATTATTGTTCTCTTTTTTGGCGTATATGTCAATAAGGGTGGCGCTCTTCTTTGTATTGAACGCCCGATACCGGGGGGTCCTGCTTCCGGTATTCATGATCTTCTTTGCCTGCGGCGTGGGACATTTCCGGACACGGCTTAAGGCGTATTACGCCCGCAGAGGAGATTAAAATATATTTATTTATCATCTGTAAAGGTATAATATGGAAGGACTGGCCGTTTCGAAAGGAAATATACTGTCATGAGGACCGAAAAGAAAGATAATAGGGCATTTGACGTCGCGATAGTAGGCGGGCTCGGCCACGTTGGCCTGCCGCTCGGGCTGGTCTTTGCCAAAAAAGGCCTGAAGGTCTGCCTCTATGACATAGATACCGAAAAGGCTATTCTTGTCAGAAGGGGGAAGATGCCGTTTCTGGAGTATGGCGCGGAACCCATATTGAAGAATGTAATCAAGAGCGGCGTCCTAACGGTATCGACAGACGCTAAAGATCTGTCGATGGCGCATCATGTGATTATTGCGATAGGGACGCCGATGGATGAATACGCTAATCCTCAGATACGTTCATTTCTGGAGTTCTTCGGCAATTTCAAAAAGTATTTGCGCCCGGATCAGACGATCATAGTCAGGAGCACCGTATACCCGCATACGTGCCGGCAGATGATGAAAATCCTCGGAGATGGCAGGCCATGGCGCATAGCGTACTGCCCTGAGAGGATCGTTCAGGGTTATGCGATGAGGGAGTTATGCGCGCTGCCCCAGATAGTGGCCGGTTTAAGCAGGGAGGCCATTAGAGAGGCGGCGCGGCTCTTCAGGCGCATCGCACCGAAAGTCATTGAAGTCTCGATGGAGGAGGCCGAGCTTATAAAGCTTTTCACCAATGCCTGGCGCTATATACAGTTTGCGGCGACGAACCAGTTCTACATGATCGCGCATCATTACGGAGTCGATTACGACGGCTTGCGAAAAGCCATGGTCGAGGAATACGGCAGGGCGGCAAGTTTGCCGGGCGCGGGTTTCGCGGCAGGACCGTGCCTATTAAAGGATACGATGCAGCTCGCCTCCTTTTATGGCAACAATTTTCACCTTGGCCACGCGGCGATAGCGGTCAATGAAGGCCTTCCCGGTTTTATAGTGGAGGACTTAAGAAAAAAGTACGATATCAGTAAAAAATCGGTCGGTATATTAGGGATGACTTTCAAGGCGGATATCGATGATACCAGGGATTCTCTTTCGTACAAGCTCGGTAAGATACTGCGGTTTTACGGCGCTAAGGTCTTCTATTCGGATGAGTATGCGAAGGATCCGACGTTTATCTCCTGGGAAAAGCTGATAGATAAGAGCGATATAATCGTTATTGGCGTGCCTCATTCCAGATACAAAGGCCTTCGTATTCCGAAAAATAAAGTCGTCGTAGACCTATGGGGCGTCACAAAAGGCGGGAGGAGGGCTTGAAGCCGATCATATCGAAGAATTGCAGGATAAGGCATCCGGGCCACTTTTCGGTAGGCCAATATTCCATAGTAGACGATTATTCATATTTTTCGACCAGGGTCAAGGTCGGCAGATGCTCTCATATAGCGTCGGGTTGCAGCATAGCCGGAGGCAAGGAGAGGCAGTTCACGCTGGGCGATTATTGCAGCCTCTCTTCAGGCGTGAAGATATGGTGCAAAAGCAACGATTTTACCGATGACATCGTGGCGATCGTGCCGGAAGGCTTTAAAAATGTAAAAGACCGTCCCATAACAGGTGACGTGACGATCGGCGATATGTGCGCCGTCGGAGCAAATGCGGTTATTATGCCGGACAATACTATTCCTGATGGGACCGTTGTGGGCGCTCTCAGTTTCGTGCCGACCCGCTTTAAGTTCAAATCCTGGTCGGTTTACGCCGGGATACCCGTCAAATATATCGGAAAGAGGAATAAGAAGAATGTTCTCAGGCAGGCGAAAGAACTCGAGGTACAGACGCGAGGGGCGCCGACAAGGTAATCATGGAAAAAAAAATACGCTGGTGGGTGCCGCAGATAGGCCCTGAAGAGAAGAAGCTGATAGGAAAAGCGCTTACCTCTCATTTCCCCAACGAGGGTAAACTCACGACGCTTTTTGAGAAGAAGATAGCAGCGCTTCTGGGAGCTAAACACGCTGTCGCCGCTACAAGCGGTACCGCTGCGATCTTTCTTGCCCTGAAAGCGCTCGGGATAGGAACCGGCGATGAGGTGATCGTCCCGGATATGACGTTTATCGCTACCGCGAATGCTGTCGATATGGCGGGGGCACAACCCGTCCTCGTCGATATAGACCCGACGACCATGAATATGAACCCCGACGCTTTCAAAAGGGCCACAACGAAGAAGACGAAAGCTGTGATGCCGGTCCATGTAAGCGGCAGAGGAGGGCGACTGGATGAGATACTCAAGATCGCTAAAAAACTCGGACTCCCTGTAGTGGAAGATGCGGCAGAGGCATTTGTTTCAAAATATAAAGGAAAATTTCTTGGCACATTCGGCGTTATGGGCTGCTTCTCATTCTCCCCACACAAGACGATAACGACCGGCCAGGGAGGGATGGTAGTGACTGATGACGATCGTATTAACGTAAGGCTCAGGGAACTCAAAGACCAGGGCCGGCCTAAGAGGGGTACCGGCGGCGACGATAGGCATGACTCTATAGGATATAATTTTAAATTTACCGACCTCCAGGCTGCGGTGGGCCTGGGCCAATTGAAATATCTCAAGATAAGGCTCGGGGCGATGAAGAAGATAAATGCTCGTTACAGGAAGAACCTTGACGGCCTTGACGAGGCCTCACTGTTTGATATTGACACTAAGAACGGTGAAGTGCCGCAGTGGACCGACGGGCTCTTTGCGCGGCGGGATGAGCTTGATAGTTATCTCGAGGAGAGTAATATCGGTTGCCGCCGGTTCTGGTTTCCGTTGCATACGCAGATACCGTACAGGCAGCCCGATGTGAAATTTCCCGTTAGCACAAAGCTCGCGCCCAAGGCGATGTGGCTTCCTTCCGCGTTTACGATGTCTGGCACTGATGTCGATCGTGTCTCGGATAGCATAAGAAAGTTCTATAAATGATGAAATTATCGATCTTAATGCCGGTCCGAAATGAAGGCGTTAATATCAGGATCATGCTTAAGATATTGAAAGCCGTTATCGATGTCCCTCATGAAGTCCTGATAGTATATGATGATGCGAACGATGACGCGATCCCCGCGGTGAACGCGATACAGGGTGACTACCCGGCGGCAAGGCTTGTACACAATACCCTGGGGAGAGGCGTCAACAACGCCATAACCAGCGGCATTGCGGTATCAAGAGGCGAGTATATTCTTCTGTTTGCGGTCGATGAGGTTGGCCCGGTCCTGGCGATAGAGGATATGATGGCGCTCATGCTGGAAGGGTGCGATATGGTGAGCTGTACCAGATACGCGTATGGCGGTAGAAGGCTCGGCGGATCGTTTGTCGGGGGAATATTGTCCAGAACGGCGAACAGCCTCTTCCGCATACTATCCGGCGCGTCGTTCACGGACGGCACAACCGGAATAAAGATGTTCAAAAAAGAACTTTTTGACAGGCTTTCCATGGAGTCCGGGGCGGTCGGATGGGCGGTGGTATTCGAGATGGCCATAAAAGCCCAGATGGCTGGCGCAAAGTTCGGCGAGGTGCCGATAGTCTCGATTGACCGGCTTTACGGTGGGAAATCGACATTCTCACTGGGGCCGTGGTTTAAGGAATATCTTAGGTGGTTCTTCTGGGGGGTCACCCATCTGCGGCGCTCGAATAAGGGCGGTAAGTCAATTGTCAGAATTCCTCAGAACATAGCAGGTTAGCTTAAGGCACATATGGCGAATAAGAAAAAATATCTGGTGACCGGCGGTAACGGGTTTATAGGAAGCGCGCTTGTCCGCCGCCTGGTGAAAGAAGGAGCCGCGGTAAGAGTCCTCGATAATGACCTGCGCGGCAATTCCTCGCGCCTGACCGATATCGCCGATTCGATAGAATCGGTGAACGCGGACATAAGGGACGCGAAGGCGGTAAGAGACGCCTGCAAAGGCATTGACTCCGTCTGTCACCTGGCTTATCTGAACGGGACAGAGTTTTTTTATACAAAACCTGATCTTGTCCTCGATATAGGCGTGAAGGGTATGGTCAATGTCATAGACGCATGCGTTGCCGAAGGTATCAAAGAGCTTTTACTCATGTCGAGCTCCGAAGTTTATCAGACGCCGCCCGTTGTGCCGACGGATGAGACGGCTCCTCTATCCGTTCCGGATCCGTTGAACCCCCGTTATTCATACGGCGGAGGCAAGATAATAAGCGAGCTCATGGCGATAAACTATGGCAAGAAGTATTTTAACAGGGTTATAATAGCGCGGCCGCACAACGTATACGGACCCGATATGGGCTGGGAACATGTCTTGCCGCAGTTTATTGTGAGGATGAAAGAATTGTGTGCCGCCGCCGGAGACATCGTCGATTTTCCTATCCAGGGGACCGGAAACCAGACGCGCGCGTTCTGTTTTATCGATGATTTTATCGAGGGGCTCATGCTGGCCATGAAAAAAGGCGAACACCTCGGGATATATCACATAGGAACGCCTGAAGAGATATCGATCGAAAAGGCGGCTATTGAGGTCGGAAAATTCTTCGGGAAAAAAATCAGGATATCGGCGGGCAAGGCTCCCGAAGGCGGTGCTTTAAGAAGATGTCCCGATATATCAAAGCTTAAAAAGCTCGGGTACGGCCCCAGGGTGATCTTTGCCGAAGGATTGAAGAAGACAGCCGTATGGTATGACAGGAATATCCGTTTGAAACCTGAAAAAGCGGCGGAGAACAAGCTATGATGAAAAAGACCGGACTGACTTTTAAGACGGGGACGAGCGTGGTCGTTGAACGTTGTCAGATCTGCGATTTTGCGGAGCTTGAAAGCGTGCTATTTCTCGGGTATCTGCCGCCGGTCAATAAGATGCGGCCTGTCGGGTCAAGGCCATGTGAGGAACCGGGCTATCCTGCCGAGCTTCTGTATTGTCCGCGCTGCCACCTCGTTCAGCTCGGCCTCATAGTGGATGCGTCGATACTCTTTCCGCCGGAGTACCCTTACACGTCGAGCACCACGAAGATACTGCGTGACAACTTTATGGAGCTGTATAAGGAATGCAGGACGGTCATTGACCTCAATAAAGATGATCTGGTGGTAGATATCGGCTCCAATGACGGCAATCTACTCATTAATTTCAAAGATGATCACAGGGTGCTTGGCGTCACACCGGAGGATATCGGCAAGATCGCCATTGCGCGCGGCATCCCGACGATTATCGATTATTTCACCGGGGATGTCGTGAAGAAGGTCATAGCTGATCATGGCCGCGCCAGGGTCATCACCGCGACGAACGTCTTTGCTCATATCGAGAACATAAACGAGATCGTAAAGCACATCCTCTCTCTGCTGAAGGATGACGGTGTATTCATCTCCGAGTCACATTATCTGTTGCCGCTTATCGAGACGCTGCAGTATGATACGATATATCATGAGCACCTGAGATACTATTCTCTCCATAGCTTGCAGTGTCTCCTGTCGATGCATGGGCTTGAAGTTATCCATGCGAAGCGCATTCCGACACATGGCGGTTCCGTCAGGGTGTATGCTGCTCGAAAAGGGAAATACCCTGTGCGCGATACGGTGGCAGCACTCTTGCAGGAGGAGAAAGACGTCGTCCTGGACAAGAAGAATCTCGTCGCGTTCAGGGACAGGGTCGTTATGTCAAAGCTGGAGCTGTACAAGCTTCTTCTGGATATTAAGAAGAATGACGGCAGGATCTACGGAATAAGCGCTCCTTCACGGGCGAGCACACTCATCAATTATGTCGGTATCGATGAAGGCATACTGGACTGCGTTCTCGAGATAAAAGGGTCGCACAAGATCGGTAAGTACATGCCCGGCACGCTTATACCCGTTCTTGAAGAATCTAAATTGTATCAGGACATGCCGGAATACGCGTTTTTGCTTTCATGGCACATAGCTGATGAGCTTGCCCCGAAGATCAAGGCAAAGGGCTTTAAAGGAGATTTTATAATCCCGCTGCCTGAACCGCGCATACTTAAAAATTCGGAGGTCTGAAGAAGATGAAGCTGAATGTCGGTGTGATAGGATACGGATACTGGGGGCCGAATATTGTTCGTAATTTTAATGCGATCGAAGGGGTGAAGGTGTCTATGATATGCGACAGAAGTTCCGACGCCCTGAAACGGGCCAGAAAGGCCCATCCGCATATCGGGACTTGCAGAGATTATCATGATATTACCGCGTCAGCGGGCATAGATGTTATCGCGGTCGTTACCCCGGTGTCGACCCATTATGCCCTGGCGAAGGAAGCCCTTGAGAACGGCAAGCATATATTTGTGGAGAAACCGTTTACTGCGACTGTAGCTGAGGCCGAGAAGCTGATCTCGTTGGCGGCCAGGAAGAAACGGAAGATAATGGTCGACCACACGTTCATCTTCACGGGCGCCGTAAAGAAGATCAAGGAGCTGGTCGACAGCCACGCGCTGGGCAGATTGTATTACTACGATTCGACCAGGGTGAACCTCGGGTTATTCCAGCATGACGTTAATGTGGTTTGGGATCTTGCCCCGCACGATTTTTCAGTTATGAATTACGTTATAAAGGAGAAACCGTATGCCGTAGTGGCGCACGGAGCTGACCATTTTGGCAGGTCGCTCGAGGATATCGCGTATATAACCGTATATTTTCGCGACAACCTGATAGCGCACTTCAACGTGAACTGGCTGTCGCCTGTTAAGATAAGGATGACTCTTATAGGCGGCGCCAAAAAGATGCTCGTATGGAACGACCTCGATACAGACGAGAAGATAAAGATCTACAATAAAGGCGTAGATGTAAAAGGCGCCGAAGGCCTATATAAATTGCTGGTTGACTACCGCTCCGGAGACATGTGGGCGCCGAGAGTGGAGAATGCCGAGGCCCTGAAGACGGAACTCGAATATTTCGTCGACTGCATAAAGAAAAACAGGACGCCGGTGAATGACGCTAAAGCGGGCCTGGATGTTGTCAGGATGCTTGAGGCTTCGGACAGGTCTTTGAGGCAAAACGGGAAGATGATAAAACTATGAATAAGCATGTATGTATTTCCGGCGATGTGGAGCTTGGTAAGAATGTAAAGCTCTCTAAATTCATAAATCTATACGGATGTACGGTAGGGAACAATGTGAAACTGGGCGCGTTTGTAGAGGTGCAGAAGAATGCCGTAATAGGGGAGAACTGCAAGATATCTTCGCACACCTTCATCTGCGAGGGCGTTACGATAGGTGACAACTCCTTCATCGGCCACGGTGTGATGTTCATAAATGACAACTATCCAAAGGCTGTTAACGTGGATGGCGAACTTGAATCTGAAAAAGACTGGGCGGGACGTCTTATGAAGACGCATGTCGGCAAAGGCGTTGCCATAGGCAGTAACGCTACGATATTGGGCGGCGTGCGCATCGGCAGTGGCTCCACCATAGGCGCGGGAAGTGTTGTCACCAAAGATGTGCCTGCCTGTGAGATATGGGCAGGTAATCCGGCCAGGAAGATGAAGGGCGATAAGAGAAGATGAAGCTTTCCGGTTTGAATATTCTTGTGACGGGCGGCGCAGGGTTTATCGGATCACATTTGGTGGACGCGCTTATGTCCGCAGGAGCGCAAGTGAGTGTCTTTGACAATCTTTCCAACGGTAAACTTGAGAATCTATCGCGGCACGAGGGTAATAAGTCGTTAAAATTTATTCGCGGAGACATAAATGACGATAAGGCTCTCGATGCGGCGACTAAAGGCATTGATGTCGTATTCCATCTTGCCTGCCTCGGAGTGCGCCATTCCATAAAGCATCCTCTCGAAAACCATCGCGTGAATGCCGAAGGAACGCTCAAGTTGCTGGAGGCGGCTTATCGGAACAAGGTTAAACGATTTGTCTATACGTCATCGTCCGAAGTTTACGGTACTGCGCAACATGTGCCGATGAAGGAAACCCATCCGACGTTTCCCTGCACTGTTTACGGCGCCGGTAAACTGGCAGGAGAGGCCTATGCAAGAGCGTACTACCTGACTTATGGCCTGAAGACAGTTATGGTGAGGCCATTCAACACGTACGGCCCGCGCTCACATCATGAAGGCGATGCCGGCGAGCTGATACCGAAGTCGATCGTCAGGGCTATGAACGGCGAAAGTATTCTCGTCTTCGGCGATGGCAGTCAGACGCGCGATTTTACTTATGTCGAAGACATGGCCAGGGGCATTATAGAAGCGGGTGCGTGCGACAAAGCCGTCGGCCTTACACTCAACATAGGTTCCGACTCTGAGATGTCGATCAACGCGGTCGCGAGGGCCATCATCAAAATAGTCGACGGCCCATCGAAGATAGAAAATCTTGGCAACAGGCCGGGTGATGTCATACGCCTTTACGCTGACACATCAGAGCTCAATAAACTCACCGGCTGGAAGCCCAAAGTATCTTTCGGGGATGGGCTGGCAAAGACCGTTGAATATTTCAAGTCAAGGCCAGAAGGCCCATCCGTTCTTTTGAGTCAGGAAAAAGGCATGAATTGGAAATAGGCACATTGTCAGGCGGATAAGGGCATATCACTGGAAAATATGAAACAATATTTCGATAAAGAGTTTTTAAAAACCATAGTAAGCGACAATCCTTATGGGAGGTATATTGAGGATAATGATATTCCACGGTCATTGTCTATTCCATATGAAATAGATTGCATTAACCATGCGATCAATTCTGCCGATATAAATATGATCTCGTTCATTAATACTTCGGGTGATATTGAAGGTTTTATTGCGGTTAGGATTTCCTGTTGGGACACACAACATTTCGAAAAAAAAACAGCGATAATCGATTATATTCGGATAATATCCGGTTCAGCAGATCACAAAATAAGAATAATGAATGCTTTGTTAAAAATGTTTAAAGATTGGTGCGGGGAGAATAAAATAGAATTTGTTATGGCTAAAATATCTTCATGGGATCTATTTGTAATCAATGCTTTGGAACGATTTGGTTTTTCCTTTTTGGAAAGCTGGATATATAATAAGTATGATTTAAAGAAAAATATTCCCGATAATGAACCCCTATTTAAGTTGAGGCTGGCGAATAGCTCCGATATCGATCATATGCTAAAATATTCAAACAATGCTTTTGTAACGCAACGCATTCACGCCGATAATAATATTACGCATGAAAAAGCAGAATCGTTCTACCATAAATGGATCAGGACTTCTTTTGAAGACAAGAGTAAAAAAGTTTTAGTGTATGATCGGAATGGAAATCCAGCCGCTTTTATGGTTTATTTCATTAAAGATCTAAAGGAGAAGTTAAATCTGAAGTTTGCAATGTGGAAAATGGCACTTATTGATCCTGATATCAGAGGAAAAGGAATAGGGCTATCTTTTTTTAAGTCGTTATTGGGTTATCATAAAAATGAAGGATTAGATGTCGTAGATTCAGGATTAAGTCTCCGGAATGCCGCGTCTCTAAATCTACACAATAAAGCTGATTTTAAGGTGATTTCCACATTGGTCAGCCTGCACTTATGGGTCAAAAATTGATACCTATAGCTAAGCCGTATTTTGGGGAAGAAGAGGCGACCGCTGCAAGAGAGGCGATCTTGTCCGGCTGGGTAACGCAAGGGCCGCGTGTAGAGAAATTCGAAGAGAACTTTGCGGATTACGTGGGCGCGAAATATGCTTGCGCGGTATCAAGCTGCACAACAGCGTTGCATCTGGCGCTTTTGTCTATAGGTGTAGGGTCGGGAGACGTGGTTATAACCGTAAGCCATTCTTTTATAGCCACGGCAAACAGCGTTCGTCATTGCGGCGCGGAACCCGTTTTTGTGGATATCGACCCGGATACGTTCAATATGTCTCCCCTCGGACTCGAAAAATTCCTGCTAAAAGAGTGCGTAGTCCGAGGCGGGCGGTTACATTACAGGAAAGCGTCCGGACTCGCGAAGGGCGAGTCCCCCCTGGTGCGCCGTAACATTAAAAAGGGGAATGCCATAGGAGGCGTTGCGGCGATAATGCCTGTGCACCAGATGGGCATGCCTTGCGATATGAAGGCGATACTAAGCCTTGCCGGAAGATTTAAAGTTCCCGTGGTTGAAGATGCGGCGTGCGCCATAGGGAGTGAAATATCTTTGGATGCAGAAAAGCATTGGGAGAGAATAGGACGACCACACGGCGATATAGCCTGTTTCAGTTTTCATCCGAGGAAAGTGATCGCGACAGGAGACGGGGGGATGCTAGTAACAAATAGCGCAACACATGATAAGCGGTTTCGATTGTTAAGACAACACGGTATGAGCATATCGGATACGGCAAGACATGTTTCAAGTACAGTTGTGTTTGAGAAGTATATGGAGACCGGTTATAATTACAGAATGACGGACATCCAGGCTGCGGTTGGCATAGAACAGTTAAAGCGCATGAGAGAAATCATTAAAGACCGTAAACGCGTAGCGGCTCAGTATAAAGAAGCGCTCGGGGCGATATCGTGGTTGAAGTTACCGGAGGAACCATTCTATTGCAGGACCAATTGGCAGAGTTATCCGGTTAGGGTGCTTAAAAGCGCTCCGTGTAGAAGAGATGCGCTGATGCAATATTTGCTCGACCGGGGCGTTTCGACCCGAAGAGGCATCATGAATGCTCATCAGGAAAGGCCGTATCGTAACTCGCATTTTGACCTTAAAAATTCCGAGATCGCGCGCGATTCCGTCATGCTTTTGCCGATATTTTACGATCTCGATGAAGCGGATATCAAAAAGATAGCAAAGGTTATAAGGAGCGCATAAGTAATTTTATGTCGTCGGTCTGGAGTCGGTAAAAAATAAGGAAGAATATAACGTGAGATTATCAATCGTTATCCCGGCTTACAATGAAGCGGAGAATATCAAAGCGACGATCAACATGCTCTTGTCGTCTATTGAAACTCTTCCAAAACTTGGCGGTTTCGAAGTAATTGTTGTGGATGACTGTTCTACGGATGGCACGTATGGCAGGGTTGTCAGTATCGGCGATCCCAGGATAGGATGTATCAGGCTTAGCAGGCGCGCGGGCAGCCATACTGCTTTGAGGGCAGGGATCAAAGAGTCCACCGGAGACGCGGTATTGTGTATTTCGGCCGATGGACAGGATGTCCCATCCTGCCTCGGGACGATGATCGGGAAATTGGAGAAGGGCTCGAACGTGATCTGGGCCCTGCGTACGTCCAGAAAAGACGAGCCGTGGATCGCCCGCATGCCGGCTAAAGTATTCTATAAATTGCTCTTCCGGATGTTGAACCAAAAAGACAGTAAGATCGATCTGTCGCGTGCCAGTTTCTTTATGCTGGACAGGGTGGTTATCGATGCCATCAATTCATGCCCGGAACGGAATACGTCACTATTCGGCCTTATCGCGTGGCTGGGATTCAATCAGGATTCTGTTGAGTCTGAAAGGCGGTTGCGCCTTTCAGGAGGCTCTAAATGGAGCTTTAAGAGTCGTTTTCGACTGGCGAAAGACTGGATAATCGCTTTCTCCGGCTTGCCCTTGAAGATGGCCTCTTTAACGGGGATATTCATATCGATGCTTGGCGCGCTCGGAGCGTTATTTATCATAATCAGAAAATTATTCTACGGTTATACGGTAATGGGATGGCCGTCCACCGTAGTGCTTATCCTTTTATTGGGAGGCATCCAGCTGGTCATGCTGGGATTGATCGGCGAATACCTATGGCAGAATCTTGACGAGTCTCGTAATCGGCCATTATTCTTTATAGAGAAGAGATCTAAAACGAGATGATGAAACGATCGGGATACCTGTTATTTTTCCTGCTCATCGTATATCTTCTAACCAATACCGGAATAGTGTCGGATGATTTTGGTAATATTCTTTCACTGAGAAACTCGCCCATCATGAGCGCGTTAATTCCGGATGACGCGCGGCTCGTGGCGCCTCTTACATGCTACACGCATCTCGTCTGGTATCATTTTTCCGATTTGGATAATCTTGCGATAATTAATATACTGAAAATATTTTATCTGCTGTTGTCGTTCTACATGGTATCGAAATTCTTCAGCCTCTATACCAACAAAATCAATGCCGCTTTGATATCATTTTTTTTCATCTTCTTTCCGTCTCATGATTCGACCGTGTATTGGTTCCTTGGCCAGTACCTGACTATCACTATATCCTGCTATCTGTACGCGTATTATCTTGCCTATAAGGACAGGCTTTTTACAGCCGCGGCGATGTCGATAGTGGCGTCATTTATCTCATATGGCTCACCGCCTGTAGCGTTAGCGCTGTTTGTCATATTTGCCCTCGACCGGAAATTTAAGAAAGGCCTGATAATACTACTGCCGAACATTGTCTATTCGGCCTACTATTTATTCATCGCCAAAGTTCTTTCGAGCGGTACAGACCATGTACCGGCAAACCTCACACTATTTTCTCTGGGTAAGCGATTTCTACTGCAGTTAGCCGCATTCTTCGATGCGACGCTTGGGCCGTCGATATGGCTCAAGATATACTATTCGTTTTCACAACTTTCCTTTGTTTCCATAGCTATAGGTATCGCGGTAGCCGTGTTTTTGTACTTTATTTGCGTTAAGGGATCCCGTAAATATGACATGAAGCTTATTGTAGGGCTTATCGTTCTAACATTATCGTCAATATTTATATTCAGCGTCACCGGAAAGTACCCGGGGATCGCGTTCAATCTGGGTAACAGGACTACGATATTCGGCTCTCTTCTGATCGTGTACCTTCTGGTATTATTACCGGGTCCGAAGATGCTGCGATACGCGATCTTAACAGTACTTTTTCTATCCATCCTCGGTATATCCGACCATTGGAAGGCATGGAATTCACATGTAGGCGAAGTGACCGCGAAGATATCGCATAATGAAAAACTGAAAAATCACGGTGGCGAGCTCGTTTTCGTATCGGGAAACCAATACAGTAAATTCGGACGGCTTAGCCATATAGAATTCTTTTCGGAAGCGGCTGCTGTGTCCAGTTACTTTGATCTCATACCGGGAAGCCGTGTCGTTGCCAGGCCGCTCAATAGACGCCATAAATATGAGGACGGACAGATCATCGATACGAAGTATGGCGTCAGCGAGGAAGCGCGTGGCCATATAACGGTCTACGACTCCGAGAAGGATGAAGTTCTTGATGTACGGTCCGAGAATATAAATAAATATATTGCGTCATTGCCTCCGGATAACCGTCACTGGATACAGCTTATAAATAGCAAGCGCATAAAGGATATTATACTGAAGATCATGCCCAGGCTAAAATACGCTTTATGATAAGAAACCTGCTTAAAGAGCCTTTATTATACAGGCTTTCCCAGGCCCTATTGACCCCCGAGGCTCAAAAAACTATTATCAAGAAGATCAGTGATATCCTGAAGGATGTGCCGTCTGCGCGGCGTCTTCTGGATGTAGGGTGCGGGCCTTCGTCATTTTTGTGGTCACTGGGACTGCATCCTGTAGGGCTGGACATATCGGAGGCCTATCTTCAGGAGTATAAAAATCGCAAGGAAACTGCGGTGACCGCCTTAGCCGACAACCTGCCTTTTGCTAATGGATCTTTTGATGGTGTATGGAGTTTTGGCTTATTTCATCATCTACCTGATGAAGCGGCGCATAGGTGCATAGGTGAGATGCTGCGCGTATGCTGTCCAGGGGGGTATATTGTAATATTTGACGGAGTTCTTCCCGAAAAGGCATGGCTGAGGCCGATGGCGTGGGCCATTAGAAGATTAGACAGAGGCCAGTTCATGAGGCGGCAAACGAATTTTGAGCGGCTTTTGCCAATCCGCAATGATTGGACCTGCGAGCGCGTCACATATTCGTATAACGGCCTGGAAGGATTGTTCTGTATCTATCGTGCCAAGCTTTAGCGTTTCGTTGGTAATCCTAGAAAGCGTAAAATGAATACACTGTTTATTTACTCTGTAGACGATATCTTGACTCCGGACACGCCGTTAAGGACGCCCGCCGAGATGCAGTTCGGGATATCGTACATCTCTTCCGTATTGAAAGAGGCCGGCCACTCAACGAAGCTCGTTGTCCTGAGCAGGTTATTGGGCAAACAGAATAGAAGAACGATAGACCGCTGTATAAAGGAATTCAAACCGCGCATGGCCTGCTTTACCGCGGTGAGCACAGAGTATCTTTTTGTCAGGGGTATTGCTCAATACATAAAGGAAAAATATCCTGACGTCTTTCTTTTGATAGGCGGTTCGCATGTGTCGCTCAATCCTGAAGAAGTGCTCGAAGACGGATTTGACGCGTTATGCATAGGCGAGGGCGAGTATCCGGCGCTTGAGCTTGTCTCGCAGATGGAAAAGGGCAGGGAACCTTCGGGTATTGCCAATCTTTGGATAAAAAACGGTTACGGCATCGAGAAGAACGGGCCGCGGCCATTTTTGCAGAACCTCGATGACATTCCTTTTCCTGACAGGGATATGTGGAAAGAATGGATTGCAGGCGAAGGCGATCATGCGCCAGTGCTTTTAGGCCGAGGATGCCCGTTCGAATGCACATATTGCTGTAATCACGCACTCAAGAAGATAGCTGAAGGGCCCTACGTACGGTTTCGCTCGACGGACAATATACTCAAAGAGATTAAAAGCATAATTGCCCGATCGTCGGCCATAAAGGATATCTATCTCGAAGTTGAGACGATAGGCGCCGACAAGAAATGGGCGCTGGATCTCTGCGGGAAGCTGAAAGATCTGAACTCAATCCTCAAAGAACCTTTGTCTTTCGGGGTCAATCTGCGGATAGCGCCTAATCTTGATTTTGTCGATCTTTTTGTGGCTTTTCAGAGCAGCAATGTTACCGCAGTAAATATAGGAGTGGAATCCGGCAGCGAGAGGGTGCGGCGAGACATACTGAACCGCCGCTATTCTAATAAGGATATAATTGACGTGGTCACCCTGGCGCGCGAGCACAATCTGAAGGTGAATTTCTATAATCTAATAGGTGTCCCGGGAGAGACCATTGATGATTTTAAAGAGACGCTCGAAATAAACCGGATATGTAGGCCCGATACCGCATATGCTCACATTTTCTTTCCGTACCCCGGAACTAAACTGCATGCTGTATGTAAAGAGAAGGGGCTGTTGCCCAAGACCGTAAATACCCGGCTAGAACGGTGCGCGGCTGTGCTCGATCTTCCGGATTTCAGTAAAAGAGAGATACAGAAGGGTTTCATATGGTTTGATTATCATGTTTACAAAGGATATAGGCCTATGCCTGTGATCCTGGTTAAAGTGCTCGTTTCAAAATGCAGATCAAACGCATGCTTGCATAGTGTCTATAGAAAAGTGACCTATTTGCCCATCTTTAAATGGCTTAAATCTGCGCTAAAGAAGCACTCATAGGTCAATTCCACATATTTGTATTCTTTTGTGTGTTTTTATCTTGACCTGCTGCAGCCTTTTGTGAAAAGATAACGGAACGCCATGTATAGATATACCTGTAAAAACAATCAGGATGAGCTTCTCTTCGAATTGAAGAGAGAAGTATTCCACCCCACCGATACGTCGAGTATTCTGATAGAAGCATGCGGCAAAGCTATAACGTCCCCCAAAAAGATACTGGATCTTGGGTGTGGATGCGGCCTGGTTGGTATTGCGCTCGCAAAGATGGGATTGTGCAAAGGCCCTGTGTACGCTTCCGATCTGAGCGGAGAAGCTATTGAGTTGGCGCGGAAAAATGCCGAACGCATGTCCGTTGAGTATGTCGCGCGGCGCGGAAGCATGTTTGAACCCTGGGACGGAGAGAAGTTCGACGTGATAGTGGATGATGTTGCCGGGATATCCGACGATATAGCCGGGATCTCCCCGTGGTATCCGGAGGGCGTGTCGTGTGGCGCGGGCAGGGACGGCGTAAAATGGATAGTGCAGATCATTGAGCAATCAGGGAGACATCTCAATGAAGGCGGTATGTTTATATTCCCGATATTGTCTTTATCAAACGCGGATAAGATAATTCAGTCCCTGCGCGGCGCGTACTCGTCCTATGAGATAATCGCAAAAAAGGACTGGTTCCTGCCGGATGCGATGGCCGCGAGGCAGGATATATTGATGCCGCTCATAAATGATGGCTCAATAATATGCCACAAAAAATACGGTAAGTGGATATGGTATACTCATATCTATAAAGCGAATGTATGAGGAGAGGATCCGATGAAAGAGAATGATATCTGTAACGTAGTGGCGGAAGCCCTGGGCCTAAAGCCCGGCAATGTTAGTGTAAATGACGGAACGGAGACGCTCCGAGAATGGGATTCGCTGGGATTCTTGTCTATCTTAGGCGCGCTTGAGAATAAATTCGGTGCCCAGGTGGCGGCCATAGATGATCTGGCTTCGGTCAAGTCGGTAAAGGAGATAATAGATATATTTAAAAAGGAAGGCATCATCTAAAAAACGCTATGATAAACGCCAAAATAACGCATATTGAATATTACCTGCCGGAAAAGATAGTTACAAACGAAGATCTGGCAAAGGATAATCCGGATTGGAATTTCAAGCTTATAGAGCCTAAGACAGGGATACTGTCACGGCATATAGTCGGCGAAGGCGAATCGGCCTCCGACCTGGCTATCCATGCCGCGGAGCTATTGATCGAAAAGAACGGTATTGATAGAAGTACGATAGATGCGCTTTTATTCTGTACGCAGTCCCCGGATTACATATTACCTACCACAGCGTGCGCTATGCAGGAGAGATTGAAGCTTTCATCCGGCACGGCAGCGTTCGATTTCAATCTCGGATGTTCAGGCTACATATACGGGTTGGCGATCGCAGGGGCTATGGTAAATTCGGGTATTTCAACGAAGGTGATGCTGTTATGCGCCGAAACATACTCAAAATACATAGCTGCTGACGACAGGACCGCCAGGACAGTATTTGGTGACGGAGGTTCGGCCACTCTCATAGAGTCGTCGGAGGCCAGTGGCGCTCTCGGTCCGTTCGTGTTGGGAACCGATGGAAAGGGTAAGGATAAGATCATGGTGAGCGCCTATCCGGACGAACGCCTGCATATAGACGGGGCGGCTGTATTCATGTTCACGATGAATAAAGTTCCGGCATGTGTAACAGAACTTCTGGCGAAAGCGAAAAAGAATATATCAGATATCGACCTTTTTGTTTTTCATCAGGCGAGCAAAGTCGTTATCGATAACATAGTCCGCATATTATCTCTGGATGAGTCAAAGGTATTCCGCGGATATGAAGATGTGGGTAATACCGTTTCCGCGTCCATTCCCATCGCGCTGAAGCAGGCGCAGGAAGACGGACGCGTTAAAAAAGGAGACCTGATAATGCTTGTGGGATTCGGAGTAGGATATTCTTGGGGAGCTACCCTTATCAGATGGAAGGAGAGGTTATGATAATACTGACGGGCTCGACAGGCGGGATCGGTAAAGAACTGATCGGGCATCTTTCGAAGATAGATAAGGTCATCGGTGTCTACAATAAGTCGGGGAGCAAGGCTGTCGATAGCGATAATATCAGCTATGAGAAGATAGATATAGGCCGCGCAAGCGATATAAGATCATTTGCCGAGAGGCGAAAAAGGGATTTTTTACGCCTCACTCTCATCCATTCGGCAGTCTGTAGCATAGACGGCCTCTTCGCCACTTACAAAGAGGCGGATTGGGATAAGGTGATGCGGATAAACTTAAAGGGCAACTTCCTTCTTACTCAGGCACTCTTACCGCATATGATCCAGGAGAAATGGGGCCGTATAATACATATCTCTTCAGTGGTCGGTATGAAAGGCAGGGTAGGCACTGTCGCTTACTCCGTGAGCAAGACGGCGCTCCTTGGGATGTCCGGTGTGCTGGCAAACGAATACGGCAGATTTAACATAACTTCAAATATCCTGAATCTCGGATATTTCGAATCGGGCCTGGCGGAACGCTTGAGCGACGAAGCGAAGAAGGATATATTAGCCCGCATTCCGTCAAAGTCGTTCGGAAAGATCAGGGATATTGCGTATGCCGTGGAATTTCTGATCAAGTCCGGAGGCGTGAACGGCTCTGTCTTAACTATCGATGGCGCGCTCCAATAATATGACACACTGTGCCTGCGCGGGGGGGCCGGATATGGTCTCCGGGTCTTTAGGCAGGGTAGCGGAATATTATACGATATATTCGGGGTCCTCCGCAGAGGGCGTCGAACTTATAGAATTCTTCAGGGCCGCATATGCCGGAGAATTCAATGCGGCCGGATATCGGGACGATAAGAAGATCATCGATAAGTGGGAATGGGCAAACCTAAATAATCCGAATAGAAACGGTTTTCGTTCCATGGCATGGATCTGCAGGGAGAATAACTCCAGGAGGATAGTCGGCCACTTCGGTATTATGCCGGTATCGTTGAAATATAAGGGTTCGTATTACCCTGCCGTGTGGGGGAGAGACCTTATAGTTCTGCCTCAGTTCAGAAAACTGGGGATAGGGCCGTTTCTGACGTCGTTTGTCCTGAAAGAGGCCAGAGATGAAGCCGCGATATTTATGATCGCGGGCCTCAACGATAACGATCAAGTATATAGGATGTATAATAAGTTCGGTTTTGCCGATATGGGGCATATCCCGCTATATGTACGGGTCAATAGGCTGAAGCCCGTTATCCGCAGTAAGATAAACCATAAAATATTAACGCCGCTCTTATCGGGCGTGGGGAATCTAGCTATAAAGCTATATTATGGCTGTATTCGGGCTTTCGGATATTCCCGTAGTGATAATGGCGGTATCTGTATCGATGAGATCGCGTCCTTCGATGGCTCTTTTGACAGGCTATGGGAAGAGGCATCCGCGCCGTTCGATATTATTGTTCGCAGAGACAGCGCTGCGCTCAATTGGCGTTTCGTCCGCCAGCCTTATTGGGACTACAAAATATTTAAGGCATCCCGTAAGGACAGGAGAGAGCCGGCCGGATACATCGTATTAAGAGAAGGCAAGAGCCGGGGATTGCGAACAGGGATCATAAGCGATATATTTGCATCCGCCGATGATCAGGAAATTCTCCGATCAATGGTAAGGTTCGCTGTATCGTACTTCGCGAAAAACGATTATATTGCTATCATAAGATGTGATGTTCTCAGTAAGGCCATAGGGAGCGCTCTGGTGAATAGCGGCTTTATATCCATTCCTTCCGGTACGCGTTTTATGTTCACGAATATCAGGGATGGGCTATATCCGGCCCCTTTCAAAGATCGTAATAATTGGTTTATAGATTATGCCGATTCCGACCTCGATCTATCCGGCCGTCCGGGCGCCTGACCAATGACAAATATAAATAATGATGTGATAAAAGTTTTGACCCGCGCTGTAAAGGATGGCGTGAGCTTTCTTATTTATCTCTTTGTGATGATGAGAAGGCGAAAAGGAACTGTTACCCTGGTATATCATTCGATTGGCAGGGTGGACACGTCAAAAGACATATATAGATTGAATATAACGCCCGAAAGATTCGAAGAGCATTTGAAGATAATCTCGAGGATGAAGGAGGGCGTAAGGATCACATTTGATGACGGTTACGGAAATAATTTCGAAAACGCTTTTCCTTTGATGATAAAGTATGGTTGTAAGGCGGCCATCTTTATAATAACCGACTTTATCGATGGTAGGATCGGATCCGATAGGCTCTGCGGCGAGGGGCTCGGCTTAAGGCCGTTGACGTGGGAAGAGATAAAGACCATGGACAAGTCCGGCATCGCTTTCGGGTCTCATACCAAGACGCATCCGGTACTCTCCGGGCTATCAAGAGAAGCCTTAATTGTAGAGCTATCAGGTTCAAAAGATCGCATTGAGTCATCGCTTGGCCATACCATAGATAGTCTCGCGTATCCTTTTGGCAGCAGGACTTCATTTAATACAGGCGTAGAAACGTCCGCGGCGGAGGCAGGATATAAGCGCGCCTACACCAATATCATGGGGATCAATGGAGAGGGTGTTGATAATGATTTCAGGCTGAGAAGAGTCCGTGTTTATGGCGAAGACGGCCCTTTCAAGTTAAAGATGAAGTTAAAGGGCGCTTACGATTGGGTTGACGCGTTCTTATAAAGAGCATATATACTTTTATCTTGACCCCTTACAGTTCTTTGTGTTAACTTAACACGCAATAAATTTTAATAGTGATCTCATGGTCGTATAGGATCATCTTTATAGGAATATCAAAGAAAATGAATGCGCCCGATAAAAAATTCAGGCTTGTGAATACCGAAATCCGCCTGGAGCCCACCAACGTCTGTAACGCGTTATGTATCATGTGCCCGCGCGAAAAGATGAAGCGCCCACGGGGTGTTATGGATATGGGTTTATACCGCTCTATAATCGACCAGGCGGTAGAAGCAGGCGCGGACATCGTCTCTATCGAAAACTTTGGGGAGTCTTTCTGCGATCCGCATATATTTGAGAGGGCAGCATATGCGAGGTCTAAGGGTCTAAAGACTATGACGGTTTCCAACGCATCTCTCCTGGACGAGGAGAGATGCCGCAGGGTGGTCGAGTTATTCGATACGATACGTCTCAGCGTATATGCGGTGACGAAAGAAACTTATGAGAAGATACACCGGAGATTGGACTTCAGGCAGGTCGAGGCCAATGTAACCCGGCTTTTCAAGGCGCGGGAGAAGGCGCCATCAAGCAGGCTCAAGATAGAGATGTACTATCTCCTTATGAAGGAGAACGAGGGTGAGCTAAAGGCCTGGCTCGAAAAGTATGAAAAGATGGCCAATGCCGTTGCCGTATGGAAACCACATAATTGGAGCGACGGCAGGGGTTACCGGCCCCTCAAGGGGAAGAAGGTTAGTTGTCGACGGCCTTTCACAGGACCGTTACAGGTACAGTGGGATGGCCTCGTAGTGCCGTGCTGTTTTGATTATGACAGCAGGGCAGTACTGGGAGATCTGAATAAAGAGACTTTGCGCGAGGTTTTCGGCGGGACAGGGTACGATGAGCTTAGAAAGGCGCATGGCGCGGGCGATTTTTCCAAGTTCCCGTTCTGTGACGGATGCGATCAACTCAACAAGCGTGAAGATGTACTGGTCTATACTACAATAAAGAACGCCAGGGTAGGCGCGACCAATACGACTTACTTCGAACTGCAGAAGTAGCCAAGCACCTCTTTCATGTGCATACGGGTCCCCGTCAATATTACAGATATCTCGCTGCACGACGAAAGATCCCTGAATATATTCTCCGGCCTGGCGCCGTCGCTTCTCCTGACCGGCGAATTAAGAACTATCCGTGCGCCGCATCGAAGCATTTTACCTATCAGATCCGGTCGTTTAAGGAATACCGAGGCCGGTAATTGCACAACATCCGCCCATCCGAGCAGTTCTTTCCCGATGGCATCTTCCAGTATCTTCTCCGTAGATATAGAAGCTCCGATATATCTGAGGCCTCCGGTATTCCTGTTTCTCATCGCCTCCAGTTCGGCAATGACTTCCTTGTCTTCAAGCACCTCACAAGTAGTCCTGTGGATATAGAGGAGATCGACCTTAGGCAGGCGGGAAATACTCTCTTTAAAAGAGCCGATAAGGTCTTTCCGTGAATGGCACAGGGTAGAGGTACCGGTAGATATATCGAATTTCTCACCCCATTTTGTCGCTATGAAAGATCTGCGTAATAGATCACTGTTCTTCCTGAAGTACCTTCCGATGAACTCCTCGCTGCGCCCATAAGCTGGCGCCGTATCTATCATGAGGGATCCGTTATCGGCCTTGATCTCGTTTAATAGCCTGTCGAGGTAAGCATCTATCTCGGCCTCGTCCGGGTATATGTATTTCGCGTTATCTTCCGGCCAGCGACGGCCGAACCATACAGTGCCTATCCCCAGTAAAGAGATAAGCTCTCCGCCTTTTCCAAATTCTCTAACAGGTAGCATGTTTAATGTACAAACCTTTATGCGGCATAAAGCTGACTGATAGGTTTTTAAAGATAGTCATTATTTTTATTATCGTGCCTGATTTTTTCATATCATTTTACAAGGCAAATTCCTACCACATCTGGTTGCGGCTCATCCGTCGGATAAAGATCGTCCGGCTTCCTAAAATAGACGAGTTCGATCGGCGTCATACCGGATGCCTCAACGAATCCCCCAGTGAGATCCTCTGCGAGCATATCGTACGTAATGATAAGCTTTCCGTTTTTTTTCAAGACTCTCGCCATCTCTTTGATCCCGCTGATCATGTCCGGGTGGGGCATATGCTCAAGGATGCTTATACATGAAACGACGTCGAAGCAGTTATCGTCATATGGCAGCTTGGTAAACGTACCCTTCCGGTACTCGACATTAAACCTTTTAAGAAGAGATGGGGATACGGGGCCCCAAAAGTCGGACTGCCAAATACGTTTTATCTGATATTTGAACTTTATCGTTAGGCCCGCCAGGTAGCGTTTCATTATTGTGGCGAGATTCGCGCCGGCAGGATCCGGAGCGTCCTGTCTGTCGCAGCTCCGGGATTTTCCGGTATTCGCGATGCTCTTACCCGCACCGCCTCCTGTCACCTTGCGCAGGACATCGAAAGGGATCTTCATAAGATCGAAAACGATTTCGATGAGGGTCCGAACGGCATACGAAAACCTGCTACAGATCACGGCGTCTCTATCGATCGCGTGTGATTTTGCTCCGGCTTCTGCCCACATAAACGGGATGGGAGAATACCCTGAGCCGCAATCAAGGGTCTTTTGTCCTGTAAGGACTTCAGATCTGAGCAGAACCCAGGGATACTCCCAATCCCGGGAATATTTCATCAAGGTATTCGGACCATCATGCCTGGCCTGCCCTCTCATGATAGCGGTATAAAAATGGCAGACGTAACGCATCGCCAAAGAGAACGCGAAACCTTCATCGCGCACATTTTTCACATATCGATATTTTAACGCACCAGGCATTGGCACTCCCTAAGCATTCGATAATTTACCGCTTGAATGGACACATTATATCCTCTATAATTGAATAAATCAATGTGAAAATGAGGTCCATTTTTATATTGACAGAACCCGCCGTAGAGAGTATTATCGTTTAGAACGTTTTAAACGATTGAGAGGTGAATCATGCATAACAAGCTGGAAATGGCACAAGATAAGTTTCTGGGCAGCATTGGCAAGCTGGCCGGAAGCTTTGGCCTTAATGACTTTATTGCTAAATTATACGCCGTGCTCTATTTAAGCGATAAACCTTTGTCGCTCGATGATCTCGTAGAGCGTCTTAAGGCAAGCAAGGGTAATATCAGCCTTAATATCCGGGAGTTGGAGAGGTGGGGAGCCGTCAAGAATGTATGGGTCAAAGGTTCCCGCAAAGATTTTTATGAGGCCGATACTGATATTAAGAAATTGGTTGTAAATAAGTTGAAATCCGGAATCCAAAAAAGAATCGGACAGGTTTCGGATATGATGGCAGAATTTAAAGCGTTGATAAATTCAGCTGAGAGTGAGATGACGGAGGAAGACAGGAAAATAGTGAAAGCATATCATGAAAAATTGAAGAAGATAGAGGATATGACGGCTCTGGCGTCCAAGGCGCTGGGCCTGGCGGAGAAATTATTCTAATAGAATATAGTCGATGTCCGGCGGTATAACGAATCTGCAGTGATGCGGCCATGAGGAGGTAGTTGTGGATCTGAACGGAAAAGTAGTTTTGGTTACAGGGGGAACGGGTTCTTTCGGTAAAAAGTTCACGGAGACAGTACTTGGAAAGTTTAAACTGAAAAAACTTATTATATTCAGCAGAGATGAATTCAAACAGCACGAAATGGCAAAGATTTTCCCGGGGACTAAATACCCGATCCGTTTTTTTCTCGGAGATGTCAGGGATAAGGACCGGCTTTGCCGGGCGTTTGAGAACGTTGACTGCATTGTTCATGCGGCTGCCTTAAAACAGGTTCCGGCGCTTGAATATAACCCGCTTGAAGCGGTAAAGACCAATGTTCTCGGCGCTGATAACATCGTAGATGCTGCCCTGGATCGCGGAGTACAGAAGGTCATAGCGTTATCCAGCGATAAGGCGGTAAATCCTATTAATCTGTATGGCGCTACGAAGCTCGTTGCGGAGAAGATATTCATCGATGCAAACGCATATGGCGGAAACCGGGTTAAATTCTCTATCGTACGCTATGGCAATGTCATGGCATCGAGAGGCAGTGTTATAGAGTTTTTTCTTGCGCTCAAGCAGCAAGGAATAAAAGAGTTTCCGATCACCGATGAAGCGATGACGCGATTCTGGATGACACTGGAAGACAGCGTTAATCTTGTTATCACGGCGATCAAAGAGTCAGAAGGCGGCGAGATATTTGTGCCGCAGATACCATCGATGAAGATAACGGACCTCGCGAGGGCTATTATGCCATCGTGTATGTTTAAAAAGATAGGGATCAGGCCGGGAGAAAAGATGCATGAGCGCCTGGTTTCCTGCGACGAAGCCCGCCATACGAAGATTTTCAACGATCTGTATGTTATTTTACCGCAATTCTTCGATGAAAGAAAATCCTTCGAGAAATACGGCAGATTGCCGATGGTTCCGGAAGGATTCAGCTATACCAGCGATACCAATCAAAAGTGGTTGTCGGTTGAAGACCTGCGAAAGACTTTAACGGCCGTATGAAGAATATTCCCTACGGGCGTCAGTCGGTTGACCGGAGCGATATAGCAGAGGCCGTGAAGGTGCTCCGATCGGATTGGCTTACTCAGGGCCCAAAGATTGCGGAGTTCGAGAAATCGCTTTGCGCGTATACCGGCGCTAAATACGCAGTGGCCGTATCGAGCGGGACCGCAGCGCTCCATATAGCATCTTTAGCCGCAGGACTGAAATGCGGCGATGAGGCAATAACATCCCCGATAACCTTTGTAGCGTCCGCTAATTGCGCGCTCTATTGCGGCGCCAGGCCGGTCTTTGCGGATATCAGCCCGGATACCGCTAATATCGATCCCGACGAAGTATCTAAAAGGATAACTCGCAGAACAAAAGTTATTATACCGATCCATTTTGCCGGACATCCGTGCGATTTATCCGAAATCGCCGGTATCGCCAGAAAGAAAAAAATAATGGTCATCGAGGATGCGGCTCATGCCATTGGCGCAGAATATAAGGGTTCAAAGATCGGCTCATGTAAATATTCTGATATGACTATCTTCAGCTTTCATCCGGTCAAGACAATTACTACGGGCGAAGGCGGGGCTGTGTTGACTAATAGCGGGAAGCTTCACCGCGCTCTCTTACTATTCCGTAACCATGGCATCACCAAAGATATTTCGCTCATGGATCGGACGATGAGAGGCTGCGGCTGGTACTACGAGATGCATGATCTGGGGTTTAATTACCGGATCACTGATATCCAGGCTGCATTGGGCGTATCTCAGCTGAAAAAAGCGGATCAATTTGTAGAAAAGAGACGTTCGATAGCAGCTCTCTATAACGATGCTTTCGCCGGTAATCAATTCTTTGATACTCCGGATGAAAAGAAAGAAGCGTATTCCGCATGCCATCTCTATCCGATACGATTGAAGGACGGGTATATGAAGAAGCGAAAAGATATATTTGCATCACTGAGGAGTAGAGGGGTAGGGGTTCAGGTACATTATATACCGGTCCATACTCAGCCGTACTATAGGAAGCTGGGGTATAAAAGAGGCGCGTGCCCGAACGCCGAGGATTACTATAGTAGGGAGATAAGCCTGCCCATCTATCCCGCCTTGAAGGCTGCCCAGGCGCGATACGTGATCGATACCATCTTTAAGATATGCGGCCGGATATGACTAAGATCGCGCTCGGCACCGCCCAATTCGGCATGGACTACGGTGTGAACAATAAGCGCGGGAAAGTGGCGCCGGAAGAAGCATTTCGCATACTGCATCGAGCTGCGACGATCGGCATAGATACCGTGGACACAGCTTATTCCTATGGTGAGAGTGAAGAGGTCATCGGAGGGTACCTGAGCGCGGGCAAAAGTGGTTTGAAAGTGATCTCCAAGCTTCCGGCATGCTCTCATTCGGACGTGCGGGGATTTTTTGACAGGTCTTTAGGCCGGCTTGGCGTATCAAAGTTATTCGGATACCTGGTTCATGGTTTTAAAGCGTATCAAGACGATGAAGCAATATGGGCGGAGCTGGAGAAACTTAAGCTCCACGGCAAGGTCGAGAAGATCGGTTTTTCGTTATATTCGCCTTCCGAACTGGAGCAGATCCTGAAGAGGGATCTCGCGGTAGATCTTGTACAGCTTCCATTGAGCGTCTTCGACCAGCGTTTTGTTCCGTACCTCTCTGCAGCGAAGAAGAGAGGTATCGATATCCATGCCCGGTCCGTCTTTTTACAGGGGTTAGTTTTTACGCGTCCCGATGAGCTCGACACTTATTTTCGGAGGGTGCGGGATAACATCGATGCGCTGCATTCTTTATCGATGAGGATGGGCGCGTCGATAGCCTCGCTATGCATTAATTTTGTTGCCGCTTATCCGCATGTCGACAAGATAGTGGTAGGTGTCGATAGCGAGGAAAACCTGGAAGAGATAATCGGGATATCCCGGGGGAAGCCTTTATCTCAGGATGATGTTTCAAAGATTTCTCGCATGCGCATTGATGATGACGCGATCCTTCTTCCTTTTCATTGGAAACTATCGAAGGTCAGGGTATGAAAGAGAAAATAATAGCGATCATACAGGCGAGGATCGGATCTACGAGATTACCCGGTAAAGTGCTTTTGCCCCTGGCGGGTAAGAGCGTGCTCGAACATGTCATCAGGAGGGTACAAAGGTCCAAAAATGTCTCGGAAGTTGTGGTGGCGACTTCGGTAGGCTCTGCTGACGTCGCGATAGCCGGAATGTGCAAAGAATTGAGCGTGCGTGTATTTCGCGGCCGAGAGCAGGACGTACTCGATAGATTTTATCAAGCTTCCGTACCGCTAAATCCTGATCATGTTGTAAGAGTCACAGCCGATTGCCCTATGATAGACCCGCAGGTTATTGATACCGTGATAGCGCGGCATTTTGAAGGAAAAGCTGATTATACAACTAATACCATTCAGCCGACATACCCGGACGGTGAAGATATTGAGATCTTTACGGCGCTCGCGCTGGAGAAGGCATGGAGGTTCGCGAAGCTGCCATCTGAGCGCGAACATGTTACGCCTTATATGAGAAATAATCCACAGTTGTTCAAGCTCTCAAACGTAGCGTATGCGACCGATCTATCCGGTAAGCGATGGACTATTGACGAGGAGCGGGATTATCTATTTCTGCAAGAGATCTTCAATGCGCTCTACCCGGTGAACAATTTTTTCGGTATGGACGATATCGTGAGTTTTCTGAAAAAGAATCCGCGGATCGAAGAGATAAATTCGGGTATCACGCGGAATGACGGGTATAGAAAATCATTAAAAAATGACAGGACCAGCGCAAATGGGTAAATCACAAAAGTTGTATGAGAAAGCAAAGCGATTAATCCCTGGCGGAACCCAGCTTCTGTCGAAAAGGCCGGAGATGTTTCTGCCGGGCCTTTGGCCTGCATACTATGAAGAGGCGAAGGGATGCACAGTCCGCGATCTTGACGGGAAGAGATACATCGATATGAGCCACATGGGCGTAGGCTCCTGCATACTCGGATATGCCGATAAGGATGTCAATAAAGCCGTGAACGCCACGGTGGACGCGGGAAATATGTCAACGCTCAATGCTCCTGAAGAGATCGAGCTGGCAGAGGTCCTTACGAAGATACATCCGTGGGCGAAGATGGCGCGATATGCAAGAACGGGTGGCGAGTCGATGGCGATTGCCGTAAGGATAGCGCGCGCGTATACGGGCAAAGATATTGTGTTATTCTGCGGTTATCACGGCTGGTCGGACTGGTATCTATCGTCGAATCTATCCGATGACAGATCGCTGGATGGGCATCTCCTGCCCGGCTTGGAACCGAAGGGTGTACCGAGGCAATTAAAAGGGACCGCTATACCCTTTAATTACAATGACACGAAAGGATTTTTAAAACTTGCTGGACAATATAAAGGGAGGATAGCCGCGGTTGTAACTGAGCCCATAAGAAACGTTTATCCGAAAAAAGGGTTTCTGGAGACCCTCAGAAGCGAGACTCGTAAGCAGAAGATACCGCTTATTATCGACGAGATAACGGCAGGGTGGAGGTTATGCTGTGGCGGCGCTCACAAGCTGTTCGGTATCGAGCCGGATTTAGCGGTATTCGCGAAGGCAATGAGTAACGGTTTCCCTATGGCTGCCGTCATAGGCAGAAGAGAAGTCATGGATATAGCCCAGGAGACGTTCATAAGCTCTACGTATTGGACCGATAGGATAGGGCCTGTATCGGCCCTTGCTACGATAACGAAGCTAAGAAAATGTCACGTCACTGAGCATCTCGAAACCGTAGGGAAAAAGATTCAGGAAGGATGGAGGCGGCTTGCCTCGGAACACGGCATCAGGATCGAGATTTCGGGCATATATCCGCTCGGCCATTTTTCTTTTAAGCATAAAGAACCGCTGGCGCTCAAGACCCTTTACACCCAGCTAATGCTGCAAAAAGGATTTTTGGCGACGAATGCTTTCTATGCGTCCTACGCGCATAAGGGGGAGCATGTCGATGGCTATTTGCAGGCCGCCGGTGAGGCGTTCAGGGCAATTGCAATAGCTATAGAAAGCGGAAAACCGGCAAAATATTTAAAAGGGCCGGTCTGTCACAGCGATTTCAAGCGGCTGGCATGATAGGACTATGAAAATCTTTATTATTACCGAAGGCGGCAGGAGTATCGGTTTCGGGCATATTGCCAGATCTGTTTCTTTATATCAGGCCTTCGAAGAGAAGGGCCAGAGGCCGCTTCTTCTCGTGAACGGGGACGAGACAGCCGCATATATATTGTCCGGCAGGAATTTTGATATCGTTGACTGGATGAATAGCAAGAAAGAGCTTTTTGCCCGCATAGCCGGTGCCGATATCGTGATCGTCGATTCATATTATCCGGATATTGATTTTTATGACCGCGTTTCGAAGCTGGCGAAAGTCCCGGTATATATGGATGACAACAAGAGGGTTGATTATTCAAGCGGAGTGGTAGTAAACGGTAATATTTATGCAAACG
>JAHJHP010000004.1 GCA_018823705.1 Candidatus Omnitrophota bacterium | reverse complement strand
CATAACAGGTAGTTCTCGTCCTGCTCGTTTGTTGCTGAACGGAGAAATCATTATATGGCTTGACACTTTACATAACAGCTCTTTTGAAGCCGCAGCCTCTATGATCGCCGCGGGGATAATACTCTGCGCGCTGACAAGCTGTTCATTGATCATCTGTTTTCTCTCAATCCTCTTCATATCTTCATCTGATGTCGTTAAATTCAGTCCGGTCTCGGACTCTGTTGCAAGTAAAGCTTCCTTCAATGCCCCAGGCAAGTTTGTCTGGTCTATTTGATCTGAATATTGAGTAAGCACAGCTATTATAGGTGCATACTCTGGCTTTCTGGTGCCATCCAATACCGATATTATGAACTTCATTGTCCTAACATCTATATACTCTTCCGGACTGAGCTGCTCACTATATCTCATCAATGCATATACAAGCTCATGGACCACTCTTTGTCTATAAGCAGTATCGGTGTCCGGCGAGGATAATAAAACATGAGCCGCTAACGCGGTTTCCTGGACATGTCCGTTTTCGGTCGTTCCGACTCCGGGACCTCTCCCTGAGGCCGTAGCTATATCTTTTTCAATCTCTTTTTCCTCAATTGCCGCAGGCTTTTCCACAGGATAGCCGCTCGAGGCCGTTAAGAGAGATGTCTTCCCGTAAGTCTGCAATAGCTCATCCTTAAGACGTTCTGATATCATCTCATCCAATGACCGCCTGAACGTTTCCAGGCTTTCTTCCGTCGAGGGTCCTGCGGAGACCAGCATCTTCAGGAGGTTGTATTTATTCTCTCCTATAGAATTGGCTATATCGCCTCCGTTATCGATAATGAATTGTCTCAATTTCTCATTTCTGTTAATAGCTAACGATCCCATGCCAGCCACATCTATCCACATCCAGTTTTTCGGCCGCTTTTCGGCGAAATGGTCCACGCCAGTATCCTGCTCTATTATATTTTGAGATACATTCATATCTTCAGGTGTGGTGATATCCCTGCCGACTGGCATATCTAACGCGGCGAATAGAGCATTGAATGTATTCCACTCCTCAAGTTCAATATGCTGGCGCTCAACGCCGTTCTCTTTATCCTGCACTATAAAGCTCCAGTTAAAACCCTCTCGCCCTTCCGCGTATATGTACACATAGCCGCCTTTGACATCTATGAGAGGGGCCGGGACATGAGAAGTCGTATAGTTACCTGCCTGCACAAAATGTTCATCGAGCAGAGATACGACAAGATGGGTATTAAACATGACCGGGTCGGAAAATTTCTTCACCACATGCAGCGGAGTCGCGAGACGCACATCTCCGACCTGAGTAAGCAAGCTTTCAAATACAACCCCATTACCGTCTCTTATCTCTTTCCATTCTAAATTTTCCAGAGCTTCGCGCCATGTCCCCGCAGATAAAGTACGAAGATCATTTTTCGCAACCGGCGCTTCCGCGTCTTTCCTCGCGATGAAGCGCCTTCCGTCAGGAGTAAAGAGTGTCTTTCCTAAAGAGATAGCTTTGTCAGTTTCCCCAAATCGTGCTTTACCCACAGCCTTCGACGTCAGCGCGTTAATCGCAGGGAGCGTGCCTTTGGCTAAGAATTCGAGCGTAGCTCCGCCGCCGGTAGATAAGAGCACGTTATCCCTGTCTATATTCTGCTGTGAGATGACTCCTTCTTCGACAGCCTTGCTGAATACGGCTATTGAGTCGCCTCCGCCTACTATCACCCTGGTATTAAGCTGTTCATTTATTAGCAACTTAGCCAGTTCATATGTGCCTGCCCTGAATTGCGGGTGTTCGGCGTAACCTACAGGGCCGTTCCATATGACTATCCTGGCGCCTCTTAGTTTATTCTTGTAATTCTCTATTGTCCTCGGGCCGATATCGAGTATCGTCCAACCCTCGGGAAGAGTCTCACCTTTTTCCAAGTCTATTACCTTGGTATCGACAGTCTCTTTCTCGTCTTTTGTGAACTTCGAAGCGGCGATGACATCGACCGGCAGGAGTATCTCTTTACCTCTGCGTTTGGCCTCCTCGATGAGGTAGCGGGCGATTATAAGGCTCTTATCGTCAACTAGAGAACTCTGCACGTTTGTGTTTTTATAGGCTTTCAGGAAGGTATTGGCCATCCCGCCGCCTATCATGATAACGTCCATCTTCTCCAGTAAAGCGTTTATCACCTCTATCTTATCCGATATCTTGGCGCCGCCCATGATGACAGCGTTCGGCCTCTCGGGATCGATCGTATATTTCAGGTTATCTATCTCCTTGGTCAGGAGAAGCCCTGCGACGCTGGTGAGATAATTGGTGATACCCACTGTGGAGGCATGGCTGCGGTGAGCGGTGCCATAGGCATCATATACGAATATATCGCCGAGGGCGGCAAGCCTTTCGGCGAAGCGCGGATCGTTGGCTTCTTCACCGTCTTCCGCGTAAAGCCTCAGGTTCTCCAGAAGCAGGACTTCCCCGTCCTTCAGGCCATCGGCCAATCTCTTGGCCTCATCACCGGCTACGGTCTTGCCTTCGACCGGACCCATGATGACTTTCTGGCCTAACAGTTCCTCGAGCCTGGGATGGACTTGCTCCACGAGCAGTTTGCCCTCTCCGGTCTTACCTAAGTGCGAGGAGAGGATGACACGGGCTCCTCTTTCCAGGAGATATTTGATATTGGGTATCTCGGCTTGTATACGGCTATCGTCAAATGGCTTTAAAGGCACGTTGAGATCCGCCCTCAATACGACGCGCTTGCCTTTCCAGTAAGCGTCAGGGATATCTTTAATGTTCAGCTTCTCTTTCACGACTATCGGAGCCGGAGCTTTGAGCGTAGGCGTGGCCGGGGCTTTCGGATTTTTGGAGCGTATGCCGTTACTGATGCTCGCCTCGGCGGCAAGATCGAGAAGTCTTGAGGCCTCATAGTAGTTCTCATCAACTAAAGGATAGAGAGCTATCTCCTTCTGGCCGACGACCTGCGTCGAACCTAGCGAGAATAGCGGTTTGGTCCTGCCCATGACCTGTATGGCGACCGCTTCATCGCTGCGCGAATAAGCCAGGCCCGACTTAACCAGCGCTTCACGCAATACATAGTTGATATAAGCGGCCTGCACGTTCGTATCAGCTAAGGGGTCAGCCGGTACTATAGATGAAGTGAATAGATACAGCCCCGCGTAAGCGCCTGCAAGGTGAGGCGTCTGGTTGCCGTCAGCTGCAAGAGGCACATCTATACCGAGCACCTTAAGCTCATTCAGTATCCCATCGAGCTCTCTCTGGTCGAGAGGCTTGAAGTTGGAGACGCTGTCGCGGCTGCCGGTATCGAGCAGTTCCGGAGTGGCCTCGTGTATACCGGTGACCGGCGAGATGAATCCTGCCGACAATTTAACGCCGGCGGCCTCAAAGGCTTTCAGCGTAAGAGCGTATGTCTGGGCAAGACTTGAACTGACCGTAAACTCATTAACGTCCTTATCCAGAGTCGAGAGTCCCGCAAAATAGGGTTTCTCACCCTGACGCATCAGGTTCGAAGCCTTGATCCTTATCTGTTTATCGCTTAGAGAAGCCAGATTATCTTGATTCTTACCCAGCTCTATAATAATATTCGCATCGGGAGCCTCGAATTTTTGAGGGGTCCTGTAGACCTTTATCTTCAGGATACTTTTTTTGTAATTTATGACCAGCCACAGCTGTTTGTCCTTATCTTCCTGCGCCTGGAAAGATACTCCGGGCAGCCGGCCGTAGCCGGAAGAGTCCTTGATCAGCCGCGCGAAAGACTTCAGCGTATCCAGATCCTTTATTGAATTTATGCCTGCGATCACGAAGTCGGAGCTTCCGCTGGTCATAAGATGCCTTATTAAACTGATGGCAAGCGGGAAGTTCTCCGAAACGCCGTTTAAAGCTACTTTCAAAGGCTCTCCGTCGGTACTCCTGATGTATTTTTTGGCTACGGCGCGGGGAAGCAGCTTCAATTCTTCTCCGACAACTTCGGGAGTGATCTCAACCCTGTCGGCCTTGCCACTGGATGATACTTTCTCTGGTTTGATCTCGAGCTCACCCGCCTGCCTCAACCTATGGAACTCTCTAACGTTCTCCACATAGGTGACGGTGGTTCCCCATTCGTTATCATACCAGGCGGTTACCATTATAAAGAAGCGGCCATCCTCGGTCTTGATCACCTTGGTGCGGCTCAGATCGACTACTGAGGGGACAGGCATGGCGTATATATCCTTGGAAGTGATGCCATAGCCATAGCCCATCCATCTGGGATTATTCTTAGCATATTCGATCAGGACCTTATTTACCTCTTCTATCATCTCCGCTTCGGTATTGCCCTTTATCGGCTTAACTACCTCCGCAGTGATAGTGACCGCCGATGTGGTTAAGAGTCCCGCTCTGATCGCGTTAGCTCCGCTTCCGGTAGCCGGTATCGGAGCAAGCTGAGACAGGTTCTTGCCTACGCCCGAGGACGTTATCCCGAGCCCGGCAAAGATCGATGCGTCGCGCGTTGAGTCTTTGGCGGACTTACCGGGAGTATCTACGCCGGCGTTTTCGCCTGTCACGGCATGATCCGTCCTTTGGAATGTCGTCACTATGCCGAAGCTGTCGTTCAATGCCACGACGGGCTGGACCGTGGCGTTAGTGGTGCAAGACATTAACGACCAGACATTGGGCATCACTACGATCCCATTGGCATTCTTCCTCGTGTCGTAATTTACGTTAGGGGCGCCCTGGAAAGAGCTATCCTTCGGCGGAGCCGTAAAAACCACGACCTTGACGCCGCCTTTTATGCTGCGATCCGTCGCATCTTTAGTGGTATAACCGACGTTTGAGGCGTCAAAAGAGGTATATCCGTCCATGTCCAGGCCGGCTACGATCTCCGGATAGTCCATGACCTTGTTCCATGGGATCATACCTTTTCTCTCATTGAAGACCAGTATCTTATTACCGTTGACCATTAAATATGCCTGACCCTTTTCCGCGTCTATACCGTAACTTACTTTAGTGTCGTGCGGCAAGGCGGCTATCGTACCATAGGTGGTATCCGGGTTGACCAGGCCATCGGCAAAGGCCTTTAGGCTCTTCAGATCGGTGGGAATACCGTTTATCGCAACGAGCTTGAAGTCGTCGGAATAGTAGTTATTTATTACTATATCTATTAGCCTGCCGATCCTGCCCCTTGCTCCGTTAATGGCCATCGGAACCTTCCGTGCTAAATCGGGCCGTCCATATTTCGGGAGTATGGGGCGCGGTATGTTTATGCGCCTTAGGGCTTCATCTTGTACCGGCGTCTGGGCAACTGCCGAGGCCTCTTCCTTCCTGGCCTGAACGGGCGAAACCAAAACATCATTTACTATAGAGACAATTACCGGACTATCCTTGAGTACCTCATAATCCGTATCAACTAATTTGCCATCTGATATAGCTGCCGCAAGTGCAAACGCGATCGCCTTAAAATCTCCGGGCCCCGGCCTTTTAGCCGCCAGATTGTCCTCTCTGTATTGTGGAAGGTTATAAGCTTTGTGATATTCCTCCGCCCACTTCCATACCGTGCTAATCATGGCCTCATTTGCCGCTTTAGGCCCTTTTTTCGATTCGCGGTTATAGATGCCACTCAGGGCTATCGCCATCGTAGCCGCGCGGTCAAAATTATTCTCGATCGAAAAGAACTGATGCACCGCAAGCTCGTACTGTCCGCTCTTTATCAGCCCTTCATACTGGTCTCTTTTATTCGTCAGGACAGCTATGTACGGGCGATCTTCACCCTGCTTGAACTTAGGCATTATAATAAGGTAGGAGAGCCCCTTAGTCTTAACCAGATCCGCAAGGCCCCTAGAATGGAATCCGCCGGTTATGAGCGCCGCGACGCTCTGCTTTTCAGCGTTCATATTCTTTATGGTATTCTTTATAATGGCATCATTTCTACGATGAACGATATTGTAGAACTTAATGGCCTCATCCAGCCTACCTATTATATAAGGAAGGTCGTAGCCGCCTTCAATAGTAATTCCATATTTCTGACAGCTCTTCCTTATATATGCGGCCATATCCACCGCTTTGAATTCATTCTTATGGGAAAGCAGATATTCGGCCCCGTCATTGGTGAGATTGACATTAAAAAGATCCTTCAATACCCTGGCCTTCTGCTGCAGGTCGTATAGCGACCTTTCATCGTCCGACACGTAGAGTTTATCTCTAAGCGTTTTTTCGAGAAGATCGACTTCCGAATATAGCTTAAATATGTCTATGGTGTCGTATATCGCGACATAGCGGGCGAAACCTATGAGGTTCTTATAAGCTACCGGATCCAGCTTCGACTTTTCAGCAAGATCTATTAAATAATTATGGAACTCTGTCTGTGTCAGCTCTCCCTTTTTGAACGAGACGGATCTTATCACGAGGGCTTCCATCTCTCCTTTTGGAAGGACCTTGCCCAGCTGGTCTATAAGACTTGTTCTCTCTCTATTAGCTTTGTCAAAGTCTATCTCTTTCTCCAGAGTTATCGTCGTCAATAGTTTCGCTATGTTATCATAGCCGCCGAGATCGACGCCCTTTACCTTTGCGAGAGCCGACAACTTCTCCCAGTATTTTGAAAAACTTAAGGCCCCCTCTTTGTGTAAAGCGGATTCATGGACAAGCCCCTTCAGTTCTTTTCCGTAAACTCTGGCCTCCAGATTTTTTAATTGCGTGTCAAGCGCTTCTACGTTTTTGAGGCATAATGCCTTATCCGCGATGACGCTCTTGAACGATTCGACGTT
>JAHJHP010000001.1 GCA_018823705.1 Candidatus Omnitrophota bacterium | reverse complement strand
TTTCGCCGTGCGCTAAGGTTTACGTCGAGCGAATTATGTGTACAGATTCACGCACTTTCATATTCGCTCGACGTAAAGCGGATCTCTTGACCATATGGGCCTTGCGCACCTATAGGCACGTCACGCACTATGCCGAAAAAATTCAACTCGCCGCTTCATGAAGCCCTCAAGGTGCGTCACCCATACGATATTTTCGCCTTCACTCGCTCCCCCCATAGCTATTGGGGACGTGTCACTTTGGGACACTCCACTTTAAACAATACTGGTAGCTACGGATAACCTACAAAAAAGTGGAGTGTCCCAAAGTGACACGTCCCCTGAATCCCCGACTCACATTTGCACTTGATAATTGCAATGTTATATGATATCTTTTAAACAATATAAGTATATGGAATAATATGCCCAAATATGAACTGAATGTCCGGGACTATATCCGCATCCTTCGCAAGAGAAGGATGATCATAATTGTCACTTTTATCGCCGTCCTGGTAGGCACCGTAATATACCTCTCCACCCAGCCCGTCGTTTACGAATCCAGCACCACCATCAAAATAGAAGAACGAAAGACCGTAGCGGGCCTTCTGACGGAATGGATCCTCTACTCACCTGCGGATATCATGGAGTCCGAGACCAAGCTCATAAAGGGTTACGAGATCATGAAGCAGACGGCCTTACGTCTCGGCATGATAAATGAGCGCTCGGGCCTCGATAAGATAAATGGAGCTGTGGGAGAACTCCAGGGTAGCATTGTCACGGAGCAGCTCGGCGGCACCAATATGATCCGCATAATCACGAAGGCCGATACCGCTAAAAGAGCGATGGATATAGCGAACAGCGTGGCCGAAGTCTATATGGAAGAAAATCTTTTAGGTAAGGCAAAACAGGTCAAGCACGCCCGTCAGTTTATCGAAGAACAGCTGGTATCCCTTGAAAACAGGATGAAGGCCTCGGAGGTCAGGATAAGGGACTTCGGCGCAGACTCCAGCGATGTGAGGCTGGCAGAACCCATAGAGAAGAAATTAACAGAGATGCAGTTTGACCTCGCTGAAGCCACGCAGCGATATACGGAAAAACATCCGAGGGTAGTCCAGCTCAGGGAGCAGATCGTGGATATAGAATCCCAGATCAAGGGCTTTTCCGGTAAAGAGATAGAATATGCGAGGCTCGTGAGGGAGACCGACGTTAATAAGAAGCTATACGCTATGCTGAGGGAGAAGCTTGAGGAAGCCAGGATAACAGAGGCTCAGAAAGTAAGCGATATTACCGTAGTGGATCCGGCGGTCGAGCCCGGGTCGCCGATCTCCACCAACAAACGCCTGGCTCTCATAGTGGGCGCGCTGATGGGGCTCGTGCTGGGGGCGTCGCTTGCGTTTGTCGTGGAGACGCTGGACACTTCTATAAGCACGATAGAGGATGTCGAGAGCATGGTGAAGCTCCGGGTGCTGGGATTGGTGCCGCCCCTTGGTAAAGAATCCAAGAAGAAGAAAGGCATCATGGAGGACATCAGGGAGAAGCTCTTCCCGGCTGAGCATAGCATGAGAGAAAGTGATGACCCAATATACCTGATCGCTCATTTTGAACCGACCTCGACCGCGGCTGAGGCGTTTCGCAATATTCATACGAATTTGAAGCTCGACCCGACCCAGAAGACGATCCTTATAACAAGTTCCGGGCCCCGCGAGGGAAAATCGAGCATTGCGTCGAACCTCGCCGTAGTGATGGCGCAATCGGGGTTGAAGACCCTGCTCGTGTCAGCGGACTTAAGGCGCCCCAGCCTTGATAAAGTATTCGGTATTAAGCGCGACCCCGGGATGAACGAGTATATTACGGGAGCGGTAGGCCTTAAAGAAGTGTTGAACGGTATAGTGGATATTATGGTCGGCGAGATGGATTTCGACGACATAAGGAAGACTCCCGGCCTCGATAATATAACGATCATACCCTCGGGCAGGTTATCGTACAATCCCGCGGAGGTATTGAAATCGAAAGAGATAAAAGCACTGGTGGAGAAAGTGAAGAACAGGTATGATCTCATACTGTTTGACGCGCCTCCTGTGCTGCCCGTAACCGACGCCAGCCTGCTGGCTCCCAGCATGGATTGCGTCATCCTCGTTTATGAGATAGGCAGGACCAGCCGTGAAGCGCTCGTACGCACGAAGATCCAGCTCGAATCTGTAGGGGCCAAGATAACGGGGGTGGTGCTGAACCATACTCAACCCGAAACCGAGGCGATCATATCGTACCCATATTACAAAGTCAGATACGGATATGCGCCTAAAGAAAGTGCGTATAAACCAAGCGTCGACAAAGATAAAGCAAAGATGGCGTAAAGAGATAGATGATATGTGACCGGAATAATCGATCTGGCTTTGATGTTTCATGACAGGGGGCTATTAAGGCCCCTTTATTAATTTATGGTATGGAATTTCAAAAACTAATTCCAACCACTGAAAATCGCTAAAAAGTTATCGCGAAGCGATTTTCTTGGAGGCGTAAGGTCATGCTTAATCATAGAAGCGGCGAAGCGACGCTCACGATAATAGCTATACTTTTTTTCGTGGTGATGATGCTTCTCCTCACGCTGTTGGGCGTACCGCTTGAGATCTCGACAGCCGTGATAATAGGCTGCCTTATATTCATCATCTCGTTCGTCAATACCGACCTGGCGCTTATCATACTTATATTTACAATGCTACTCTCTCCCGAATTCAACGCCGGTGAAGTGTCAGGCAGGACGATCAAGATCCGCGCCGACGACATATTCATCATAATAATATTTTTAGGATGGATAGCCAAAATGGCTATCCATAAAGAGCTTGGCTTCATGAAATCCACCAGGCTTAACTATCTCATTGTGATCTACTCAGTGATATGCCTTCTCTCCAGCTTTGCGGCTATAATACAGGGCAGGGTAAATATCAGCACTTCGATGTTCTATCTGCTGAAGTATATAGAATATTTCCTTCTCTTCTTCCTGGTCTCCAATAATCTTAAGACAGTCGCCCAGGCCAAAAAGTTCATATTTTACCTGCTCCTTACCTGTTTCATCGTATGCGTGTATGCCCTGATGAGCGGGGCCGCTGGCGGTAGAGTGAGCGCGCCTTTTGAATCCGGAGCGGGCGGAGAACCCAATACGTTTGCCGGATATCTGATAGTTATGATGTCCCTGATGCTCGGATTGATCTTTAACGCCGCGCCCGGCGGTAAGCGATTTATACTGATAGGGCTTTTCTTTATGTCGATAATCGCGTTTCTTCTCACGCTGTCGCGTAGCGGATGGGTAGGTTTCTTTGCCTCGCTCGCGGCTTTCACATTCTTCAATAAAAAACACAGGATCCTGCTCATTGCATCACTGATGATCGCGGTTATGATCTTGCCGATGGTGGCCCCGAAAAGTGTACAGCGGAGAGTTAATGAGACATTTTCTTCCTGGAGGACTTACAAGGTTATGGGTAAGACGGTAGGCCTGGACGAATCCGCGTCGGCGCGTATCGATTCGTGGGGAGTCGGTTTTAAACGCTGGTCCAAGCGCCCGATACTCGGTTATGGGATACCGGCCGGCGCCGTTATAGATAACCAGTATACGAGAGTATTGAACGAAACCGGGATCATAGGATTTATCGCGTTCATCGCTATCCTATTCGCGGTCTTCCGCGCGGCTTACAAGGTATACAAGACTATGCCTGGCGATGATTTCGCCCAGGCGTTAAGTATAGGATTTCTGGCCGGTTTCATGGGCCTTCTTATATTCTCGTCGGCGGCGGCGACTTTTATCATAATACGCATAATGGAGCCTTTCTGGTTCATGGTGGCGATCATTGCGGTGCTGCCGGACCTGAAAAAAGACGATATCGGGGCTGAGGTCATATGACGAGAAGGCGTCCGGGACAGAGAAGCATCTCCTATAAAGTGATCGTAAATACCATCTATAATACATTCGGAAGGTTCTGGGGTATCATAGTCGGCATCTTTCTGACACCGTACATTATCAGCCGTGTCGGAGTGGACAGGTTCGGGGTATGGGCGGTAGTCGGTGTGGTGACAGGATATTTCGGCCTGCTCGATATGGGTGTCGGCGCGTCGTTTGTCAAATACATATCGGAATTTTACGCCAGGAAAGAGTATAACAAGATAAGCCATATCGTCAATACTGGTTTTACAATATACTTTATCCTGGCCATAGTCAGTTTTCTCCTGGTATTCCTGCTCAAAAACCCGATCTTAGCATTTTTAAATATGCCTATGTATTTGCGGCATGAAGCAGGTGTTGTGCTCGTGATGGGCATAGCGCTTTTTGGGGCATCGAACGCGATGAGCCCATTTTTAGCCATACAGGGCGGGCTCCAGCGAATGGACATAACCAATAATATCGGTATCGGGCTATCGATAGTCAATATCGCCGGAACGATCTTTTTTCTTGAAAGAGGATTTGGCATCATAGGCCTCATGATGAACAATGTCATCGTCTTCATGATATTGGCCGCCGTTAATGTTACAGTCGTCCGATTTATTATGCCGGAACTCCGTTTCAGGTTATTTTACATCGACCGCATGATATTCAGGAGGATCCTGAACTTCGGATATAATATGCAGATAGCGAAAGTCTCCGGTATGGTCGCGAGCCACACCGATAAGATATTGATAACCTGCTTTCTATCGATAGGCCTGGTCACTTTCTATCAGTTGGGAAGCAGCGTTATCTATTATGCCGCCTCTCTGGCAGGCATATTGACATCGGCGCTCATGCCGGCCTTCTCCGAAATAGAGGCCAGGGGCGAGCGGGACAGGCTTGTCGAAGCATATATGAGAAGCATGAAGTATATAAGTTTTGTTATAGCGCCCATTTTCATATATCTGGCGATCTCCGCCGAGCAGGTTATATTCATATGGCTCGGTTACGGATATGAGAGATCGGTCGTCATCATACAGATATTGGCGGGGGCATTTCTGATAAATACCATAGCTCAAGTGCCGTTATCCGTCTCTATGGCTATTGATAAACCGCGGCTGGTGGCAGTCGGCTCACTGATAACGATAATGTCGAATATCATATTGAGCGCCCTGTTTATAAGGATATTCGGGTTTACCGGAGCGGCCTGGGGGACCCTTGTGGCCGTCAATGCCGGCACGATATATTTTATGGCGCGCCTGAACGCCGAAATGCGGATACCGGCGAAGAATGTGATACGGATCGTCATGCCGTTTTTTTTAAGCTGCGCCGTCGCAGCCACAATAATATTTGCATTAAATTCTTTTATCGGAAAAAACCTCTTCCATTCGGGCCTTGGGCGCGTAGAGAGCATGGCTTTATTCTTCGTGAAGGGGGCCATTTTCCTGCTGTGCTATCTCGTATCGGTCTTTTGGATGAAACCATTCAATGCTGATGAGCTGGAAGTCATTAAAAGAAAGATACCGTTTATGGCTCCGATAATCGCGAGGATAATCAATCGTCCATGAATTCAAATCGTGCCATGGATATTTCGGTGATCATCGTCAGCTGGAATGTGCGCGAGTATCTTAAGACATGCCTGGCTTCGATATACCACTCCCGCACCCGAGCGGATATTGAGGTGATAGTGGTCGATAATAAATCTTCCGACGAAAGCCCTCGGATGGTCGAAGCGGAGTTTCCGCAGGTAAAACTTATCGTAAACAGCGCGAACCTCGGATATGCGAAGGCAAACAACATTGCCTTAAAGGAGTCGAAGGCCCGAAATGTGCTTTTTTTAAATCCCGACACTGAACTGTGCGACGATACTCTGGTACAAATGAAGCTTCTCATGGATAGACATGCGGGCTGGTCGGGGATCGCCTGTAAATTGATATATCCCGACGGTACTTTACAGGAGAACTGCCGGCATTTCCCCTCACTCTTTACAGACCTCATGGAGAGCCTTTATCTCGACTGGGCCTTTCCGAAAAACCGATTCTTCAATTATTATCGTATGGGCTCCTGGATGCATGATCGCGAAAGGATAGTGGACGTGCCATACGGGGCCTGTTTCATGGTACGAAGAAGTGTCCTCGATAATATCGGGCCTATGGATGAAAGGTTCTTTATGTATTACGATGAGATCGACCTTTGCCGCAGGATAAAGAAAGCCGGACGGTCGATATGGTATACTCCCGATATAAAAGTTATACACCACAGCAATAAGAGCTCAGGCCAGGTACCGGAGAAAGTATTTGAGTGGAAATATACCAGCAAGATACTTTACTTCGAAAAACATTTTGGCCGGTGGTCCGTATGTGCGCTGGTCATGAACCTTCTTTTAAAGACAGCCATCGTTTGGGGACTATTCGGCCTTGGCCATCTTATATTTTCCAGGCCGAAGGACCTTGAATATATCAAAAAAGATATCCGTGCGGCATGGAGCGTATTCGCGAAGGCTCTTAAGTGAAAAAGATATGCCATGTGGTAGACAGGTTAAATATCGGCGGGCTCGAGAAGACGCTCGTGGCCATCGCGCTTGGCCTTGGAGAGTATGAGCATCATGTATGGTGCCTTGACACCAATGGGCCTCTGGGGTCCGTGCTGCAATCCCGGAATGTCGAAGTCAGAAAGTTTGGCCTTAAGGGGCCCATAAGCTTTTCATCGATCAGGTTATTAGCGGAAGGGATGAGTAAGGAGCGATTTGACATAGTCCATTCTCACGGCCTGTATCCGTCTATATGGGCAAGGCTTAGCGCTATGGCGGCGCATGTGCCGGTAAAGATAGATCACATCCAGAATACTTATACTCAGGTGCCGTTTATCGATAAATTAAAGCTCCTGGCGCTTTCGTATTCGACAACAAAGTTCGTGGCGGTCGCGGAAGCGGTAAAGCGCGGCGTTATGGAGAACATAAAGATATCAGCATCGAAGATAGAGGTAATATATAACAGCTCTATAGATATGAAAGCTGAATCTTCCGGCGCGCGGAAGATCTTCAGGGAAGAGCTCGGCCTCGGCAAAAGCTTTGTGGTCATGTCAATAGGCAGGCTGGAGAAGCTGAAAGGGCATAGCTTCCTAATAGATGCGGTGAAGTCCTGCAGGGATGATGATATAGATGTGAAATGCGTGATAGCCGGATCCGGCCCGGAAAGCGATGAGCTGAAGAAGAAGATCGCCGGGCTTGGCCTCGAAGAAGCCGTCTTTCTGCTCGGAGCCAGGAGCGATATCGCGACTGTCCTATCCGGCGCAGATGCTTTTATCCAGCCATCTACGCTGATCGAAGGATTGCCGCTTGTCCTTGCCGAGGGCGCGTCTATGGGGCTGCCTCTTATAGCTACGTCAGTAGGCGGTAACGCCGAGATCGTTGAGGACGGGAAGAACGGTTTTATAGTTCATCCGAAAGACCCTGAAGCGATCGCCGATAAGATCGTGTTTCTCGCGCGGCATCCGTTTGAATTTAAGGAGATGGGTGAGGCTTCACGAAAGATCTGGCAGGATAAGTTTACGCGCGAGAGGATGCTTCAAAAAATAAGAGGCCTCTATGACGGTTGTATGCGTAAATGGGATGTTGTGATGGCCGAGCGATGAGAAGGGGAGACGCGAGATAATGTCGCATAACATACTATATCTCCATGAGACAGCGATGTTCAGCGGCGCGGAGAATAGCCTGCTCAACCTGATCCTTAATTTAAACATCGAAAAGTTTAATGCGGTGGTAGCCTGTCCCCTAAAAGGGCCGTTTGTTGATAGACTGGAGGCTCTTGGCGTCAAGGCCTATCCGCTCGAATTCCCCGGCGTGAGGCAGCTAATCGGCGTGCGCGCCACAGTGAATAGATTGCGCGATATCATCCGCAAAGAGAAGATAGCTCTCATCCACTCAAATAGTATCCGTACCCATATATATGCCTGGCTTGCCGGACACAGGCTAAAGATCCCTGTTATCTGGCACCAGAGAAACCTTATCGAAAAAGAGATAATAGATCCCGATAGGATGCTGAGTTTTCTCCCGGATGCTATAATCTGTAATTCCACCGCGATAGCAAATAGGTTCATAAGGCAGGGGAGTCTTCCTGAAAAGGTCCACATCATTTACAATGGTGTCGACACGGCGATCTTTCACCCTCATATAAACGGCGACGGGATGAGGCGGAAATTCGGCATAGCCCGGGAGGAGATCGTTATAGGCATTGCGTCCAGGTTCAGCAAAAACAAGGGGCATGAGACATTTTTACGCGCCGCGGGGAAACTGCTCACGGAGGCCTCACCCGGACGGGAAAAACTCAGATTTCTGATCGCCGGGGGCGCAGTATTTACCGAAGATATGGAGCGCGACGAGGCCCTTCGCGGCATGACAAGGTCATTGGGCATAGAAGACAAAGTCATCTTCACGGGTTTCGTAAAGGATATGCCGGAAGTATACGCTATGATGGATATCTTCGTCCTGGCCTCCGAAGCTGAACCGTGCGGCAGGGTGATATTTGAGGCGATGGCCTGCGGCAAGCCGATGGTCGGTACAGGTACGGGCGGTACATCGGAAATAGCGGCCGAATGGGAGACCGCTATACTTGTGAGTCCCGAAGATCCGGATGCCATGGCGGGGGCCATTAAAACGCTTCTGGATGACAAAGATAAAAGGGATATGATGGGGTGTCTCGCGCGAAAAAGAGTTAAAGAGCTGTTTGGCATCGAAAAGAATGTCCGAAAGACGGAAGCGCTATATCAACAACTGTTAAAACCATGAAGAGGTTATATTCGATTTTATGATAAGAGAAACGCTTTCGGTTGTCATTATAACAAAAGACGAAGAGGCCAATATACGGGAATGCCTCGAGGGCGTGAAGTGGGCCGATGAAATAGTTATCGTCGATGATATGAGCCTCGACCGGACAGTAACTATATGCCGCGAATATACGGATAAGATATTTTTCAGAAAGATGGATGGATTTGGCGCGCAGAAGCAATACGGCATAGATAAAGCCACGGGCGATTGGGTCCTTTCTCTTGACGCGGACGAGCGCCTTTCTCCCGAGCTGGAAAACCGTATAAATGGCATACTTGAGGCAGGATCTCATTACGCGGGATATAGGATCCGGCGCAAAACGTTTTATCTCGGCGTATGGATACGCCATTGCGGCTGGTATAATTCGGCGATCAGGCTATTCAGGAGAGGTGGGGGCAGGTCCGATATGCGGTATGTTCATGAAAGCATAGTGGTATCGGGTAATGTAGGCGAGATCATGAGCCCTATGAGCCACTATTCTTACAAGAGCATAGATCAGCATGTGAAGAAGCTGAGCGTGTATACCGACCACGAAGCCCGGGGGCTTTACGAAAAAGGCATCCGCATATCCGGGGCACGGATAATATGGCTGTGCGGGCTTAAGCCGTTCGCGGCGTTTATAAGAAAGTATCTCTTTATGTCCGGTTTTCTGGACGGTATTCGCGGACTCATCATAAGTTTTTTTACCGCTTTTGCCGTTTTCCTGAATTACGCGAAAGTATGGCAGATCCAGAAAAATACAGGCCCGAAAGATCCTTAAGGTATGACCAATCTATTAAAGCGTTTTTGCGGGTCCATAAAGAGCGAAGGCGCGGCTGCCTCATTTCGCAGGGCGGCCCGATGGGTCCGGGAATTCTTCCTCGTATGTTACGCAACCGTCACGGTCAGGCCTTATGCCCGCAATATGGATCAGGAAAGATTTATCGATTTTGTCTTTACGGGATATCACGGCCTTATGAAGCCCCTTCAGAATAGGCTCGAGATCGCGCGCCTGGCCGGTATTGTCAAAGATAAAAAGCCCGGAACGATCCTGGAGATAGGGACGGCCGGGGGCGGGACTTTAGCGCTCTTTTGTCATGCGGCCCGGCAAGAGACACATGTGATCAGCATCGACCTGCCATATGGCACGTTCGGGGGAGGATACCCCGTATGGAAGAGGCCTCTCTATAAGGCGTTTGCCGGGAACGGCCAGAAGTTGCAGCTCTTACAGGAAGATTCACATGATGAAGAGACACTCTTTAAGGTAAAGAAGACATTGTCGGGCCGACCGGTCGACTTCTTATTCATAGACGGGGACCACACCTATAAAGGAGTAAAGAAAGATTTTGAGTTGTATGCCGCGCTTGTCCCAAAAGGCGGCATCATAGCCCTGCATGATATAGTGCCGCACTCGCCCCTATCGGGATGCGATGTGATCCGGTTCTGGAAAGAGATCAAGGTGAATTACAGGTATATCGAGATAATTGACGGGGACGGACAGTCGGGCTTCGGCGGTATAGGAGTTTTATATGTCGACTAACGGAACAGGCATCAAGTATCTTTTGAAGCGGACTTACCTCGCTTCAAGAGGGTTCTGTATCAGGCTGCTGGTAAGAAGCCGTAAACCGGTTACAGTCGATCCGGATAGTGTCCGCTCCATACTGGCGCTAAGGATAGATCGTATAGGAGATGTCGTGATATCTCTTCCCGCCATTAAAGCCCTTCATGCCATATTTCCCAACGCGAAGATATCGGTGCTTGTGCGCCGGTCAAATGCCGCTCTCCTGGCGGATACACCTTATATAGCGGAAGTGATACCCTACGCCGGTCTTCGCCGCTCGGCGCCGCGAATCAGGAGGATGAGATTTGATATAGCGGTCGATATGCTGATGGACTATTCGATAAAGACGGCAGTTATTTCGTATTTGAGCGGCGCTCCCGTAAGAGCAGGGTTCGATATCGCGTCCCGGGGCCGGTTCTTCAATATCGCGATAACGCCTGACGCAAAAGAAAAACGTATGAGCGAACATATTCTCGATATAGTCCGCTCTGCAGGGATATTATTTAAAGCCGAAGGCCGCGCTGATTGGGATCCTCGGCCGCGTCTTACGGTTTCGGAAGACGCCATCGATCGCGCGGCGTACATATTACGGGCCAGCGGAATAAAGAAAGACGAGGGCATAATCAGCATTCATCCGGGAGGCCATTTCCCAAGCCAGCGCTGGATGCCGGAGTCCTTCGCGAAGATAGTCGATATGATAGCGGAAAGATATGATGCCAGGGTGGTAATTATAGCCGGGCCGACCGAACGTAAGCTGGCCGAAGGCATCGCAGCTCTCGCGAAAACCAAAACCCTTCTTTTGGTGGGCCGGCCTCTTGATGAGGTCGCGGGGGCCATAGCGATATCAAAAATATTGATATGCAATAATTCAGGGCCGCTTCACATGGCCGCCGCTATAGGTACGCCCACGGTATCGATGATGGGCCCGACGGACCCTGCCCTATGGCGCCCCCAGGGGGACGATCAGATAGTGATAAAAAAAGACCTGTCATGTTCGCCCTGCGCTGCCGGCCGATGTTATGCGCACGTCTGCATGAAATCAATTACTGTCGATGAAGTTTTTGAAAAAGCGAAAGGTATATTGGACCTGAAAGATGGAATTAAAAGACGTTAAAAAAATCCTGATAATAAATCTTGGCGGTATCGGCGATATTCTCCTGTCCCTTGTCTCCGTGAGGGCTCTTCGCGGCGCGTATAAAGGCGCTACTATAGATATCTTAGTCGTTGACCATGTCGGTGAGTTTGCCGGAACATCCGGGTTATTTGACGATATATTCTTATACAAAACATGTATACCGAAAAATCTTTCGCTTTTTATGGGCCTCGGCCAAAACAGATATGATCTTGTGGTAAACATGAGGACGATGGTCAGCGCCCTCGGCGCGCTCAAGATGTCTATCTTATTAAAGATCATTAACGGCAAGATCTGGGCCGGGCGGGACACAAATGGATACGGGGGCTTCTTCGATATTAAAATACCCGAGACTCGGGCTGGTGATAAATATGAGATGGAGTATGACATAGAGTTAGTTGAGAAATTGGGTGCCAGAGTTGACGACAGGAGTGTATCATTCAGGGTAGGCCCCGGATGCGCGAGCGTTGTCGATGGACTGCTTAAAGAGGCAAATATCTCCAGTGGCGATATCATTGTGGGTATTCACCCCGGAGGAAAGCCGTCCCGTAGATGGCCGCTTGAAAATTTCGCCGAGGTGATGCGAAGAATAAACGGCGCCGCGGGGTGCGCATTTGTAATCACAGGGGATGAAGAAGACGCCTCTTTAGCAGGTAAGCTGACCGGGATGCCGGGAGTGAGAGCTATAAATATGGCAGGCAGGCTTTCGCTCGAGGAGTTGGGCGCGCTGATGAAACGTTGCCGCCTTTTTATATCAAACGATACAGCGGCCATGCATATAGCAGCAGCGTTAAAGGTTCCTCTCGTAGCGATATTCGGACCCGGTAATCTGAAACGATTTGATCCGCGGAATATTATGAAGGAAGCTATAGTAATATTTAAAGAAACCGCGTGCGCTCCATGCGAAAGAAAAGCCTGCCGGAGGATGGAGTGTCTGAAAACCATATCTCCCGATGTGGTGGCAAGCGCGGCGCTGAAACTTCTGAAGGTAACATGAAAATAAACGCGCGTAAGGCGGCTGTGATACCGGCGATAATTGGCCTCGGAATTCTGGTAAGGGCATATGTTGTCTTCGTGATCAAGCCTATAAGCGGTGATACCGCCGTATTTGCCCTCATGGCAAAGCATATCTTTGAGCTGAAGGAGTTTTACATCTATATGCCCATGGCGCATTACGCGGGAGCGTTTTATAGCTATCTTTCGGCGGCGTTATTTGCCCTGCTTGGGGTATCGTACAGCAGTTTTATGATAGTGGGCATCTTATCATCCTGCGCGGGGCTCATTATCGGATGCGTTATAAGCAATAAGATACTGAACTCTTCCGGCGTGATAATTTCTGATATACTGATCGCCCTCCCCGCGTTTGGAATGATATATTATTCGTTATACATCGGTGTGAACGCCGAAAATTTTCTATTTATACCGTTACTTCTTCTCATGGCAATAAAGATTAACAGGCGCGAGTACGCTAATCGCGCCGTCTTTATGGCGGCGACGGGGCTTATTTCCGGACTGGCTCTGTGGTTGACCCCGGCAGTTATTCCGGTAGTCCTTACCATAATGACTCTGTTTGTGATAGGGAATAGGGGGCGTCTTTTAACCGGCGCTATAGCTCTTTTTCTTGCCGGAATATTGATCGGATATCTTCCGGCCGTCATTTATGATTTTTTGCATCCCGGAGCGGCTTTTTTCAGGATGGCCGGAAGGGTGCTCGATCTGAATAGAAGCGCCCTCTTGAGCCCTGACCCGTTTGGCATGATATGCGGGAAGATATTTTGGAGGTTCTCGACCATTCCCGGGTCGTTGGCGCGTATCCCGCGATTTACCTCCGAACTGATCTCTCTCCCTCTGACGATCCTGTTATTCGTTTCGATCGCGGTGTCATTTAAGGGAGCCGCGCGAAGATTTATTAAGAATAAATACGTGGATGATATCGGCGTGATAGCTATATATGTATTATGGTTTATTATCTTTTACACTATGTTGGTGGGGGAAGGGGCCGGGCGTTTCATGGCGCCTCTGGCTATAGTGGCTCCGTTCCTGATAGGAGATACCCTCTCCCGCATAAAAAAATTTAAAGCCAGACATCTTCTCCTTACATTAATGATAGCAGCTCTCATTTTCTGTAATATGGGGACTATCACCCGGGCGTCTTCCGTCTTTGCCGCGGCGCGGTATACGAAACTCACAGATTGGCTTATCATGAATAACGTAACGCGCGGATATTCGGATTATGATACCGCGTATATAGTACAGTTTGAATCGAAAGAGAAGGTATTGGTCTCTCCGACGTTATTTGACCCGACGTTTTGCGACAGATGGCCCGAAAACACAAAAATGATCAGGGGCGCGGACGATGTGTGCTATATTATCGATGGGAGACAGTATCCGCATATCATAGAGCCGTTCGAAAAGAACCTGTCAGGATTTGGTCAGCGATACCGGAAGGACATTATAGGCGATTTTACGGTTTATCGAAAGATATCGCATACACTTGAGCCAAAGGACGTGATGAGCGGTATAACGGCGCAGGGAAAACGATGATAAAGAGATTGTATTCGTGGCTCTATAAGATCACCGCGGGAAAAGACGAAAAGGACGATCGCTTCGGAGGCGTTGTCCAGGGCGCTGTCAGACGCGCGGCGCTGAAATTATGCGCCTCGACAAGCGGCAGAGCCCTTGAAGTCGGTACCGGATCGGGGCTATTTTTAATCCAGCTGGCGCTGCAGAACCCGGGCCTCAAGATATGGAGCATAGACACTAACGACGAATATCTTGACTTGACGGCAAAGAAGATAGAAGTCAGGGGGCTCAGGGATATTCACCTGCTATGCCAGGACGCGCGCGCGACATCCTTCGATGAAGGCTTTTTTGACGTTGTCATATGTATAAATATGTTTCTGGATGTGAACATAGAATCTGTCGTTATGGTGCTGAAGGAGATGAATCGCGTTACCAGGCCTTCAGGCCGTATTATTTTCGAATTCAGAAATTCCCGTAATATCCTCTTCAGGCTTAAGTACAAATTAGCCAGATATTACGATCCCTCCGCGCCCTATCCGCTCTATACGTATGATCCTGACCGGATCGATGATATCATTAAAAATCTAAACCTTGTGATCGTAGACAAAAAATATCTCGGTTTTCCGATCAAGCGTTTCGCGCCCATAATAATAGTGGAGGCGCGAAAGAGATGTTAAGGAAGCTGCCTATAATAAGCTCGTCGGCCGGGTTCGGCGATATCATCTCCTCCATGCGGTCTCAAAAAGGCCTTTGCGTAAGCTCCAAATTCAGAGAGGCTCTGTCTGTCGCGACAGGTGTGACAAATATATATCTTACGAATTCGGGTATTTCGGCTTTCTATCTGATACTCAAAGCGATCTCAAAGTTATCTCCAAAAAAAGAGATAGTGTTGAGCGCATATACTGCCGGTAGCCTTATCGTAGCTATAAGAAAAGCCGGCCTTAAACCGGTGCTGTGCGACATCTCACTTGACGATTTTAACATGGATACGGGCGCTGTCATGAATGTCCTGTCGGACAATACGCTGGCGGTCCTGGCGATCCACATGTTCGGTATCGGCTCAAGAGGCCTCGGAACTCTGCGTGCCAACCTTCCGCGCGGCGCTTTTCTTATAGAAGATTGCTGTCAGGCCATGGGCTCTATTGTCGACGGCAGCGCGGTAGGCGTGTCCGGAGATGTCAGCTTCTTCAGTTACAATAGAGGGAAGAACCTGCCTCTCTGCGGAGGCGGCTCCATAGCGACCGGGGACGTATTTATAGCTAAAGCTATAGAGGACCAGATGCGGGAGATACCCGAAATATCCTTTTTCGGAAAACTGACGAACGGCCTGAGGTCTCTGGCTTTTACCTTATTTACAAACCCTTATCTTTACGGCCTGGCATACCCGCTGGCGTCGCGATTCAGAGAGGACGCGCCTCCGGGCGATATTGAAGCCAGGAAAATGGGCGATTTTACAGCAGCTCTTGGGACAAGGCTCATAGAGATGATGGAGGAATTTGCGCGTAAAAGATATGATAACGGACTTTATCTTTTAAAAGGACTGAAAGTTCTGGATGGCATAACTCTGCCTGAAATACCGGAAGGTTTTCGCCCGGCATTTAACCGGATGCCGATTCTATTTAAGGATTTGGAGCGCAGGCAGCTTGCTAAAGAGAGGTTATCCGAATCCGGAATAGAGGCTTCCAGGATGTATCTCCGCCCTTTGCACCATATGTTCGAACTTGGGTATGGGGTACTTGAATTTCCAAACGCGTGCTATCTCGCGGAGCACCTGCTTACTCTTCCGGTTTATCCTGAGCTAAAGAAGAGGGACCTCGACAGGATCATCAGGATCATATCCGGGGCGGTGAAGTGATGTTATTTTCTAATATAAGAAGGATCTTCAATAAAGCGCTTGGTCAGCCGGCGTATGCCATAAGGGTCGGGATAAGGCGCCTTATCGCGAACGCGCACTACATTTTTGGCGGTGGCAGATCAAGCCCGCCGGAATCGGTCACGCTCTTTCTGACGCATAGATGCAACCTTCGCTGCAGTATGTGCGGCCAGTGGGGCGAAGGCGGAGTCACGAAAAAGAGATCCTTGGAATTTATAAAGGAAGAGCTTTCGTTCGACGTCTTAAGATCGGCCGTAGATGGCATGTCGTCGTACTCGCCCGCCGTGACGCTTTTCGGAGGCGAACCGCTGCTTTATAAAGACTGTATCGCGCTCATCAGGCATATAAAATCGAAACGTATGCATTGCCTCATTATCACAAACGGATTCCTGATAGAGGAGTACGCCCGGCGGCTGATTGACTCCGGCCTGGACGAACTCAACGTCTCTCTGGACGGATCGAGAGACCTGCATGACCGGATACGCGGGGTGCCGGGGCTGTTTGAGAAGATACTTTCCGGACTGGAGACGGTAAGGGACCTGAAGCGCTCGGCCGGCAAGCGAAACCCTCTCGTGAACATCCAATGCACGATCACAAAGAGCAATTACCACAGGCTCGAAGAGATGACTGCCGTGGCCTCGAGGGCGGAGGCCAACTCGCTCACATTTCACAACCTGATATTCACAAATAAGGAAATACTGGAAAAACAGAAGAAGTTCGACGATATTCTCGGCGCTTCTTCCGATGACTGGAGGGGTTTCGAGTTCGATCCGGGTATAGACCCGCAAGTTTTGCGCGAAAAGATGGACAGGATCCTTTCGGGCAGATATGACTTCAGCGTGGATTTTTATCCGTACCTATCACGCACGAGCCTCGAAAATTATTATAATGATACGGACTATGCGCCGTCAAAGCATAACACGAGGTGCCTCAGCCCGTGGATAGCCGCGTATGTATTTCCCAACGGCGAAGTGAGGCCATGCCTTAACAGCACCTACTCTTACGGTAACATTAAAGACGCGCCGCTCTGCCGGATATGGAACAGCCAAAAGGCTCTCAGGCACCGTCAGCTCCTGAGGGAGAATAAGATATTCCCGGCGTGCGCCAGGTGCACGGAACTATACAGGTACTAGTATGTCGAAGATAAAAGTTGCGCAGGTGATAACCAGGCTGGATTGGTGCGGCGCGCCGGATATCTACAGGATACTATCGGCGGGCCTCGATCCGGACGCTTTTGACATTACGCTGATAGCAGGCCCGTCCGTTCATCCGACGAAGAAGACGTTGGAGTTCCTTGCCGAATTCCAGAGTAGGGTGAGGATAATCCCCGGATTAAAAAGGGAGATAGACCTTCCGGCGGACCTATCAGCTTTCCTCAGCTTATGGAATATATTCAGGAGAGAGAGATTCGATGTGGTACATACTCATACAGCCAAGGCCGGCGCTCTCGGGCGGTTAGCGGCCAGACTTTCCGGAGTAAGTGTAATAGTGCATACTCCTCATGGCCATAATCTTTACGGATATTTCAATCAAAAGATGACTCGAAGGATAATAATGGCGGAGTCCTACCTGTCGACCTTCACCGATAAGATAATCGCGCTGACGGAACTGGAGAAAAGGGATTATCTTAAATCGAAAGTAGCGCGTGAAGATAAGGTAGCGGTTATTTATCAGGGGCTCGAGCTGGATAAGTACGCCTGCGACTGGAAAGACAAAGTTGTCCTGAAGAGGTCGTTCAATATAAACGCCGGAGAAGATGTCATCGGGATGGTCGGCAGGCTAGAAACCGTTAAAGGGCCGGGTTACTTCATAGAGATGGCCGCAAAGGTTATAAGTAAGTTCCCAAAGACCAAATTTATCATCGCGGGCGAGGGAAGCCTGCGCGCGGCGCTCGAAGAGAAAACAGGGAGGCTTGGGATCCGCGGGAATGTCATCTTCGCGGGATGGCGCGATGACATACCGGAGATCCTGTCGATACTGGACGTACTGGTGATGCCTTCGCTGAATGAGGCCGTCGGCATATCGGCCATAGAAGCCCAGGCCGAAGGCGTGAGCGTTGTGGCATCCCGGGTTGGCGGTATCCCCGAGATTGTGCAGGACCGAGTGACGGGCCTCCTGGTAAATCCTACTGATCCCGACGCTCTGGCCGAAGCGGTGGCCGAGCTTATCTCGGATAAGGATAAGAGGGTTCGGATGGGCCGCTCGGGCAAGCTCTGGGTCCGCGGTAAATTTGCCGCCGGAGAGATGATCGATAAAATCTCGAGCCTTTATGCGGAGCTGTCCAATAAGAAGAAGTACGGTATATTGTAGAAGGAGCAAAAAATGGCACGTATATTTAAGATCACCTCAGCGGTAATATTGATAGTTTCTATATATTCCGCCGCGGCCTTTACCGAGGATTATATGCAGGTCCAGGCGGCGATCGATATAAGCACCGTAGTAAGCGATGGACGGTATACGCTCTCCCAGATAGCGGATATCGCGCGCAAGAACGACATCAGGATCATTATACCGGCGGACGGATTTTTGAACAGGTGGGAGTACGGACTGTGGCCGTTCCGCAATATAATAAAGAAGGTCATGACGACAAACTCAGTGTCGCTGTTCGGTATAAGGCGTTACCTGAATCTGGTCAGGGCGGCGCAAAGAAAGAACATGGACATGATATTCCTTAACGCTGTGGAGGCCGGGCCTTTTTACTACTGGGAGGGCAGCCCCTTCGGGAATAGTTTTTCGATAAAGAACTGGCATAAACATCTTCTGGTTATCGGGCTCGATAACGCAAAAGATTACAGGGGCCTTCCCATGATAGGTAACGGCCTTTCGCTCGCAAAGCCGTTCGGGATAATGAGCCTGCTCTTTTTCCTGGCTATGGCAGGGATTTTATCTATAGGATTACTATTTGTAAAGATGGGCTCTTTCGCTCAGCAAGCCGTTTACGAACGCCGATTCGGGCTTCTGTTGCGCCACTGGAAGTATATAGGGATACTACTTGTAGTCTCATCGCTCGGGCTTCTGGTGAATAACTTTCCGTATTGCCGGTTCGAGTATGACCAGTATCATGGAGATCTGGGAGCCTCGCCATATCAGAAGATGATCGACTACGTAAACTCGCGCGGCGGCGCTACTTTTTGGGAACACCCCGAAGCAAAGAACGTCGAGAAGCTCGGCAATGTGAGTATCGAGACCGATGAGCACGCGGACTATCTTTTGTCGACCTACGGTTATACCGGATACGCGATCTTCTATGAGGGGTATGACCGTATAGGGGCACCTGAGCGTATATGGGATGCGGCCCTGAAAGATTACTGTCTGGGGATAAGGCCCTTGCCGGTCTGGGCGATAGGGGCTATGGATTTCGAAAAGGCAGGCAACCTGGAGCAGTGCATGACAAATCTGCGGACAGTATTTTTACTTTCGCATTTTACGAAAGCCGACGCGCTTAACGCTCTCAAGGAAGGCAGGATGTACGTTTCCAGGGAAAAGGAAGCCGCAAACTTCGTCCTCGATGCGTTCACGGTGAAAGATCCCTCGACCGGTATTGAGAAGATAATGGGCCAGGAACTTACGGTGGCCGGGAAACCTCGCATTACGATCGCGGGACATTTTTCGAATAAATCATCAAAAAATGTGAAGATAACCATAATAAGAGGCGGTGAGATAATGCGGGTGATGGATGCCACTGCGCCGTTCAGTATAGGTTTTGATGATGACGATAATGTAAAGGCCGCTAAGAGCTATTACAGGCTTGAGATCCGCGCGGAAGGCCTGCTATCGGTCACTAACCCCATATTTGTCAAAAGGAAATAATTGTTTGTTCAATTTTACCGCCGTATTGTATAATAAGCTACGATGATCATATCGGTGCATCAACCGCAATATATACCATGGCTGGGTTACTTTGATAAGATCGCGCGAAGCGATGCTTTTGTCTTTTTGGACAATGTCCAGTACAAGCCGAGGGAATTTCAGAACCGGAATAAGATCAGGGCCAAGGACGGATGGTTATGGTTAAGCGTTCCGGTTATATCGAAGGGTAAGGGGAGACAGGTTATCTCAGACGTCAGGATAGATAATGAACTTGACTGGCCGAAAGAGCACCTCATGAGCCTTAAGACCTGTTACGGACGCGCAAAATTCTTCGACAGATATTTTCCGTACTTCGAGGACCTGTATGGTAAACCCTGGGAGTCGCTCGCCGGCCTCAATATCGACATAATAAAGTACATACTGAAAGACCTTTCGATAAGCACCCCTCTATATTTTGAATCAGACCTCAAGGTGACTACCACGAAGACAGAGCGGATAACAGATATATGCCGCGCCTTGAATGCCGATGCTTATCTCTCCGGCGCGGGCGGCAAGGCCTACATCGATGAGGATAAATTTACCGCATCAGGCCTGAAGCTTTCCTACCAGGATTTCTCCCACCCTGTTTACGCCCAGCAATTCATGAAAACGGAAGGCGATTTTATGCCTTTCATGTCAATAGCGGACCTATTATTTACCGAAGGGCCAAGAGCAAAGGAGGTTTTGAAGATATGAATATACTCGCCATAGGCGCGCACCCCGATGATATCGAGATAGGATGCGGCGGAACTCTTATAAAATACGCTGCGAGCGGACACAAAGTCTATCTGTTGGTGCTGAGTGACGGGAGTTTTGGCGGTGAGGCCGATGTGCGGCGCCAGGAACAATTGAAGGCGATGAAGATAATGGGCGCTAAGAATGTATTCTGGGGCGGCCTGATGGATACCGAGATAGCCAACAACAGGGAACTTATATTAAAGATGGACGATATAATACATAAAGTGAGGCCTGATGTGGTCTTCCTGAATTATAGTCAGGATATACACCAGGATCACCGCGCCGCCTCGCTGGCAGGTATCTCTGCCACGCGATACGTCAAGGAGGTCCTATACTACGAAGTGCCGACGACCCACCATTTTGAGCCGGACGTCTTTGTTGATATACAGAATGTCCTGAATAAGAAGCTGCGCCTTCTCGGGGCGCACACTTCCCAGGTGAAGAAGACCAGGGTCAAAAACCAGACGATCATAGAGAGCGCAAGGTCATGCGCTAACTTCCGCGGTTTCCAGGGAAGGGTAAAGTACGCCGAAGGCTTTATGGCGCTCAGGATGATAAGGGAAATCAAGTAGATGCCAGGACTATTCATATCCGCATTGACAGCGTTTTTATTTGTGCTTCTCTCGACGCCGTTATTCCGCGGGATCGCATTTAAATTTCGTATCGTAGATTTTCCGGGCAAAAGAAAGATGCATAAGACGATGACGCCTCTTTTGGGAGGACTCGCCATCTACACCGGTTTTGCCCTGGGGATCTTTATGAATCCGGGTATCCTCCGCGGCATCCTGCCCATATTGATAGGCTCGGTCATCATATTGCTGCTGGGGCTTCTGGACGATATACGGGGATTGAGCGCCAGAAGCCGCCTGTTTGTGCAGTTGGTGGCCGCTATGACGGTTGTGTTTTTTGGCGACCGGATAAATTTTTTACCGGCTTCCTGGTGGGGTAACACGATAGAGATTATCGTATCGCTCATCTGGATACTCGGCATCACAAATGGTTATAACTATCTTGACGGCCTGGACGGACTTGCCGCCGGGTCGGCTGTAATTAACCTCGGTTGTTTCGCGATCATACTTTTTATAACGGGCCAATCGAGCCTCTTCGTGTTGGCCGTGGTGCTTGCGGCGGCATGCTTAGGATTTCTGCCCTATAATTTTATGAAGGCGAGGAAGAAAGTCTTCCTGGGCGATGCCGGCAGCACAGTCATCGGGTTTATCCTGGCCAGTATAGGCCTCGTCGGATACTGGGCGGAAGGCGACGTCGTCAGGCTGTCGATACCTATTCTTATATTGGGAGTGCCCATATTCGATATGGTATTTACGACCGCGATGAGGATCGCCGAAAGAAAGATAAAGACGGTGGGCGAGTGGCTTAAATACGCGGGAAAGGATCATTTTCATCACTATCTTTTTGATATCGGCCTGGCTTCATCGGGTGCGGTCATATTTATTTATTTCACCTCGATCCTGCTCGGACTAAGCGCCATAATAGTAAGCAGGGCTTATCCTATCATGGCGTTGCTGGCGGTAGCGCAGGGTTTTATAATATTCGGCATGATAGGGGCCCTGATAGTTTTGGGCAACAGGCGGCGATCCGGAGATAATAAACGATGAGAGTTCGTGTAAAGATAGCTATATTGCTGGTCCTTTGCGCGGGTATCCTGGCTACTCTGATCACTCTTTACAAAGATGCCGAGGACAGAAGGCTCAGCGAACTTTTCGCTCAGGAGACAAAAGAAAAGATCGAGGGCACCGCAAGGGTCATGCAGATCGAGGAGAGATCCCTTGAGACACTGGCCTACGAGTATACTCACTGGGATGAGATGGTCGACTTTATCTCGACTTCCGACAGGGCCTGGGCCGAAAATAATATAGACGCTTCTCTCGAGACATATAAGGCAAGCGGAGTGTGGGTATATAACCCCGACGGAGTGCTGCTATACAACGTAAGCGATATAGGTGGCCGGCTATCCGTAAAACTGCCGTTTACCGAGGGTGAAATAAAAAAGATATTCGAAAATGATAAGGTCAGGCATTTCTTTGTGGCCATGCCCGGCGGGCCCATGGAAATACGCGGAGCTACCGTACATAAATCTTTTGATATCGAAAAGAAGACCCCTCTAAGCGGTTATCTTCTGGCGGGACGGATGTGGGATAAGGCGTATACTGATAATTTATCGAATTTGACAGTTTCCAGCATAGAGGTGGCTTCCGGGCCCGATGATGAAGCAGGGTTAGTGTCGGACGTCAGGCGCGGCGTGATCGCGTTCCAAAAGGTCCTGGAAGACTGGCGGGGGAGCGCCGTAGCGCGTGTCAATATAGCCAGTCATTCGGACATCGCCGAAATATTTACGAGAGACTCCCGCAAGATGCTGCTGATCCTTCTCGGTTATGCCTTCGCGCTCGTGGCGATATTATACGTTGTGCTGATGATATTGATAAATGTGCCTCTGGACTCAATATCGCTGGCTTTGGCTAAGGGGGATGCTATTCATCTGAAAGCCCTGATGGGCAAGGAAGACGAGTTTGGGCGTATCGCTAATCTCATAGATAAATTTTTTCGGCAGAGACAGGACCTGCTGATCGAAATAAAGGAACGCAAGAGATCGGATGACGCGTTGGTGGCGAAGATGAAGGAGCTTGAAGAAGCATATAAGCAGCTTAAGGATATGCAGGCAAAGCTGGTTCAGTCGGAAAAATTGGCAGCCCTGGGCCGGTTTGCGTCCGGCGTGGCACACGAAGTCAAGAACCCCCTTGCGATATTGCTCGGAGGACTGGAATATATCAAAGCGAAACTGCAGGGAGCCGATCCCGAGCTGAGAGAAGCCGTTGTCAAGATGAGGGAAGCGGTGATGCGGGCTGATATAGTGGTGAAGGACCTTCTTACCTTTGCCAAGCCATCCAAGATCGCGGCCGAGATAGTTCATCCCAACGAGCTTATCCATGACGCAATCGTCTTTATAGAGTTATTCAAGCATAAGTCGGATACCGCAGACATAAATATAAAGCAGGAACTGACTGATAAAGAGATCTTCGTGGAAGTCGATAAGAACCAGATGCAGCAGGCATTATTTAACATATTTTTGAACGCGATCGAGGCTATGCCTATGAGCGGGGATATATTCGTCAAGACGTATTCATGCATGGCTCCTGTGCCGCCCGACCGTCAGGAAAAATCCGTTTGCGTAATAGAGATAAGGGATACCGGCAGCGGGATACCCAAAAATGATATGGCAAAGATTTTCGAACCTTTCTTTACTACCAAAAGGGAGAATAAGGGCACCGGATTGGGCCTATCCATCGTAAAATCGATAATCGATATGAACAAGGGCATTATAAATATGCATAGCGAGATCGATAAGGGCACTACGGTCAGGATATTATTGCCGGAGATGGGTATATCAAAGAAAGGATCGCGGCGATGAAGAAGATACTTTTGATCGACGATGAGAAGGATTTTATCTATTTCATTAAGAAGGATCTGGAGTTGAGCGGGGCTTATATCGTCCTGGCTGCTACAAACGGCAAAGACGGCCTCTATATTGCTGCGCGCCAGAAGCCGGACCTTATAATACTTGATGTCGTGATGCCGTCTATGGGAGGGTTTGAGGTATTAAAAGTCCTGAAAGAGAATAAGAGCACCACTATGATACCGGTGATAATGTTGACAGCCATCGATACCGAAGAAGCAAGAGAGAAGGCGCTCGGCCTTTACAATGAGGAGTACATAGTAAAGCCTGTATCAATCGCGGAACTCAGGGCCAAGATCGATGGTGTGCTGGGCAGAAGAAGATAATTGATTATAGTCCCTCGCGGGAGAGGGTGCTTAAGCTATCGCATAAATAGCTTCATTCGCGGCGATGTCTGACCTAAACCGAAGCATATTCGCACTGAAAATATTTCCCCTAAGCTTTAACTATGGGGATCGATCTTTTGTTCAGCAGAAAAAGGGGAACCTGCGGAACTCGGCCTCCGGAGGCGGCCTCAAACATCCTCGGTTCTTTTATTATTAAAACGTTATTAAATAAAACCCTTTTTCTGCTTCTCAAAAGACCTGTTATGTAAAGTGTCAAGCCATATAATGATTTCTCCGTTCAGCAACAAACGAGCAGGACGAGAACTACCTGTT
>JAHJHP010000062.1 GCA_018823705.1 Candidatus Omnitrophota bacterium | reverse complement strand
TCTCATAATAAGTCTCCTCATATTACACCTCCCATATCTACCATAAAAACCAAAGCAAAACAAAAGAAGAATCAAAAGATAGTGCACTCGTTCCGCGGACAATAGATTCCCGGTTAGGTAGAAAAAAGATAGCTATCTTTCTATTGATTTAACATAGCATATGGTATGATATCCCCACTATATGTCTATGCCCAAATATAACCATAACGTATTATTTAAAGCCATAGCTGTGGCGATAACCTGTCTCTTTTTGGTTAACGATATAGCTTGGGCGAATTCGCTTCCCGATTTATTAAATCCTCCGCAAAGTGATACTCTTGCCCCCGAGTCAAGGCTTAACCCTTTTTTCGATAAGAACCTCCCAAATTTCCAGGACCACGCAGCGCTGATTTATGCAGTAGGCAGGCTGAGAGACATTGTAAGGGGCAAAAATATCCGGGAGAGCCACATCATAAGATTAAACAACGAATTGCGCGACAAGTTGCATTGCGAGACGATAGAGATAGACAGGACCATTGGGTCGGGTAGTTTAGCAAGCGGTAAAAAATACGTGCTCGCCGCCTTTAATTTTAATAACAAGGGCAAGAAGATAGAAGCGCTGTTTTTCAAGGATTACGCTGGCAGCGAGAGCCTTACCGCCGATGACCGCGAGGAACTGAAAAAGTTCGGCATCAAGACTGATGCTGACTTCGGCCACCTCGATCACCCCGGCATGGAAGGGGTGTGGTTTGTAAAACCCTCCCCAGAAACGAAAAGACCGGATGCGGCTACGGATAGAGTGGCATCGGAAGGACCGTCCTTGGGCACAACCCGAAGTAACGCATCCCCAATCGTATTGAGAAACGGCCTCAACCCCGGACTTTTTGCAACGAACCTGCGAGGTGAGCTATTTCTGAATATACCGATCCTTGAGAGGATCATTAACGGCGGTCATCCCGGTAGGATTGTGGGCAGCGCGCGGTATTTAGCGAACCCCGACGGGTTTATTCCGGTCTCGAAAGTCAAAAAAGACATAGACATAATGCTACTCAATCATATTGGCTCAAAAGGAAAAGATGAGCAGATAGCTGAGCTGGTTGCGGAGCTTGAAAAACATGAAATTGTGAAGATAAGCCAAAATGGATTATTCGTCACTGTAAGGTTTCCTGATTTCGAGGAAGGCGTAGATCTTCACATAATGGATGGATGGAATCATGAGGTCATATATAATACTGCGAAACAACAAAGTAATTGTTTACGGGCACTGCAGGAAATGAGAGGAGGCATTATAGAGCATTCACCACCGGACAAAACCATAAAGATATATCTTTCGGCAAGTTACTATTTTGGCGATCCTGAGCTTTACGCAAGAAGGCTGCGGGAGTTTTTGTCTTATGAAGACGAGCATGATCTTATGATATTGAAAGATAGCATATTCCGCCAGGATCTGGATGCTCTCTCCGAAAGAATGAGTGGGCTTTCTAATGAAGAGATGTGGAAAAAAGTAATGGATCGGCTCAATATGAAAGACCCTTCAGAGACAGGTACAAATCTAGCTTCAGACCTGTCCCTGAATCTGCCGGAAACAGCGGTGCCAGAGGCCTCTCCAGTCGCTATCGCAGCGGCTCAGTCCGAAGCCGATAGAATTCACGCAGAGAATCTCAGCTATACCCCGGCGATCCCCGACAAAACGATCCTATGCCACATCGTTACAGATTCAATACTTCCGGTTCAGCAGAGAGGTATACTAAAGACTCTTGAGCAGGATATGAGAAATGATAAGTATGGCGAGAAGGTAGTCTCACTGGCAGCCAAAGATTTAAGTAATCCGGAAGAGTTTATGCTGGAACTGGAAAGAATAACAGCGCGGGAGGAGGCGCGGTATCCGGGTTATAAGATCCAATTTGACGTTGCCTGCCCGAGTAAGGACCTTGTAGCTAAGATACAAGCCAAAGGGATACAGGCCCTCGCTTTCGGCAAGGGAGGAGACGGTGATATAATCCAGGTCGAAAGCATTATTTTAGCCTTACGCGCTCTCCAGGCCGGTAACATAAGCAACCTTCTCAATGTCTATAAGCTTCTCACCGGCAGAGAGCTGACAGCAGACACAACCGATATAAATGAATTGGCAAGGATGATGCTATTTATCCTGCCCGTTAGAAAATTGGATGTTAACGCGATCGGGACACTGAACAGGATCATAGAAGAGAATATCAAAACAGCAGCCTAGGACTCCGGAATTATCCGGGATTGCACAGTTTGCCGGGCGCAGGCGCCTGAGAGAGCTTCATTTGTCTTGCGTGTTATGGAAAATAGCGGTATTCTTGAAGGCCAGGACAATGAAGATCATTAACGGACAGATAATCGCGTGCGGCGCTGTAATAAAGGGCGCTTCTGTAATAATCGATGGCAGTAAGATAAGATACGTCGGGAAGCGCGCTAAATCGCACAGCGCCGACGTGATCGACGCTAAAGGGTCTTTCGTCTCTCCCGGATTTATCGATTCCCACATTCACGGTGATCCCGCAAAAGTTCTCGCACACGAAATAAGATACGGCACGACGGCTATAGTCACGGCCATATCATGCTCGTCATCGGCAAATCTGTCTAAATCGATAGATGCTATAAGGCGTTTTAAGGATGATGACGTTCTCGGCGCCAGCGTAGAGGGCTTGAGGCTCGAAGGGCCTTATATCAGCCGGGAGAGAGCGGGCGCTCAGGATAAGAGATTTATAAAAAAGCCCTCCACTGCCGGACTTTGTAAGATCATCGAAAGATGCGGAGCGCTATTGAAGATAATGACGGTCGCGCCCGAGCTCGATGGCGCGCGGAAACTAATACAAAATTTAAAGAAGAAGAGAATAGTGGCGTCTATGGGGCATACATCCGCTGATTATGAAGAGGGCGTTAAAGGCATAGACGCCGGTATAACACATGCCACACATCTGTTTAACGGGATGCGCCGCATGGCCGCTAATGGCTCCAGCGCCGCACTGGCATGCCTGTCCGATGACCGGGTCGTGGCGGAGATCATATTCGACCTGGTCCACGTTCGGCCCGAACTATTATATCTGGCGCTTGCGATGAAGAAGAGGAATGGCATAATATTGATGACCGATTCCGTAAGGGCCGAAGCCGGCGGGGATAAAGTTAAGGGCGGCGTTTACAGGCTGAGAAACGGCACGATAGCGGGCTCAAACCTTACCATGATAGGAGCGGTAAAGAACGCGGTTCGAGCTTGCGGGGTCGCCCTCGCCGACGCGGTCGCCTTTGCGACGATAAACCCCGCCAGGCTTTTGGGCGTCGACGCCCGCAAAGGGTCCATAGCGAAGGAAAAAGACGCGGATATTGTAATATTTGATAAAGATTTTGATGTGAAAATGACGATAGTGCGTGGTAAAATAGCCTACCGAAAGAGAGGTTTTTAGGATAATGTGCGGAATAGCGGGATATGTAGGAGACAAAGACGCTCAAGGCGTATTACTTAAAAGCCTTTCGAGAATGGAGTATCGTGGCTATGATTCAGCGGGGATTGCTGTAATTGAAGACAGGCGGATGTTTGTTGCTAAGAAAAAGGGTAAACTCAAAGTACTTGCGGATGAACTTTGCCCGAATCAAATCAAAGGCACAACAGGTATAGGGCATAGTAGATGGGCAACTCATGGTGTCCCGAGCGATGCAAATGCACATCCGCATTGCGACTGTAAAGGTAAAATAGCCGTTGTACATAACGGTATCATAGAAAACTATCTGGAGCTCAAGAGCAGTCTTAAAAGAGAAGGGCATAAATTTATTTCAGAAACGGACACAGAAGTCATAGCCCATTTGATCGAGAAATTTTATTCCGGTGACATAACAGAGGCGGTGCGTAAAGCAATAAAACTTTTGCACGGCTCTTACGCTATAGCGGTTATCCATAAAGACGAACAGGGGAAAATAGTCGGGGCCAGGCTTGATTCCCCTCTCATAGTCGGGCTTGGTAAGGGAGAAAATTTTATTGCGAGCGATGTGCCGGCCATACTGGACTACACACACAAGGTCATATATCTCGACAATAATGATGTTGTAACTATCACAAAAGATTCTGTTGCCATACAAAATATAACAGGCCGTATCATTCACAGGAAGCCCTCCGTAATAAAATGGAATATAAGCCAGGCCGAAAAGTGCGGCTACAAACATTTCATGCTTAAGGAGATATTTGAGCAGGGGGATGTTGTAGAGAAGATCATCGACGAGAGAATAAGAGATGGCAGGGTCGAGTTTGACGAGCTTAAGATAAAAGAGTCGGATTTCAGGCGCATTAAGAACATAACGATAGTGGCCTGCGGCACCGCTTATCACGCCGGGCTTACCGGTAAGTACGTGATAGAAGAGCACGCAAAGATCCCGTGTACAGTCGATACTTCCAGCGAATTCCGTTATCGCAATCCGGTAGTGACTAAGGATACCCTCGTCATCATAGTCTCTCAGTCGGGAGAGACGGCAGACAGCCTGGCGGCCCTTCGGGAAGCTAAGCGCCGGGGATGCGTGGTGCTGGCGATATGCAATGTGCTGGGCAGTTCTATTGCCAGGGAAGCGAATGGCGTTATATATACGCATGCCGGCCCCGAGATAGCGGTCGCGTCTACAAAGGCCTACACCGCGCAGCTTGCGATATTTTATCTTGTAACGTTTTATATCGCGCGCATCAGGAAGACGGTCTCTCCATCCGGGTTAAAAGCGCTAATCAGAGAATTTAAAAAGTGCGCCGCGCTGATGAATGAACTGCTCGGCGAATACAGGTCCGGCTATAACATGCTGGCCGCATATGCCCAGGAATTTAAGAAATATTACCATTTAAAACATAACAAATCATATTTCCTGTACCTGGCGCGCAACGTCAATTATCCGAACGCGCTCGAAGGGGCTTTGAAATTAAAAGAGATATCATATATCAGCGCCGAGGGATATCCGGCGGGTGAGATGAAGCACGGGCCCATAGCGCTTATAGATGAAAACCCATGGGTCGTATGCATAGCCGTAAAGTCGAAGACCTACGATAAGATGCTATCTAACATACAGGAGATAAAGGCCCGCGGGGGCATAATGATAGTGATCGTCACCGAAGGCGACAAAGAGATAATGCACCACAACGTGAACTACGTCATAGAGATACCGTCGGTGGAGGAACTTTTCTCGCCGCTTTTGGTCGTAATACCTCTCCAGCTTCTGGCTTACTATGTGGCGCTTGAATTTGGATACGATATTGACCAGCCCAGAAATCTGGCCAAATCGGTAACGGTAGAATAGCTATTATGCCAGGGACCCTCTATATAGTCTCTACTCCGATCGGCAACCTTGCCGACATGACTCTCCGGGGGATCGAGATGTTAAAATCCGTGGACCTTATAGCCGCGGAGGATACCCGCCACACGAAAATTCTGCTGGACCGCTACCAGATTCCCACCAGGATGACGAGCTACTTTGAATATAATAAGATCCAGAAGACGGAATATCTCCTGGAGGTTTTACGGGAGGGAAAGTCGGTCGCTCTCGTTTCGGATGCGGGCACGCCGGGCATTTCGGATCCCGGATACAGGATAATCCGTATGTGTATCGATAATAATATACCTGTTATACCTGTGCCGGGCGCGTCCGGGCTATTAACCGCGCTCGTTGTGTCGGGTAAGCCCACTGATAAGTTTACATTTGAAGGCTTCCTTTCCAATAAGCCCATAAAGAGGAAGAAGCAGCTTAAGAAACTAAAGGATGAAGCCAGGACCGTCGTGCTATACGAGTCACCTCACAGGATAGTGAAACTGCTGGCGGATATTCTGGAGGTTTACGGCGACGTCGAGATAGTGATAGCGAGAGAGATGACGAAGAAGTTCGAAGAGCTTCGGCGTGAAAAGGCCTCGGATGCGCTCGGGTACTTCAAGTCAGCCGTACCTAAAGGCGAATTTATAGTGGTGATCTAAACTATGCCGGCAAAAAAAGATATAAGAGTATTATTCTTAACGAAATATTCGCGCGAGGGCGCCAGTACCAGGTACAGGTTTTTGCAATATTTCCCGTACCTCGAGGCTGCAGGGGTGCGGTGCGTATTCTCGCCGCTAACGGATGCGTCATATTTAAAGAACCTCTACGCTATCAAAAGAGGAACGCTCAACGATTATTCCAGAGCGCTTTGCCGACGGGTGAAGGCTCTTTTAAGCGTACGTAAATATGACCTGGTCGTAGTCGAATACGAGATCCTTCCATATTTTCCACCGGTCTTTGAGAAAGTCCTTAAAGTGCTGAAGATCCCCTACGTCGTCAATTATGACGATGCGATATTTTACAGGTATAACCAGAGCCAAAAACCTCTGGTGAGAGCTTTATTGGGCAGCAAGATCGACGCTGTCATGCGTAACGCAAAGCTTGTCATCGCCGGCAATCGATACCTGGCGGACTACGCCGCAAATATAGCCGGCGCACCTCATGTTGAGATCTTGCCCACGGTGGTGGACACGGCGCGGTATCCGAAAAGGCAGTGTGAGGATAACGACGTATTCACGATCGGCTGGATCGGTTCGCCGTCGACCGCTAAGTACCTGCTCTATATAGCTCCTGCGCTTGCCAGGGTATGCGAGGGAGGTAAGGCCAGAGTGATCCTTGTGGGGGCTGGCCTCGTGAAACTGCCGGGAGTTCCGTTTGAGGCCAGGCCCTGGAGCGAAGATACCGAGGTGAAGGATCTTGAGTCGTGCGATGCGGGCATAATGCCTCTTGACGATGGGCTATGGGAGAAGGGCAAATGCGGCATAAAGACGATCCAGTACATGGCATGCAGCCTGCCCGTGGTCGTCTCACCGGTCGGCGTAAATAAAGAGATAGTCGAAGATGGCGTAAACGGTATCCTGGCGTCCAGTCACGAAGAGTGGATCCGCGCCCTGACCGCGCTGAGGGATGACAAAGACTTAAGGAGAAGGCTCGGAAGCGCGGGCCGTAAAAAAGTAGAGGAGCGATACTCGGTGCAGGTGACTGCGCCAAAATTTACGGCGCTCATCATCGAAGCAGCCCGGTCAGACCCATCTCAAATAAAGGCTTGACACCGCCGCAGGATGGAAGGTATAATGAAACAGTCAATTCGGTATAAAACCTTTTAAAGATCGGTCCTTGAGAGGCCGGAAAAGGAGAAGAAGAGGATGAGAACGCCCATTTATCTGATTAAGGTAAGTGGGATTTTTTTGTGCCCAGAGATTTTAGAAAGGCATTTATGGTTGTAAGGGAGAAGTCGAAAGTCATGGATAAGGAGGGGATCGATAAGGCCCTCGAACGCATATCCCATGAGATAGTCGAACGTTTCGAGGTAGCCGACGATATTGCCGTGATAGGCATAAAGAATCGCGGCTCATATTTAGCCGAGAGGTTAGTGTTAAAGATAGAGCGCCTGATCGATAAGAAGCTGCTGGTTGGCGCGCTCGACATAACTCTTTACAGGGACGACCTTACCCAGGTAGCGGCGCAACCCGTTGTCCATGCCACAGAAATAGACTTCACGATAGAGGGTAAGAAGATAATACTGGTCGATGACGTTCTCTTCACGGGCCGGACGATAAGATGCGCGCTGGACGCTCTCATAGATTTCGGGCGCCCGAAGCGGATACAGCTGGCCGTACTGGTGGATAGGGGGCACAGAGAGCTTCCGATAAAGGCCGATTATGTTGGCAAGAATGTGCCGACGTCCGCGAGCGAGCTTGTCGAGGTCAGGCTGACAGAGGCGGACGGTAAAGATGAGGTTGTGCTTTGCGAGAAGATACCTTGAAAACGGGACTTGAACTATGAACAATAAATTTGTCTGGACCAAAAAAGACCTGTTGGGGCTTGAATATCTTTCAGCCGCAGAGATAAAGTTTATATTATATACAGCCGGAAGCTTTAAAGAGGTAACGACCAGGCAGATCAAGAAGGTGCCCGCGCTTCGCGGCAAGACGGTCGTGAACCTCTTCTATGAACCCTCGACGAGGACCCGCGCTTCGTTTGAGCTCGCGGCAAAGAGGCTGTCGGCGGATGTTTTGAATATTGCGGTAGAATCCTCGAGCGTGAAGAAAGGCGAAACGCTGATCGACACCGGAAGAAATATAGAAGCCCTCAAGATCGACATAATAGTGGTGCGGCACAATTGCAGCGGAGCCCCGAATATCCTGGCGCGCTCAGTCTCTTCCAGCGTCGTGAACGCGGGCGACGGCTGGCATGAACACCCGACCCAGGCGCTTCTGGACATGTTCACTTTACAGGAAAAGCTCGGCAAGATAGAAGGCCTGCGGGTCAGCATAATAGGTGATATAGCCCACTCCCGGGTCGCGCGCTCGAATATCTGGGGGCTCACCAAACTTGGCGCCAAAGTCACCGTCTGCGCGCCGGGAATACTTATCCCCGAAGGCATAGAAAAGATGGGCGTCAAGGCCACGACGGACCTCAATGAGGCGCTCGAGGGCGCGGACGCGATCAATGTGCTCAGGATGCAGTTCGAAAGAGATACGGCCGTGGCATTCCCCTCGAAACTCGAATACTTAAAAAATTACGGCATTACCACGGAGCGGCTCGAGAAGTGCAAAAAAAATATCGTGATCATGCATCCCGGGCCCATCAATAGGGGCGTCGAGATGTCGAGCGAAGTAGCCGACGGCAAGAATTCAGTCATACTGGAGCAGGTAACGAACGGCATCGCGGTCAGGATGGCGGTGCTCTACCTGGTCTCGGCCGCCAAGGAGATCAGGAGATGACCCCCGCCAGGTACCTTATAAAAAACGGCAGAGTGATAGACCCTGCGAATAAGATCGACGGGCTCTTTGATATATTGATTTCCGACGGTAAAATAGAGAAGGTAGGCGTATCGCTCGATGAAAAGTGCGATAAGATGATCGATGCCAAAGACAAAATAATTATCCCGGGCCTGGTCGATATGCATACTCATTTGAGGGAGCCCGGTAGAGAAGACAAGGAGACTGTAGCCAGCGGAACCAGGGCAGCCGTGCGCGGCGGGTACACCATGATCGCATGCATGCCGAATACGGAACCGGCCGTGGATAACCCCAAGACAGTAAAGCTCCTCAAGGATATCATAAAGAAAGACGCATTATGCGGCGTGGCGATAGTCGGCGCGATAACTCTCTCGCGCGCCGGAAAGAAACTCGCCGACTTTACCGGGATGAAGAAAGCCGGCGCTATAGCGGTCTCCGATGACGGTTCGTCGGTGGAAGATAAGGACCTTATGCTGGAAGCGATGAGAGGCGCTAAATCCGGGGGGATGCTTGTGATAGACCACTGCGAGGATACCAAATTATCCGCGTTTGGCATGGTTAATAAAAGCTTGATTTCGACGAAGATGGGCCTGAAGGGAATAACCCGGGCTTCCGAATATGAGATGGTAAGGCGCGAGATCGGCCTCGCCGAAAAGTGCGGCGGCCACATACATATCGCGCATGTAAGTTGCGGAGAATCCGTGGATATAATAAGGAAAGCGAAAAAGAGAGGCGTCAAGGTGACTGCGGAGACCGCGCCGCATTACTTCGCGCTTACGGAAGAGTGCTGCGCGACTTACGATACCAATACAAAGATGAATCCGCCTCTCAGGTCAAAAGAAGACGTCGAAGCCATAAAGAAGGGACTTTCCGACGGCACGATAGACGCTATAGCCACAGACCACGCTCCTCATACGGACTCGGAGAAGGACGTGGAGTTTGATTTAGCGCCATTCGGAATAATAGGCCTCGAGACCGCGCTCGGCCTGGCTCTAGCAGAGCTGGTCGATAAAAAGACGCTGTCGTGGAGCGCTCTCGTGGAGAAGATGTCCATTAATCCCGCGAAGATCCTGGGGCTTGCGGGAACCGGCCTGAAGAAAGGCGCTCCCGCGGACATTACCGTGATAGATCCTAACAGAGAATATGTTTACAAGAAAGATTCCATAGAGTCGAGATCGAAGAATTCGCCCTTTATCGATTGGTCTCTTAAAGGAAGAGTTACGGATGTATTTGTCGGGGGAGATCTTGTGATGGAGAGCGAATCGATCAAGGCCCGGACATGAAACAATTAAAAGCGAAAATACTATCCAACAGGAAGGTAGGCGCGGGTTTTTATAAGATGGAGCTCGCATCGAGCTATCTTGCGAAGGCTTCACGTCCCGGGCAGTTCGTCGAGATAAGGTGCTCAAGGCTCGTCGACCCGCTTCTTCGAAGGCCGCTTGGCGTGCATAGGATATGGACGCGCGGGATCGACCTGCTGTACGAAGTAACCGGAAAAGGCACCGCTATCCTCTCCGAAAGGCGCGCAGGCGAAGAGCTGGATGTTATCGGCCCTCTCGGGAACGGTTTTGATCTGAACCTGGCGTCCGATACTAATATACTGGTAGCAGGAGGCATCGGAGTAGCGCCTCTTGCGGCGCTGGCGGAGAGCCTGGGCGCCAAAGAACATAAGAAGATATACGCCCTCATCGGCGCAGGAACGAAGTCGCATATTATGTGCGATGCCGAGTTTAAGTCCATGGGGTGCGATGTCAGGCTTTCCACTGATGACGGGTCAAGGGGATACAAGGGCCGGGTCACAGAGCCGCTTGTAAAACTGCTGGATAAGTGTAAGCTCGAAACTTATCTGCCTGATTTCAGACGGGTTACTGTATACGCTTGCGGGCCCACCGCGATGTTGAAGGTCGTAAGCCGGATAGCGCTCGAGAGGGGCATCCCATGCCAGGTCTCGCTCGAGGAGCGCATGGCTTGCGGAATAGGAGTCTGCCTGGGCTGTCCCGTGAAGACGAAAGCGGGCCCTTACAAAATGGTCTGTAAAGACGGCCCGGTATTTAACACGGAGGAGCTTGCCTGGTGAGGGTGATGAGATTTTTCGGCTGCACTGTGCATAGTCCCTCGCGGGTCGGGTGCCTCGCGGGGACGCAAAATTTCCCCGGCGTGGAAATTTTGCTCGGAAAGTTCGCTCGCTCTTTTTGGCGTACAGGAATACCAGGGCCAAAAATCCGTGCCCGCCTGCCTGCCTGCAGATAGGTGGCGGGCCGGCAG
>JAHJHP010000061.1 GCA_018823705.1 Candidatus Omnitrophota bacterium | reverse complement strand
GGTTGTCAGTTGTCAGAAAATGGGGACGGTTCTATTTATCCCCATTTACTCGCGGAGCACACATGCGCAATCTGATAGTAATACTCGTCATGTTTGTAACGATACTCGGGCCTTCCGCGGTAATCGCCGCGATAGGTTTCGCGTCCATAAATGCTTTAGGGAGGAATCCTTCATCCGCTCCGAAAATATTGATAGCGATGATAGTTTCTCTCATATTTGCCGAAGCGATCGCGATGATCGCGCTTCTGGTATTGTTCCAGTTATTCGGCAGATGAGAAATGGAGTTTTCGTCATTGCGAGGAGGATGTCGCAAAACTGTCTTCCGACGCGGCAATCTAAAAAGCGAGATTGAAATGACGGTGAGATGAAGATTGCCTGCCTGTCTGCCGGTAGACAGGCAGCAGGCAGGCAGGCTTCGTCCTGCTTCGCTTCGCTCGCAGTCCTCGCAATGACAGAAACACCGTCATTGCGAGAATTACCATTACGGAGATAATGATACTCATATAATGAAGATTGAATCGGTAAGTATAGGCGAGATCGGCCGTGTAAAAGAGGTCAAGAAGTCCGTCGTAAAGATAGAGGGGCTTCAGGGCTGTATGCTGGGGCAATTGGTGACATTTTTGGACGGCACGAGGGGCTTCGTGATGGGTTTTAATGAAAGCGAAGTCCTGGTTCTGTTATTGGGTATTTCGAAGAATATCAAAGCCGGGAACGAAGTCTATTCCAAAGAAGAGTCTTTTAAGATACCGGTGGGGAATAATTTTTTAGGCCGTATCGTAAGCCCGTTAGGCGACGACCTGGACGGCAAAGGGCATATCAAGGAGGACTCTTTTGCCTATATATTCCGGGACGCCCCCGCGGTTCTCGACAGGGAGCCGATCGACCAGATGCTGGTCACCGGGATAAGGATTGTCGATTCCACGATACCCATAGGCAGAGGGCAGAGGCAGCTTATCATCGGTGACAGGATGACCGGCAAGACGACGATAGCCGTGGACGCGATATTGAACCAGAAGCTCACCGATACCATATGCATATACTGCTGCGTGGGACGCGACTACAATTCATTCGAAAAAGTTGTCAGCACTTTTAAAGAGAAAGGCGCGCTGAACCGCATGATAGTGGTGGCGGCGCTCGCGTCCTCTTCGATCGGAGAGCAGTATCTTGCCCCTTACGCGGCGGCGACTTTAGGCGAATATTTTATGTATAGCGGCAAAGACGTCCTGGTCGTTTTTGACGACCTGACGAAGCACGCGTGGGCATACAGGGAACTCTCCCTCCTCATGGAGAGGCCTCCCGGCAGAGAAGCCTACCCCGGAGATATATTTTACCTGCACGCGCAATTGATGGAAAGGGCCGCGCGGTTATCGTCGCCCAACAGCGGCGGCTCGATGACGTTCCTCCCGATAGCGGATACCCTGCAGGGAGATATCGCCGGTTTCATACCTACAAACCTGATATCGATGACGGACGGACAGATATATCTGAGCTCCCTCCTGTTCGGAGAGGGATTCAAGCCCGCGATAGATATAGGGCTTTCGGTTTCCCGTATCGGCAACAGGGTCCAGCAGAAGAACTTGAGAGAATTGACGATGGACCTGAAACTGATATATATACAATACAGGGAGCTTTTAAAGACGACGCGCCTGCGCTCGGGCATCTCCGAAGAGCTGACGAAACGCCTGAGGCGCGGAGAGAAGATCGAACGGATCTTCATGCAGGATAAGAACAGCCCTTCGACCGTGACCGAACAGATCATACTCTATTTCGCGCTCAGGGAAGGGGTGCTGGATACCCTGTCTAACGCGCACTGCGAACATTTCAAGGCGAATATACTCGCTTACGTCAGGAGCAATAGTCCGGCTTTGCTGGAGAAGATAGATAAAGGCGCGGAGATGACGGGCCCGGATAAAGAAGAGCTCAAAAAATGTATAATGAACTTTGATCAAAGCGCATGGGTCGATCGGCGCAAATCCCCACGCCATGAGGATATCGACGGGATTGCCGGTGAGGCGGCGGAATGAAGGCGCGGGAGATAAAAGAAGACCTGCTTTTTAATCTCGAATTTATGGGCCTCCTGGACGTGATGAAGAATATCGCGATAACCCAGTTCAGGTCTCTTCAGACGATGAAGATGAGGTTTGCCCAATTTTTCCGGTATCTGGACGGTTTCTTTCAGCTGGTGGACATCAGGAAGGCTCCGCACAGGTTCATAAATCCAAAGATAGATAAGACGGCCGCCATACTGCTCACCTCCGACCAGGGCTTTATGGGAGACCTTAACTTTCAGGTCGTGGATGCCGCGCTCCTGAATAAAGAGGCCGAAGCCGGCGAGCTTATCGTCGTGGGAGAATCCGGAGAGAGGTATCTCAGGGATCACGGAAAGAAGTTTACCGTTTTCCAGGGCGCCGCAGATGCCGGTGGAAGGCGCGCCCTCGCCGCGGCGCTGAAGGACTATATCATAAAAGGCGTACATGAGGAGCGTTTTGGCAGGGTGAGAGTTCACTACCCGAATCCGGTCTCCTTCATGATCCAGAAGGTAGAGGCGCTGGAGCTATTACCTCTATCGGCGTTTTTTTTCCCGGAAGGGAAGGGTAAATACCGCGCGCCGGTGATCCTGGAATCGCCCGTGGAAGGTATAATAGAATATCTGGCCGAAGTATTTATCGAGCAAAAATTGGTGGAACTTCTGGAAGACAGCAAGCTTTCCGAATTCGCCGCGAGAGCCTCTCATCTCGAAAGGAGCGGCCAGGAGCTGATGGACAAGCAGAAGTACCTGAGAGCCCAGTATTTTCGCGCGTATCACGAGATCATAGATAAGAATACCAGGGAGCTATTTTCGTCCCAGATATTATTGAAGCGTAAGGCCCGTGTAGTGACAAGCTGAGGAGTCAGGGTACAGTGTGTGTCATTGCGGAGAAAGCAGTAGAAGCATCGTCATTGCGAGGAAGATGTTGTTAGACTATTTTCTGACGCGGCAATCTAAAAAACGAGATTGCTCATAGTGACGGTGGTGGTGATCTGGGATGACGGTGAGACGAAGATTGCCTGCCTGCCTGCCGGTAGGTAGGCAGCAAGCAGGCAGGCTTCGCCGCCTTCGGCGTCTCGCAATGACGGGGGCAGGCTCGCAGTGACGGGTTGAAAGGTTTTATGCCAGACAATAAACCAAAAGGAACGGTCATATCGGCGCAGGGCCCAGTGGTGGACGTAAAATTCGCGGCCCTGGAGGACCTGCCCGCTATAAACGAAATCGTCAGGATAAATACCTTCGACGGCCGGACGGTTCTCCTGTCGGTGACCGAGCATCTGGAGAATATCATAGCCAGGTGCATCTCGTTCGGTTCCACGCTTAACGTCAGGCGTAATTCGGAAGTTGAGGTTACGGGCGCTCCTTTACAGGTCCCCGTCGGTAGCGGCTTATTCGGCCGTATCATCGACGTCACCGGAGAGCCTATCGATAATAAGGGCAAGATAGACGCTCAAGAGGTTTGGTCGAGCGACAGGGATATATCCAGGACATACATTAACCCGGACCGGCTCATCGGCCAGGCTCCGCAGATCCTGGAGACGGGTATAAAGATCATAGATCTTCTCTTTCCTCTCATCAAGGGTTCAAAGACCGGCGTGATAGGCGGCGCCGGGCTGGGCAAGACGATCCTGATGCTGGAATTGATACACAATATCATTACAAAGCATAAAGGCGCGTGCGTATTCACCGGATCCGGCGAGAGAATAAGGGAAGGGAATGAGCTCTACCTGGAATTTAAAAAACAGAATATGCTGAACAAAATTATGTTCGCGTTCGGCCAGATGAACGAACCGCCCGCGGCAAAATTCGGCATAGCGTATACGGGCATAACGCTGGCGGAGTATCTGCAGAAGCAGAATAAAGACGTGCTGTTCTTTATAGACAATGTCTACAGGTTCGTGCAGGCCGGCGCGGAGATATCCACGCTCCTCGGCCGCGTGCCGTCGGAGACAGGTTATCAGCCGACGCTCGCTTCGGAGGTGAGCTCTTTCCAGGAGAGGATACGGTCGATGGAAGGGGGATCGATCACGGCAATAGAGACGGTCTATGTTCCTGCGGATGACCTGACGGATCCCGCGGTAGTGACGATATTCAGCTATCTCAATTCCATAATAGTCCTCTCCAGAGAGCGGAGCCAGCTGAGGCTGCATCCCGCCATAGACCCGCTCCTTTCGACCTGCAGCAACCTCGACGCTTCGATAGTAGGGCGGGAACATTTTGTCATAACGCAGGAGGTCATGAAAATATTTACCAAATATAAGGAACTGAAGAAGATAGTCCCTGTAGTAGGCATCGAAGAGCTCTCCAAAGCCGACAGGACGCTCTTTGACAGGGCCAAGAAACTGGAGAATTTTTTGACACAACCGTTCTCGGTGGCCGAGGGTTACACCGGCATGAAGGGTGAATATGTGCCCGTAGGGGATACGCTCGACGGATGCGCTAAGATAATAAGCGGCAGGCTGGACGATATTCCGGAGCATAAGTTTTATTTTATCGGCAAGATCGCTGATGTTCTTAAATAACATGAGTCAGGGTACAGGAAAAACATTAATGAAGCATCGTCATTGCGAGGAAGCTGTAGTTAGCTTCTATGCTGACGAAGCAATCTAAAAAACGAGATTGCTTCGTCGGAAGACAGTTTTACCATATCCTTCTCGCAATGACGGTTCCCCTGAACCCTGTACCCTGAAATAACAGGAGGAACGATGGCATTGCGACTGGGAGAGATACTGGTAGAGAAAAACCTGATAACGATCGATGAACTCAATATAGCCATAGCGGAACAACAGAAGACTAAAGAGGCGGTGGGGCAGATATTGGTCCGGATGGGTTTTGTGGTGGAGAGGGACATGCTCCAGGTCCTGGCCACACAGCAGGGTATCCCGTTTGTCGATTTGAAGACGAAAGAGATTACCGATAAAGTACTGAAGAATGTGCCCGCGAAATTTGTCTGGCACTATAAGATCATGCCGATAAGTCTCGACGGCAATGTCCTTACTGCCGCGATATCCAACCCGTTCGACATGTGGCCGATCGACGACCTGGAGACGCACCTTGGTTTTAAGGTGGAAAAAGTGCTGGCTGCGTCCTCGGATATCGCCGAGGCGATAAAGAAATACTACGGAGTCGGCGCGGAGACCATAGACCGCATATTGTCCGACGACCTGCGCCCCGCCGCAGAGAGATCGGGCGTGGTCGAGGAAAAAGTCGAAGACCTGGAGAAGCTGGCCGAATCGGCTTCGGTGATAAAGCTGGTAAACCAGATATTACAGGAAGCCATAACCAGCAGGACGACGGATATACATATCGAGCATTTCAGGGGCGAATTGATCCTCCGTTACAGGATAGACGGTATTCTTTATGATACGCCGGTCAGCGAGAAGATAAAGTATCTCCATCCGGCCATTGTCTCCAGGATAAAAGTCATGTCGGGGCTGGATATCGTCGAGCGCAGGATACCTCAGGACGGCCGCGCCAAAGTAAAAATAGGCAAGAGTGAGTATGAGCTGCGTGTATCCATAATGCCGACGCTTTACGGCGAGAATATCGTCATAAGGGTTCTCCCCACCACGATGCTCTTTAATATTTCGGATCTTGGCGTGTCCGACAATGACAGGCTGGTCCTTGACCAGCTGCTGAAGAAGTCGCACGGCATAATCTTTGTCACAGGCCCTACGGGCAGCGGGAAGACGACGACATTGTATGCCTGCCTCAGTCAGCTGAATTCGCGCGAGCGGAAGATACTCACCATAGAGGACCCTATCGAATATGAGCTGAACGGTATCTCGCAGACGCAGATCAATTCGAAGATAGGCCTCACATTCGCGAAGATGCTCAGAAGCATGCTGAGGCACGACCCGGACGTAATGATGGTCGGAGAAGTGAGGGACCTGGAGACGGCGGAGATCACGATACAGACCGCGCTCACGGGGCACCTGGTCTTCTCCACTCTGCATACAAATGACGCGGCAAGCGGAGTCACGCGCCTGGTCGACATAGGTATAGAGCCTTATCTTGTGACTTCTTCCGTTATTGCTTTCATAGCGCAGAGGCTCGTCAGGGTCATATGCTCCGGATGCAAGGAGAAGGTATCGCTCTCCGACCTGGGCTTTAAAGACGACATATTAAAGATACAGGGGTTTGACGCGGGCAAAGACACGGTAGTCTATCACGGCAAAGGGTGTAAGGCATGCAGTAATACGGGTTATGTGGGAAGGGCGGCCATATATGAGATCCTGATGGTCGGGTCCGATATCAAGAACCTTATCCTGGCTAAAGCGCCTTCGCATATAATAACGGAGAAGGCGGTAGAGCTCGGAATGCATACGTTAAAGCAGGATGGATGGGATAAAGTAAGGGCGGGCATCACCACTCCGGAAGAGGTCCTGAGAGTGACTCAGCTGGAAGGGTAGTGAGTCAGATTGAGTTGTCAGGAGACAGGATGAGTTAGATTGAGTTGTCAGGAG
>JAHJHP010000060.1 GCA_018823705.1 Candidatus Omnitrophota bacterium | reverse complement strand
TCTCACTGTGCCGCCCTTGGCGATATCGGCATAACTCTTTACGGTCGCTTTGCCCTTTTGAGCAAGGGTCGCGAGTATCGCTGCCGTAAGTGTGGTCTTTCCATGGTCGATGTGACCGATCGTACCGATATTGACATGCGGCTTAGATCTTACGAATGCTTCTTTTGCCATACAATTCCTCCGGTTTTAAAAAAATTTATCATTTCCTCAGCTTACTTCTGCCGCTCGTCTCAATTATCTTTTCCGAGAGATTTTTTGGGACTTCCTGGTAGAAAGAAGGCTCCATTGTATATGATGCGCGTCCTTGAGTCAAGCTTCTTACATTGGTCGCGTATCCGAACATTTCGCTTAACGGCGCCAGTCCCCTTATCACTTTAAGATTTCCCCTGTCGTCTATTCCTTCTATCTTCACCCGACGGGAACTCAGGTCTCCTACCACCTCTCCCATATAATTATCGGGAGTTACAACTTCCAGATTCATGATGGGCTCGAGCAATACCGCTCTGCCATTTTTCATTCCTTCATTGAATCCCATTATAGCTGCCATATGAAACGCGAGGTCCGACGAATCGACTTCATGAAACGACCCGTCAATAAGCTTCACATCGACATCGTCCACCGGATAACCGGCCAGGCATCCGCTCTGGGCCGCCTCAATAACACCTTCCTTTACTGATGATATAAATTCTCTGGGTATCGCGCCGCCGATGATCTTGCTCTCAAAAACTACTCCGGTGCCCTTCGCGCCGGGCGAAACGTCGAATACGACGTGCCCATATTGGCCTCTGCCGCCGGACTGCTGAATAAATTTACCGACAGCTTTCGAATGTTTTGTAATCGTCTCTTTGTACGCGACCTGCGGTTTATCGACGCTGGCTGCCACGCTGAATTCCCTGAACATACGGTCTATGATGATCTCCAGATGGAGCTCACCCATCCCGCTTATAATGGTCTGCCCGGTCTCTTTGTCATACCTTACCCTGAATGTGGGGTCTTCATCGCAAAGCCTGTTCAGGGCCATCCCGAGCTTCTCCTGATCGGCTTTTGTCTTAGGTTCTATAGCCATGGATATGACAGGCTCCGGAAAATGTATGGACTCTATCATTATAGGATGATCTTCCCTGCAAATCGTCTCGCCGGTAGATGTCTCTTTTAAACCGACCAGCGCCACAATATCTCCGGCTTCAGCCTTTTCCGCTATCTCCTGCTTATTGGCGTGCATCTTTAATATCTTGCCTATACGCTCTTCTTTGCCTTTTTTGGAATTAAAGATATGCTCGCTCGACTTCAGGACACCCGAGTATATCCTGGCATAAGCCAGTCTTCCTACAAAAGGATCGGATACTATCTTAAATACGAGGCCGCACAGGCTGTCGTCGACCGACGTCTGCCTTACCTCTTCCTGGTCAGTATCCGGATTGATACCTTTGATAGGAGGTATATCCAGAGGGCACGGTAAAAAATCGACTATCGCGTCCAGCACCGGCTGCACTCCCTTGTTTTTCGCGGATGCGCCGCAAAGCACGGGTATCATCTTACCGCTGATGGTGGCTCTTCTCACAGCTTCCTTTAATTCATTCGGATAGATGCCCTGTTCATGCAGGTACTTATCCATCACCGTATCGTCGGATTCGCCAAGCTTCTCTATGAGATTATGGCGGTAATGGCTCGCCTTCTTCTTCAGGTCATCGGGAATATCGGTAATATCAAAACCTGATTTACCCTCATCTCCTTTATATATTATGGCCTTCATCGTTATCAGATCGACCATGCCTACAAAATCACCCTCTGCCCCTATGGGCATCTGAATAGGCACGGGATTGGTCATCAGCCTTTCACGCATCTGATCCACGACGCGGAAGAAATCTGCGCCGGTCCTGTCCATCTTATTTATGAATGCTATCCTCGGAACACGATACTTATCGGCCTGGCGCCAGACGGTCTCGGATTGCGGCTGCACTCCGCCTACAGCGCACAGGACTATAACGGCGCCGTCCAGAACCTTAAGCGAACGCTCGACCTCTACGGTAAAATCGACGTGGCCGGGCGTATCTATTATATTGATATTCTTGTCCTTCCAGAAGCATGTCGTCGCCGCGCTGGTTATGGTTATCCCTCGCTCCTGCTCCTGAGGCATCCAGTCCATAACGGCGGTGCCCTCATCGACCGTCCCTATTTTATACAGCTTACCGGCAAAGTAGAGTATCCTCTCCGTGGTCGTGGTCTTACCGGCATCTATGTGAGCAATTATGCCTATGTTCCTTAAATTCTGTAACCGCGTATCTGCAGCCATTATTGTGCTTTCCAAACTATGTATCCTGTGCCAGAGGCATAGGATGGTCGGGCATTTCGGAGAAATGCCCAGACCTACCACCTGTAATGAGCAAACGCCTTGTTCGCTTCAGCCATCTTATGAGTATCTTCTCTCTTCTTTACCGCGGAACCCTGATTGTTGTATGCCTCCAGTAATTCATCCGCAAGCTTTATCTCCATTGGCTTACCTTTTTTAACGCGCGCAAAGTTGCGGATCCACCTCATAACGATCGAGACGCCACGCTCAGGCCTCACTTCTATAGGAACCTGATATGTAGCTCCGCCGATCCTTCTTGGTTTTATCTCCAGGAGAGGCCTCGCATTATCGAGAGCCTTCTGAAAAACTTCGGTCGCCGGCTTGCCCGTCTTCTGAGCAAGTATCTCAAACGCCCTGTAAACAATGCCCTCAGCCTTTGATTTCTTGCCCTGCGTCATGATGCAATTAATAAACCTCGTGACCAGTACGTTCTTATATTTGGGATCCGGAAGTACAATTCTTTTTTCAGCCCTTCGTCTTCTCATATATTTTCTCTCTTAAGCTCCTTTCCCTGCCGGCGCTTTTAATTTTGGGCGCTTTGCTCCGTACTTAGAACGGGACTTCTTCCTGTCAACCACTCCGGCCGTATCCAGGACGCCTCTTACGATGTGATATCTGACTCCTGGAAGGTCCTTAACTCTTCCGCCCCTGACAAGGACTATCGAATGCTCCTGTAGATTATGCCCCACGCCGGGGATATACGAAGTGACTTCTATGCTGTTCGTAAGGCGGACCCTGGCCACTTTCCGAAGGGCCGAGTTCGGCTTCTTTGGTGTCTGGGTCTTCACCTGCAGGCACACGCCGCGGCGCTGAGGACAACTCTTCAACGCGGGCGACTTACTTTTATTCTTGAACTTTTCTCTACCCAATCTTATTATCTGGCTTATCGTCGGCATTTTATTTCCTAATTTTGACTGCTATTTCTTTTCTACAGCTTCAGCTTTTTCTTTTTTCGACTCTTGATCCTTGGGCTCTTCGTTAACATTCTTCACCATCGTTATATTACGATGCACGCTGAAACCGGTACCGGCCGGTATCAGATGGCCCATTATTATATTCTCCTTCAAGCCTCTCAACAGGTCCGTCTTTCCGCTGGCCGCAGCCTCGGTCAGGACCCTGGTCGTCTCCTGGAAGCTTGCCGCCGAAATAAAGCTCTCCGTGTTCAATGATGCTTTCGTTATACCCAGGAGCGTCGGTAACGCGGTGGCCGGCTTTCCTTTCTTCTTGACGACCCTCTTGTTCTCATCCTGATATACGATTTTATCTATCTGCTGGCCCATGAGGAATACGGTATCACCCGGATCTTCGATCTTAACTTTACGCAGCATCTGTTTTACTATGACCTCGATATGCTTATCATTTATTGTAACGCCCTGGAGCCTGTAGACCTCCTGGACCTCATTGACCAGATATTCCTGCAGCTTCTTATCGCCGGATACTTTTAAGATGTCCTGGAGGACCACCGGGCCGTCAACAAGCTGCTGGCCCGAATATACTTTATCACCCTTGTACGCGTTCAGGTGCTTGCCATGGGGTATCAGATACTCTTTCTTCATGCCCGTCGATGACTTCACTATGACGCGCTTCTGACCCTTCTTCGAATCCCCGAACTCCATTATACCGTCTATCTCGCTGATGATCGCCGGGTCTTTGGGGCGTCTTGCCTCAAAGAGTTCCGCTACTCTTGGCAATCCGCCGGTGATATCCTTCGTCTTCGTGATAACGCGGGGCGTCTTTGCGAGCAATTCACCGGCGCCGACCGCCTTACCGTCGCCAACCACTATATGCGCGCCCGCCGGCAGAGGATATATAGCCAGCACTTCTTCATCCTTATTCAATATGACTATCTCCGGATGGAAATCGCCCTTATGCTCTACTATTACCCTGTTCTTAAGCTTGGTGGCCGGATCAAGCTCCTCTTTCATCGTCACGTTCGCTTTGATGTCCTCAAATTTGATCTTACCGCCGACTTCCGTAAGGATAGGCACTGTATAAGGGTCCCACTTTACAAATGTCGTTCCCGCTTCGACGGTATTGCCGTCGCTAGCCCTGATTATCGAGCCATGCGGCACTGTATGCCTTTCGAGCTCACGACCCTGGGGATCGTTGATACTTATCTGGCCGTTACGGTTCAGGACTACTACCTCGCCCTCTTTCTTCGTCTGGACGACCTTCAAATTATGGTACTTAACTGTACCTTTATATTTAGACTCCAGGTAAGACTGCTCGACTATTCTCGATGCTGTACCGCCGATATGGAAGGTTCTCATAGTCAGCTGTGTTCCCGGCTCGCCTATGGACTGCGCGGCTATGATCCCTACCGCCTCACCAAGGTCAACCATCCGGCCCGTAGCGAGATTGCGTCCGTAACATTTGGCGCAAACGCCGTGTTCGCTCTCGCAGGTAAGGACGCTCCTTATTCTTATCTTCTCTATACCGCCCTCTTCGATAAGTTTCGCTTTCTCTTCCGTTATCTCGGTTCCGGCCTCAACGAGGACACTATCCGTGATGATATCGACTATATTATCGAGAGCAACTCTCCCGATAATCCTCTCCGAAAGCTTAACAACCTCTTCATCGCCTTCGATTATCGCGCTTATCAATATCCCGTTAAACGTCCCGCAGTCATCCTGGCTTATGATAACATCCTGGGCAACATCTACGAGCCTCCTGGTAAGGTATCCTGAATCTGCCGTCTTCAATGCCGTATCCGCAAGCCCCTTTCTCGCCCCGTGCGTAGAGATGAAATACTCGAGGACTGTGAGGCCTTCACGGAAATTGGCCGTGATCGGAGTTTCGATTATCTCTCCCGAGGGTTTGGCCATCAAACCTCTCATTCCGGCAAGCTGTCTTAGCTGGAGCTTCGAACCGCGCGCTCCGGAGTCGGCCATCATGAATATCGGGTTGAACGGATCAAGTTCCTGAAATATAAGGTCCGAGACATCTTCGGTAGTGTGTGTCCAGAGGTCTATGATCTTGTTGTAACGTTCCCTGTCGGTTATGAGACCATTTTTATATTGGTCTTCCACATGGCTGACATCCTGCTTGGTCCTCTTCAAATAATCCTCTTTCTTCAGGGGGATGTGCAGATCGTCGATCGATATAGATATGCCCGCCTTAGTGGCTTCTTCAAAACCTAACCTCTTCAGGTCATCAAGAAGTTTTATGACGACCTTATGCCCTTTTGTCTTGTAACAATTATATACGGTATTTGAGAGCTTACTTTTAGACATCGTATCGTTAACAAACTCTACGCCTTCGGGCAGGAGATTATTGAATAATACTCTACCCACCGTAGTCTCTATCAGCTTACCCCCTATCATTACCTTTATCTTCGCGTGGATGGTTATCTCATCGTCGCTGTACGCTACGACCACTTCGTCTGAGCCTGAGAAATACCTGGCTTCCTTCTTATCGCCAATATCCTCTTTAGTAAGATAGTAACAGCCCAGAACTATATCCTGGGTCGGTATTGTGATCGGCCTGCCATCAGCGGGCGAGAATATATTATTGGTCGACATCATGAGCAGCGTGCACTCCATCTGCGCTTCTATGGAAAGAGGCACATGCACCGCCATCTGGTCTCCATCGAAGTCGGCGTTGAATGCCGTACACACAAGCGGATGTATCCGTATAGCGTTTCCTTCGATAAGGATCGGTTGGAATGCCTGTACGCCGAGCCTGTGCAGAGTCGGTGCGCGATTCAGCATAACCGGGTGATCCTTTATAACCTCATCGAGGATATCCCATACTTCGAGTTTTGCTTTCTCCACCATCTTCTTCGCGCTCTTTATCGTGTGGACAAAACCTTTTTCTTTAAGTTTCTTTATGATGAACGGCTCAAAGAGCTCGAGAGCCATCTTCTTCGGCAGGCCGCACTCTCTCAGCTTCAATTCCGGGCCGACAACGATTACGCTTCTTCCTGAATAATCTACGCGTTTCCCGAGGAGATTCTGCCTGAAGCGCCCTTGCTTGCCCTTGAGCATATCGGAGAGCGACTTCAATGGCCTGTTACCGGGACCCAGAACTGCCTTCCCGTGCCTGCCGTTATCGAACAGGGCGTCAACGGCCTCCTGAAGCATTCTCTTCTCGTTCCTTATTATGATCTCCGGCGCCTTCAATCCCATAAGCTTCTTCAACCGGTTGTTCCTGTTGATAACTCGCCTGTAAAGATCATTGAGATCGCTTGTGGCAAATCTGCCGCCATCCAGTGGCACGAGCGGCCTCAAATCCGGAGGTATTACGGGGATAACATCCAGTATCATCCATTCGGATTTGTTGGTGGAACCCTTGAAAGCCTCTATGATCCTTAAAGTTTTCGCGCTCTTCTTCTGGGAGTTGTCGCTCTTGGAATCCTTAATATTTTTCTTCAGCCTGGCGCACATCTTATCCAGGTCGATCTCTTTCAATAGGTCCCTGATCGCTTCAGCGCCCATCTTAGCCGTGAATTTTGTGCCGAACTTGTCCCTGTATTCCCTGTATCTCTCCTCTGAGAGGAGGTCGTATTTTTTCAGCGATGTTTCACCGGGATCTATGACTATATATTCCTCGTAGTAGATGACCTTTTCGATATCTCTGGATGTGATCCCGAGCATAGCCCCCATCCTGGAAGGCATGACCTTAAAGAACCAAACATGCGAAACCGGGCATGCCAGATCTATATGCCCCATTCTCTCGCGTCGGACACTTGAACGGGTGACCTCAACGCCGCACCTGTCGCATGTTATCCCTTTATGCTTAATACGTTTATATTTGCCGCAATTGCATTCATAATCCTTGGTCGGACCGAATATACGCTCGCAGAACAAGCCGTCTTTTTCGGGCTTTAAAGTCCTGTAATTAATGGTTTCCGGCTTCTTCACTTCGCCTTTAGACCAGGACCTGATGACCGGAGCTGAAGCTATCTTTATCGTTATCGCATTAAAGGGAGTTACTTCGTCTACCATATTATTTAACCTCTCCTTGCGCAATTTTCTTTTCAAGCTTTATCTCCAGGCATAAGCTCTGAAGTTCTTTGACCAGAACGTTAAACGACTCCGGCGTGCCGGGCCGCAGTTTGTTATCACCCTTAACGATCGCCTCGTACATCTTCGTCCTTCCGATGACATCATCCGATTTGACGGTCAGAAGTTCCTGCAGGGTGAATGCAGCGCCGTACGCCTCAAGCGCCCAAACTTCCATCTCGCCGAACCTCTGTCCTCCGAACTGAGCCTTTCCGCCAAGTGGCTGCTGTGTTACCAGTGAATATGGCCCTATCGAGCGGGCATGTATCTTATCATCCACTAAATGCGCGAGTTTCATCATGTAAATATATCCGACGGTGACCTTCTGATCCAGCGGCCGCCCGTTAAATCCGTCATAGACCGTAACTTTTCCTTCACTCGGCAGGCCGGCCTTCTTCATCTCTTCCTTTATCTCTTTCTCCGTAGCACCGTCGAATACGTGCGTCGCCACTTTGAAACCAAGTAATTTTGCGGCCCATCCCAGATGCGTCTCCAGTATCTGGCCTACGTTCATACGGCTCGGAACTCCGAGCGGGTTCAGAACTATCTCGACCGGCGTCCCGTCCGCGAGAAACGGCAGGTCTTCCTCCGGAAGGATCTTGGCAACAACGCCCTTATTACCGTGGCGCCCGGCCATCTTGTCCCCTACGGATATCTTCTTCTTGCTCGCGACATAAACTTTCACTTTCTTCAGAACACCGGGAGGAAGCTCATCGCCCCTCTTGACCCTCTCCGTCTCTCTTTCGAGCTCGAATGAGAGCTCCTCTATCTGTCCGTCAAGCAGCCTCGAGATCCTCGATATCTCCTGCTCGGCGTCGGGGTTACTCAGCTTCGTATTCTCCAGATCGCCCTTTTCCAGGATCTTCTTCAGGTCTTTCACCCTTATCGTCCTGCCCTGAGACATAAGCGCGCGGCCAGACTCCTGGTCCAGTATGCCGGCTCCGAGCTTCTGCCCAACAAGCAATTTCTGAAGCTTCCTGTATTTTTCTTCTTTGATCTTCTCTATCTGGGTGCCGTACGTCTCCTCAAGCACTTTTATCTCTTTATTCTCTTTCGTGCGTTCTTCTTTCGTCTTGGAACGAGCGTCACGCCTCGAAAATACCCTCACGTCCACCACTATACCTTCCACTCCCGGAGAAGCTATCATAGATGAATCCCTGACATCGCCGGCCTTCTCTCCGAATATCGCGCGCAGCAATTTCTCTTCCGGAGATAGCTCGGTCTCTGACTTTGGCGTCACTTTTCCAACGAGTATATCCCCGGGTTCTACTGCCGCCCCCATCCTGATGATACCGCCCTCATCGAGGTCCCTCAGCGCATCCTCGGAGACATTCGGAATATCCCTCGTTATCTCTTCGTTGCCGAGCCTCGTGTCGCGGGCTTCTATCTCAAACTCCTCTATGTGCACCGATGTGTATTTATCTTCGGCGACCAGCTTCTCACTCAAGAGAATGGCGTCTTCGAAGTTATATCCTCTCCACGGCATGAATGCCACAAGGACGTTCTTGCCGAGCGCCAGCTCGCCATCATTTGTAGCCGGGCCGTCTGCGATGACATCTCCTACCTTCACTTTATCACCGACAGATACGATCGGCCTCTGATTTACACATGTATTGGCATTAGATCTTTCGAATTTACTCAGCTTATATGTTTTCCCGCTCACCACTATCTCTCCGGCATCTACGTTCGAGACAGTCCCTTCATTGCGTGAAATTACCATTGCTCCGGAGTCTTTCGCTGTCCTGTATTCCATGCCGGTGCCGATGAGCGGCGATTCCGTATGCAGGAGAGGTACCGCCTGGCGCTGCATATTCGAACCCATCAAAGCGCGGTTCGCGTCATCATGCTCCAGAAACGGGATAAGGCTTGCGGCGACGCTGACAAGCTGTCTCGGAGAGACATCCATGTACTGGACCTCTTTCGGCTCAGACTTCAAGAAGTTATCCTTAAAGCGGCAGAATACCTTATCTTCAGTAAAACGGCCTTTATCGTCTATCTTTGAGTTGGCCTGCGCTATGACGTATAAGTCTTCGATATCCGCCGAAAGGTATTCGATCTTGTCTGTGACTCTTGAATCTTCAACTTTGCGGTAAGGTGTTTCTATAAACCCGAATTTATTTATCCTGGCATACGTGCTGAGAGAGGCTATCAGCCCTATATTCGGGCCTTCGGGCGTCTCGATGGGGCAAACACGGCCATAATGCGAGTAGTGAACGTCCCTGACTTCGAAGCCGGCTCTCTCCCGGTTGAGTCCGCCGGGCCCTAGCGCGCTCATACGGCGCTTATGGGTCATCTCCGCGAGGGGGTTTGTCTGGTCCAGGAATTGCGAAAGCTGGCTTCTGCCGAAGAAATCTCTGATTACGCCGGAAACGAGCTTGGAATTAATAAGGTTATGCGGCATAACGTTGGAAAGATCATACAAATTCATTCGCTCTCTGCATGAACGGTCCACTCTCGAGAGCCCTATCCTTATCTGGTTCAAGAGCAGCTCTCCGGCGCACCTGACACGCCTGTTGCCGAGATGATCGATATCGTCTACGTCACCATGTCCCGCTTTGACTTCTATCAGCTTATGTATGACCTTCACTAGCGTCTGAGGGGTGATAAGCCTCTCATCCAGAGAGACATTCATTTCCAGCTTTCTATTGAGCATGTGGCGCCCAACCTCACCCAGGTCGTACCGCTTCACATCGAAGAACGATCTTTCAACGAGGCTGGCCGCTGACTCCGGTGTCGGGGGATCCCCGGGCCTGAGCTTCCTATATATATCCATCATCGCGTCTTCTTTATTCGATGAATGATCCTTACGCAACGTGTTCATCACCTCAGGATGGACCGTCTTCAATGCCTCTATGCGTCTTACGCTTGAAGCCCAGATCTTTTCCGCAGTCTCCTTGGTGATCTTTTCGTACTTCTCCACTATGACATTATTGGTCTCTTTATCGACAACGTCTCTCGCCAGCACTGAACCATATAATTTTTCCAGCTGCGCGCTGCGCGACAGGTCATGGACCTCGATGCCGGAGAGGGCTTTAAGAATTGATTCGTTGGTCTCGTAACCAAAAACCCTCAAAAGAGCGGTAGCGAGGAATTTCCGCTTTCTGTCCACATAAACATAAAGGACATCATTGAGATCAAATTCAAATTCTACCCAGGCGCCTCTATAAGGTATTATCCTGGCGGAAAAGACTTTCTTGCCGGTCGGATGCAGTTCTGACTCAAAGGATATGCCCGGCGAACGGTGCAGCTGGCTTACCACGACCCTTTCGTCGCCGTTAACGATGAATGTGCCGGTATCGGTCATAAGAGGCAATTCGCCAAGATAGACTTCCTGCTCCTTGGTCTCTTTTTTAGATTTCAGCCTCATCATGATGCGTAACGCACCGGCATAACTCATGCCGCGCTTTTTGCATTCCGGTATTTCGTACTTTGGCTTACCAATAGAATAGCTGAGATACTCCACATTATATTCGCCGTCCGGCGACTGTATAGGGAATATCTCTCTAAAAGCAGATTCCAGGCCCTTATTCTCACGCTTCGACTTTGGCAGGTCATGCTGGAGGAATTCTCTGTATGATTTCAACTGTATCTCTAACAGATTTGGAAGCTTATAACACTCCTCGATCTTTGCGTAACTTTTACGTTTGGCCATCAATCAACCCTTCCTGGCTACTCGTTTATGATTTTACTTTAACTCTATCTTCGCGCCCTGCGCTTCCAGGGCTTTCTTCATCTTGTCAGCTTCTTCCTTCGTCGCGTTCTCCTTTATCGTCTTAGGAGCGCCGTCAACGAGGTCTTTAGCCTCTTTAAGGCCCAGGCTGGTAAGCGTGCGAAGCTCTTTAATGACCTGGATCTTGGTGGCGCCGGCACTCGTCAGGACCACCGTGAAAGTGGACTTCTCTTCGACGGGGCTTGCAGTAGCTGCGGCCGGAGCGGCGGCTGCTGCGGCCGGAGCGGCGGCCGATACCCCGAACTTTTCCTCGAGGACTTTCACAAGATCTGCAAGTTCCATGACTGTCATCTTTTCAATGGACTCCATTACGTTCTTCATCTTATCCGTTAACTCGACTTTTGTTTCCATGTTGCTCCTCTCTTTCTTATTTTATATCTGCTTTTACATCGGCGCCGGGCTTTGATTTCTTTATAGCGTCGACAACATATACGAATTTCTTCAATACACCGCTCAGCGTATTTACAAAACCCGCGATCGGACTCTTCATTCCGGCAAGGACCTGCGCGAGAAGGACTTCCTTTGAAGGCAGGCTCGCGAGAACTTTTACCTTTTCGGGCGTGATGCTCAGCCCGTCCACTATAGCCCCTTTTATCTTAAATTTGTTGTGTGTGCCGGCGAATACAGAGAGGGCCCTGCAGGTCGCGAGTATATCCTGCCCGCTGAAGGACAATCCCATTCCGCCGTCTATCTTTGAAACCTCATCGCTCAATTTTATCCTGTCGAAGACTACCTTAAGTATCGAATTCTTCACGACCAGATAATTTGAGGAGGATTTTTTAAGATTCTTTCTGAGGTTCTCGAGGTCTGAAGTCGACGAGCCCATGTAGCTCGTTATAACGAAATTCGGATGCTCATTGATGCGGGAGATTATCTCTTCCGCCATCTTCTCTTTACAAAGTCTTGCGAATTTTTCCTGTTTGGCCATTGTATTATTTCCTGAATTCGGCGAGGTCCAGCTTTATGCCGGGCCCCATCGTAGTCGATATGAAAAGATTTTTAACGTGCTGCCCTTTTAAACCACCTGAATTGGAGCTCATTATAGCATCTATAAGCGTGACTGCGTTTGCGTACAGGGCCGCATCCGTAAACGATAACTTGCCGAGCGGAGCGTGTACACCCGCCTGTTTATCCATCTTGAACTCTATCTTACCGGCCTTGACATCCTTGATCGTCTTTGCCGTCTCCATCGTAACTGTCCCGGACTTCGGGTTAGGCATCAGGCCTCTGGGGCCGAGTATCTTGCCAAGCTTCGACAGGTCCTTCATCATCTCGGGAGTGGCAATCGCGACATCGAAACCGACCCACCCACCCTGCACCTTGGCGATCAATTCGTCTGAACCTATAAAATCGGCTCCGGCATCTCTGGCCCTTTTTTCTTCCTCGCCTTTACAGAATACCGCGACTACGACCTTCTTGCCGGTTCCGTGCGGCAGGGCGACGGTGCCACGTATCGACGCGCTCTGACTCTGTTTCGGGTCTACGGTAAGTTTGGCGGAAACCTCAACCATCTCATCAAATTTCAATTTCGGCGCTTTTTTCAATATAGTGATGGCGTCTTTGAGGTTGTATAACTTATTCTTATCCGACAGTGTTCCCACAATCTTTAATCTCTTAGTAAGTTTTTTCATTCCGCCACCTCTATGCCCATGCTGCGGGCTGTGCCCGACACTATTTTAACGGCTTTATCCATGTCATCCGTATTAAGGTCTTTCAGTTTCAACTTGGCTATTTCCATGACCTGCTCCAGCGTGACCTTCCCTACCTTCTCTTTATTGGGAGTACCGCTGGCTTTCGCTACGCCGCACGCTCTCTTCAATAATACGGAACAAGGGGGGCTCTTTATAACGAATGTGAATGTCCTGTCCTCAAAGGCCGTTATGACTACCGGCAGGGTAACACCATCCTGCCCCTGGGTCTTCGCGTTAAACTGCTTGCAAAAATCCATGATGTTCAGGCCATGCTGGCCGAGCGCCGGACCAACCGGGGGCGCCGGGTTCGCGCTTCCGGCGGGACAATATAATTTTATAACCGCTTTTACTTTCTTTGCCATTTATGTATGCCTTATTTTGCTAAATTTTTTCAGCCTGCCACGTCTCCAGCTCCACCGGAGTGGCTCTTCCGAAGATCGATATCATCACCTTCACCTTGCCTTTGGCAAGGTTGACTTCCTCGACGGTGCCGTTAAAACTGACGAACGGGCCGTCATTGACACGGACGCTCTCGCCCTTTTCGAATACTACTTTCGGGGTCGGTTTCTCTTTCGCTTCCTTCGCCTGTTTTAATATGCTGGCTATCTCGTCTTCTCTTAAGGGAAGCGGCCGCGATCCGGCTCCGACAAAGCCCGTTACGCCGGAGATACTCTTCACCAAATACCACGTATCGTCAGTGAGCTCCATCTCCACAAGCAGATAGCCCGGGAAGAACTTGCGCTCCGATATCCTCTTCTTGCCGGCCTTGACCTCCGATACCTGTTCGATCGGGACAAGGACCTGCGAAATATTGGAACCGGCCATACCGGCTTTTATCTTGCTATCGAGGGACTTCTTTACCCTGTCCTCGTA
>JAHJHP010000059.1 GCA_018823705.1 Candidatus Omnitrophota bacterium | reverse complement strand
TACGTCGAGCGAATATGAAAGTGCGTGAATCTGTACACATAATTCGCTCGACGTAAACCTTAGCGCACGGCGAAAATAATTCATCGCCGCAAGTGAAGCCCTAAGGTGCGGCTGAATTCTAAGGATATTTTCGCAGTAGTTACAGCCGAAAAATCTCTACTCCTTTAATGCTTCTTCGATCTTCGCGACGACTTTGGCTTCGACATCGGCTAGGGTGCCTTCCAGGACGCATCCGGAGGCCTTGACATGTCCGCCGCCACCGAAGAATGAGGCTATCTTATTGACATCAATGCCCGACTTGGAACGGAAACTGACATTTATCTTATTCGCATCTTTCGCATCCTCCTTGAAGAACGCCGCCACTTTAATGCCGTCGATAGAACGGGCATAGTTGACGAACCCTTCGCTCTTGGATATATCGGCGCCAGTTTCCGCAATCATCTTTCGCGTTATCGCAAGGTATGCTATTTCACCGGATCTATTTACTTTCAAAGTCGATAGCACGAGGCCGAGAAGTTTAATATCGACCAGGGTCCTGCGTTCGTAGACGCTCTCAGAAACTGAGCCGGGTTCCAGGCCGTATCCCAGAAGATCTCCTGCTATCTCGTGAGTTATCGCTGATGTGTTGTCGTAGTTAAAAGATCCCGTATCCGTAAGGATAGCTATGTAAAGACAGAGCGCTATCTCTCTGGTGAGAGGCACATCCATCTCCTTGAATAGCTTGTATACCATCTCGCCGGTGGAGCTCGCGTCGGAATCGACCCAGTTCACATCACCGAATCTTTCGCTCGAGATGTGATGGTCTACATTTATCACCGTCTTATCCTTGCCTATCATATCGGCTACGCCCCCTATCCGTTTCAACGTAGGACAGTCAAGGATCAGAGCCGCGTCAAAGTCCACCTTCCCGGACAGATCAGTCGAAAGTTTGCTTATCCCGGGGAGAAATTTATAGTGATCCGGCACAGGATCGTTATTGATCATCACTGCTTCCTTGCCCAATGCCGTGATCAATTCTTTCATCGCAAGCTGACTGCAAAGAGAATCGCCTTCCGGATTTATATGAGCGCTTATAAGGAACTTCTTATGCTTCCTTATCGCCGCTATCACTTCCTGTATCATCTTTTTTCTCCTTCTTTATCTTCTCGAATAGATCGTATATATGCCGGGTCCTCTCAAGCGTTTCATCGATCTTGAATTCTATTTCGGGCATATATCTCAACTTTATCCTGTCTCCAAGAAGCCCCTTGATATACCCTTTCGCGCTATTCAGGCCCCTGAGGGCAAGCTTCTTCTCTTTGTCTCCACCCAGAACACTGAAATATATCCGCGCGTACCTCAGGTCTTTCGTTAACTCAACGCCCGTTATCGTCAGGAATCCAAGCCTTGGATCCCTTATCTGACTGTGTATGATACTGCTGACCTCTTGCCGTATGGCCTCCTGTACTCTTCCCGACCTCTGCGAACTCATTTCATCTCCGTTTCTTAGCCTGCTATATTGCCCGCTAAAGCGCGGGCATACTCCAGTTCGTCCTTCTTTGACTTCAACTTTCCGTCTATCTTGTTATATAGAACCTTGTCCAGTATCACTTTAAAAGCCGGGCCGCTTCTGAAACCCATAGATTTCAGATCATCGCCGCTGATCTGCAAACTAGTTCCGTCATATTTCGCAAGGAACTCTTTGATCCGCGAGATTACAAGTGTTGCCTTCGCATTCGAATTGATGAGCGCAGCCTGGGCCATGATCAGCAATATAACTTCGTATGAAATAGGTTCGAGTAACTTATATACCCTGCTGGGGGCAATATCTCTTTTGGAGTTCAATAACTTCGTGACAGCGCGAGCTCTCGTCTTATATAAGAGCAATACGGCCCTGTCAAACTTTCTGAGGGCGAGCTTATTACATATAACCGAAACCTGGCTATAAGTCAAGTCTCGAGATAACGCCATGAGATACATGAGCCACTTTTCAGGCGCTCTCCTCCTGTCTGATAAGCGCCCACATCTGGTATAGACAGCATCTATAGAATTGCATAATTTCAACAGATCACGATCGATATTTATAGCCGGGTGTACGAACTTGAGCCCTCCGAAACGGGCCATCCTCTTTATCGCCGCTAACGGCGCCCGATCCTGAAGCATGAGAATGAGCTCATCGCGCATCCTATCGCGACTCACTCTGCCAAAGATCGACCGCCCTATTGCGTCCTTCATCAGCTTTTCGGTGTGGCGACTTATGCCAAATCCGAAACGCGATTCGAAACGTACCGCCCGCAGGATCCTGGTAGGATCATCGAGAAATGACCTCTCGTGCATAACTCTTATGCTGCGCCGCTCCAGGTCCATTCTGCCTTTATGAAAATCGATTAGATCTCCGAAGCTCGAACGGTTTATACTTATCGCCATCGCATTTATGGTGAAGTCCCGCCTCGAAAGATCGTCTTCAATCGAGCTGAATTTCACGATAGGAAGCGCGGCCGGCTTCTCATAAGTCTCTTTACGGGCTGTCGCCAGATCGATTTTAAACCCGTCTTCGGTAGCTATGGAACAGGTGCCGAATCTTCTGTGTGAAACTATCGTCCCATTCAGCTCCCTCGCAAGAGCATGCCCCAACTTTATCGCATCACCCTCTATTACAACATCAAGATCGATGTTAACGGCGCCCAGGAGCAAGTCCCGGACAAGCCCTCCCACAGCAAATGCCCTAAATCCAAACGAATCGGAGAGAGCGCCTATCTTCTCCATCAGTACTATCAGATCTTCGGGCAGCACCCGGGATATCTTTTTAGCCAGATTCTGCATGGAATGTCTCTGGCTTACTCCGCATCTTCAAAATCCACGTGCGAATGACTATCATCCATCGGCTTAGCGTACGAGTTCAGATCCTCCTCTGTGCGAAATGAAGGATCATCCTTAGCCTTGGAGCCGGTTGAATTCTGTTTACGCCTCTTCGCGCTTGCGAACAAAAAGAAGCCGATCAAAACAACCGCCACGACGCCTATCAAGTACCACATCACACACCTCCTTGTTGATCCTCCGCAAAAATTACGCCGGCAATGGCGTCTGACCTAAGCCGTAGTATATTCGCACTGAAAATATTTCCCCTAAGCCCTAACTGTGGGGACCGACCTTTTGTTCAGCAGAAAAAGGGGAACCTGCGGAACTCAGCCGCCGGAGGCGTCCTCAAATCCTACTTCGCTAGTACACTTAGACTACATGAAGCTTCGGAGGATTCCGCCTAAGCATCTAATAGGTTAATAACTAGTCGCTATGGCGGACATCCTCGGTTCTTTTGTTATTAAAAACGTTATTAAATAAAACCCTTTTTCTGCTTCTCAAAAGTCCTGTTATGTAAAGTGTCAAGCCATATAATGATTTCTCCGTTCAGCAACAAACGAGCAGGACGAGAACTACCTGTTATGCGCGGCATCCCATGAACTAT
>JAHJHP010000003.1 GCA_018823705.1 Candidatus Omnitrophota bacterium | reverse complement strand
TTGAGAAGCAGAAAAAGGGTTATATTTAATAACGTTCTTAATAATAAAAGAACCGAGGATGTCCGCCATAGCGACCGGTTATTAACCTATTAGATGCTTAGGCGGAATCCTACGAAGCACTCGGTATTTTAAGCCTTGAACGCGAAGTAGGATTTGAGGCCGCCTCAGGCGGCCGAGTTCCGCAAGGTTCCCCTTTTTATGCTGAACAAAAGACCGACCCTATAGCTTGAGCTTAGGGGGAATATTTTCAGTGCGAATATACTTCGCACTTAGGTCATACGCCGCCGCGAATGAAGCCATGAGGTGCGGCAGCGAAGTATATTTTTTAGCAACAGGAGCGACGGAATGGATGGAATATTAATAGTAAATAAGCCCCAGAGGATGACGAGCCACGATGTTGTCGATGTCGTCCGCCGGATTTATGGGACCAGGAAGGTGGGGCATGCGGGCACGCTCGACCCCATGGCGACCGGAGTCCTGGTGGTGCTGATCGGCATGGCCACCAAACTGTCGCAGGATATAAGCGCCGCGGAGAAAGAGTATGAAGCGACGCTGACTCTTGGCGCCCGGTCCGCGACCGGAGACGCATGGGGAAAGCTGGTACCTTCCGATAAACCGGCTGACTTTACCGATGAACAGATAAGGGCCGTCTTTCAAAAATTCGTGGGAGAGATCGACCAGGTACCTCCCGCTTATTCGGCAAAAAAGATAAATGGTGTGAGGATGTATCATCTTGCGCGAAAGGGCAAAAGCATCGAGGCCCTGCCGCAGAAGATAACGATAAAAGATATATCCATATCCAGGATCAGTCTCCCCGATATTTCATATAAGCTCGTCTGTTCAAAGGGCACATACGTCAGGCAGCTTTGTGTGGACATAGGGGATCTGCTCGGCTGCGGCGGATATCTTTCGGCGCTTGCGCGCACCCGGAGCGGGAAATTTGCGATAGACCAGGCGATTTCGCTCGAAGAACTGAAAACGATGAATGTAAAGCAGCTAGGGGAAAGGCTTCTGCCGTTATGAAGATAATATACGGTCTCCGCGGCGTTAAAAGATTTAACAAGGCAACGGTGCTTGCAATAGGCGTATTTGACGGTCTTCATGTCGGCCACAGGAGCATATTAAAGAGAGCAGCTCGGGAGGCGAAGAGACTAAAACTAAAGTGCGTAGTCCTGACATTTTATCCGCATCCTATGAAATTATTGCATCCGAAGGCCCCGGAAGCCTCGAGCCTCATATCCCTGGATCACAGAATAAGGCTTATAGAGAAGCTTGGCGTGGATGCGCTGGTTATCCTGGGTTTTAGCCGCGCTATCGCGGATATTCCGGCGGAAGATTTTGCGCGAAAGATACTGGTCGGCAAGTTTAACGTCAAAGAGGTATGCGTCGGTGATAATTTTTACTTTGGCAAAGGCGGCTATGCCGGCATAAATGAGCTGAAAACTCTGGGCAGATCGCTGGGGTTTAAGGTCAATATCCTGAAGTCGATAAGAGTAGGCCGCAATATTGTGAGTTCAAGCCTGATCAGGAGGCTGATAACTTCGGGTGAACTTGGCAAAGCTTCAAAATTACTGGGCAGAAGAGTTTCGGTGCTGGGAACGGTCATCGGCGGAGCGCGTCTTGCCAGAGAGCTGGGCTATCCGACAGCTAATCTTAATCCGCATCATGAGATAATTCCGCCGGCCGGCGTTTATGCCGTGCTGGTCAGTTACAGGGAGAGATCATATGAAGGCATATTAAATATAGGTTTAAGGCCCACGTTCTATTCCCCCAGAGACCGGGAGAGCGCTATAGAGGTCCATATATTCGATTTTAAGGAGAAGATATACGGCCATGACATGGAAGTATTCTTCATAAAGAAGCTCAGGGATGAAGTTACATTTGCCGGTAAAGATGAGCTGGTGAAACAGATTAAGAAGGATGAAGTCATGGCAAGGGACGCGTTAAAGCGGGCGAAGGCAAATTCTTCTTGACAATCCGCCATGAGCATAGTATAAAGTAAGCATACTTTCGTAGTAGGGAAAGTGGGTTTAAGGCATAAACCCACTTTTTTTTCATCAAATTAAGCCCGAATGCATGGAGCGATTGTAGCGATGGATGAAATAAAGATCATTGAGCGGATAAAAGAGCTTATTGACCCTTTTTTGGATGCCAGCGGCATCGAACTGGTCGATATGACATACAGGCGCGAATCTTCCGGTATGACCATCAGGCTTTTAGTTGATACGCCCGAAGGCGTACGCATAGATGAATGCGAAGCTGTCAATAAAACGTTAAGCGAGTTGCTCGATAAAGAAGATTTTATAAACGAACGTTACGTGATAGAGGTATCATCGCCGGGCCTTGACAGGCCTATCAAAACTGATAGGGATTTTGAGCGTTCGATCGGCAAGAAACTTGAGGTTACAACATTTGGTCCGATAGACGGACGCAAAACTCATAGTGGTATTCTCGTAGGGATCAATGATGAAGAGGCGATCCTGGAGGCCGGGGGCTTGAGCGCTGTAATACCGCGCGATAAAATAGCTATGGCGAGATTAAAGATAGAATTCTAAACGGGGTGAATAAGATGAATAATACAGAGTTACTGGGCGTATTAGACAATATAGAGCGTGAGAAGGGAATAGCTAAAGAGTATCTTTTCAAGGCGATAGAATCTGCCATGTCAAGCGCAGCTAAGAAGATACTTGGAAATAAAGAAGTGGAAGTCACGGCGGTCATAGATCGCGAGACCGGCGAGATAAAGATCATGAGCGACGGCAAAGAGATAAGGAGCGCCGAGCTGGGCAGGATTTCCGCTCAGACGGCAAAGCAGGTTATAATGCAGAAGATCCGTGAAGCCGAACGTGATATAATATTTGACGATTATCAGAAAAGAATGGGTAGCATAACCAACGGGACCGTTCACAGGTTCGAGAAGGGCGACATAATCATCGATCTCGGCAAGACCGAAGCCGTCCTTCCCAAGTCACAACAGTCCCCTAAGGATCGCTATAAGCAGGGTGACAGAGTTCGCGCTTACATCCTGGAGGTCAATAAGACTTCGCACGGTCCGCAGATAGTCTTATCCAGGTCAGACGCGGCCTTCGTAAAGAAGCTATTTGAAATAGAGGTGCCCGAGATAGCTGAAGGTATAGTGGAGATAAAGGCGGTCGCAAGGGAAGCCGGTGAGAGGACTAAGTTTGCGGTCTGGTCTAAAGATGATAAAGTGGATGCGGTAGGGGCCTGTGTCGGTATGCGGGGCCAACGCGTTAAAGATATCGTGAGAGAGCTTCAGGGCGAGAGGGTGGACATCATAAGGTGGAGCGATGACTTGAGGGAGTATGTGAAGGCCGCGGTTTCGCCTGCAGAGACAGCCGAGATAAAGATCGATAAGGAGCATAAAAAGATCCAGGTGATAGTGGCCGATGACCAGCTTTCGATCGGAATAGGAAAACACGGCCAGAATATAAGGCTTGCCTCAAAACTTGTGGGTTGGGAGATGGATATAAGAGGCAAAGAAGAGAAAATAAAGGCGATATTCGGAGACAAGCCTTTAAAGACTGATGCTGCCAGTAAGGAAGGCTCCGCCGACAAGGCAGGCGAGGAGGCCGCACGGGTAAAGCTTACGGATATTGACGGGGTAGGTCCTAAGGTCGAGAGAACATTGATCGCGGCAGGATATGATACAGTAGAGAAGATAAAGTGTCTTACCGTAGAGGACCTTATCCAGGTCGAGGGTATCGGTAAGAAGACAGCCGAAAAGATTATTAAGCAAGCGAAAGAGATATAATGGTAAAAAAGAGCGCCAATAAAGATGCTAAAGTGACGAAGGTAAAGGCGAAGAAGCCGGCGGTGAAGAGCGTAGCCGCAAAGGCTAAGGCGAAGAAGCCTGTCGAAAAAATCTCCCGTATAGAGCTCGCAGCAAAGAAGAAAGTCCTTCAATCAAAACCGGCGGTTAAGAAAGAAGACGTTAAGCCTAAAGAAGCTGAATTAAAGATCACGGCTCCAAAAGTCATTCCGAAAATCATCCTGAAAGTCATTCCGAAAGTCATTCCGAAAGTCATTCCGAACGTTATTCCGGCCCCGGAAATTAAAATAGAAGCAAAACCCGCCGTGAAAGTAGACCTCGATCTCCCTTCGAGTCCGAAGATAGAGGTAAAGAAAGAGGCCGTTATCGAAGCGGCAGTCGTTGAAAAAGCGGCAGTTCCTCAAGCGCCTCCGCCGCCGGCAAAAGTACTGGAGTTCGACCTGCCCATACCCCTGAAAGATTTTGCCATAAAATTGGGTATCAAACCGAACGAGATAATACTCGACCTGATGTCCAAAAATATATTTGCTACAATAAACCAGAGCCTGGGCGAGGAGCTTGTAGTGGGGCTCTTGAAGGCAAGGGGCATAGATTTCAGAAAGCCCGCGAAGATAGAAGAACAGGTCTCGAAAGAACATACCGAGATGGAGTCGAAGCAGGACCTGCGGCACATTGTCGTGAGGCCTCCGGTAGTGACGTTCATGGGACATGTCGATCACGGCAAGACGAGCCTCCTCGATTTCATTCGGAAGACGCGTGTCGCGGATAAAGAAAAGGGCGGCATTACTCAGCACATAGGAGCGTACGAAGTGCGCCTTAAGAATGGCTCTGTGACATTTCTCGATACTCCGGGCCACGAAGCTTTTACTGCGATGAGAGCCAGAGGCGCCAACGCGACCGATATCGTAGTCCTTGTAGTTGCCGCTGACGATGGTGTCATGCCTCAGACCAAAGAAGCTCTCGACCATGCCAGGGCTTCCAGCGTCACAATAATGGTAGCGCTTAATAAATGTGATCTTCCTTCGGCAAATATTGAGAAAGTGAAGGGACAGCTCAGCCAGATAGGGCTTAGCCCTGAGGATTGGGGAGGAAAGACTATCGTGCTGCCGGTATCGGCGAAGACCGGAGAAGGAGTGGACGCGCTCCTGGAAATGCTGCTCCTGGAAGCGGAACTGCTGGAGTTGAAAGCCAATCCGGAACTCAGGGCAAGAGGTGTTGTTATAGAAGGAAAACTTTCGAGCGCCCAGGGCTCGGTCGCGACCGTGCTTGTCAAGAACGGCACTCTCAGGCTCGGTGACATGATACTCACCGGCCAGCATTACGGCCGCATCAAAGCCATGATGGACCATACGGGAAAACGTGTGGAGGCGGCTCCGCCTTCGAAGCCGGTTACGGTACTGGGCTTATCCGGCGTGCCTATGGCCGGAGACGAATTTTTCGTGGTGAGAGACGAAAAGAAGGCGAGAATTCTCTCTGCCTTGAAACAGGATGAGGCTCGAAGCCGCAAACTGAAGATGTCGCATCGCGTTACGCTGGAAGATTTTTATTCTAAAATGAAAGAGGGAGTGGCAAAAGAGCTGACGATACTCCTGAAAGGCGATGTGCAGGGTTCCGTAGAAGCTCTGAAGGCCTCGCTCTTAGAATTAAACACCAGGGATGTCAAAGTCACGATCGTCCACGCTGACGTGGGAAATGTTACCGAGTCGGATATAATGCTTGCCGTGGCGTCAAACGCTATCGTTATGGGCTTCAGCGTGAAGATCGATGAAGGCGCTGCCGACATGGCTGTCAAAGAAGATATAGAGATAAAGAGCTACACTGTAATTTATGAGGCGATAGAAGATGTCAGGGCCGCGATGGAAGGACTGCTCGCGCCTGTCGAAAAAGAGATATTAGTCGGAAGAGCCATCGTCAAACAGCCTTTCAGGGTCACTAAAGTCGGCACGGTCGCCGGCAGCCAGGTGATGAAGGGCAAGATCGTCCGGACGGGCATTACCAAGCTTATCCGGGATAAACAGGTCGTATATCAGGGCAAGATCTCTTCGCTGAAACGCTTTAAGGACGATGTCCGTGAGGTTAACGAGGGAGTTGAATGCGGGATAGGTTTGTCCGGGCATGATGATGTAAGGACCGGCGACCTTATAGAGGTCTACCAGATCGAAAAGGTCGCCCGTCGTCTCGACGTGAGGAAGTAAGTAGTGTAGCAGATTTTTCGGCAGCTCGTGAATGTCCCTCGCGGGGAGGGTGCTTCGCGGGGACGCAAAATTTCCCCGGCGTGGAAATTTTGCTCGGAAAGTTCGCTCGCTCTTTTTGGCGTACAGGAATACCAGGGCCAAAAAACCGTGCCCGCTCGCGACTTTCGACGCCCCACTCAACACCCTCTCCCGCGAGGGACAGCTGACTTGGCCGAAAAATCTCCCTGAGGGGAGTGGGGCGGAAAGACCTAAGCGCGAAGTATATGAGCACATTGAAAATATTAGATGATATGTTAAAGTGTCAAGCTTTCCGGATATCGTTCGTTTATAATATGATACGAACGCTATTAACCAAAGGAGGAAAGCATGGGCACTGTATCGTATCTTCCGCGTGACTATGAC
>JAHJHP010000058.1 GCA_018823705.1 Candidatus Omnitrophota bacterium | reverse complement strand
TTCGAAGAGATGAAGCTAAGAGACCAGAGATTTTTGGATAAGATGGCCGACGCGATCGTTCGCGGCATTTTGAGATACAAGAAACGCTATGAAGATACGGAAGGATTTACCAATGTCTGATAAACGGCCGATAGGCATATTTGATTCAGGAGTGGGTGGGCTTACGGTTGCGCGGGAGATACAGAAACTGCTCCCCGGAGAGGATATGGTATATTTCGGCGATACGGCCCGTGTTCCCTACGGAACGAAGTCCAGGGAGACGATAACTAAGTTCTCGGTCGAGAACGTTGAATTTCTTATGAGAAAAGACGTGAAGCTCGTGGTGGTGGCGTGTAATACCGTCTCAGCGCTCAGTCTGGATTTTCTCAAGAGATGTTTTCGCGTGCCAATAATAGGCGTTATAGGCCCCGGGGCGAAAGCCGCGGCGCGCTCCACCATAAGCAAGCGCGTCGGCGTGATAGGAACCAACGCCACAATAGCCTCGCGCTCATATGAAAAAGCGATAAAGAAGGTCGATCCCGGGATCCTGGTGGCCTCCGCAGGTTGTCCGTTATTTGTTCCGCTCGTGGAAGAGGGTTGGCTGAAAGGGTCTGTTACGGACGCGGTCGCATCCATATACCTTGCTCCGTTGAAGGCCGCGAGGATCGATACTCTCATCATGGGCTGCACTCATTATCCACTTTTACGGAAAGTAATTCAGGAAGCGATGGGACGGAATGTGATCCTGATAGATTCGGCAAAAGAGGTGGCCAAAGAAGCAGAGATGATATTAAGTTCGGCCGGTGCGTTAAACTCGCAGAGCAGAAGGTCCAGGCAGCATTTTTTTGTCAGTGATGAACCATCCAGGTTTCTAAAGGTGGCTGAGAGGTTTTTGAAGAGAAGAGTAACCTGTGTCAAGAGTGTGGGTTAGCCGGAGGAGACGATGTACGAGATAAAAGTTAAAGCTAATTTCAGTTCCGCTCATAATCTCCGTAATTACCGGGGCAAATGCGAACGTCTGCATGGGCATAACTGGGCCGTCGAGGCAGTATTTGCATACGGGAGACTCGATAAAGACGGAATGGCGGTGGATTTCAAAGACGCGAAAGCCATATTGAAATCGGCAATCGAGGATATGGATCATGCGTATTTAAACGAACTTAAGAAATTTAAGGCTTTGAACCCCACATCGGAAAATATCGCCAGGTTGATATACTGCAGGATAAAGAAAGTATCGACCGGGATCAAGTCTATCTCAGTTTGGGAAAATGAGAGTTCCTGCGCAACATATATGGAAGACTGAGGCATCGATGAAGAGAGCTGTGATCCTCCTGTCCGGCGGGCTTGACTCCGCAGTCACCATGTACATTGCGCGCAAGAAGGGCTACGAGTGTTATGCATTGATGTTCGATTACGGACAAAGGCACAGGAAAGAGCTTCTATTTGCCAGACGGCTTGCCCGCAAATGCGGAGCGCATTTGAAAGTGGTTACGCTTCATCTGCCATGGAAAGGTTCGAGCCTGGTAGATAAGACGGCGCGCTTGCCTTCATCGAGAAGCGTAAAGAAGATCAAAACCGCGGGCATACCGTCGACGTATGTGCCCGCAAGGAATACTATATTTTTGAGCATCGCCGCATCATACGCCGAGGCCATAGGCGCGCCGGTGATATATATCGGAGCGCACGCTGATGATTCGAGCGGTTATCCGGACTGCGGGAGGGATTATCTGAAAGCATTCAATGAAGTCCTGAAGATAGGCACGAAACGAGGCCTGGAGAAGAGGCTGAGGCTGGAATTTCCGCTTGTAGGAAAGGACAAGTCGGGTATAATAAGATTGGCCAGTTCGCTCGGCGTGCTCTTTCAGCATACATGGTCCTGTTACGAGGGGCGAAGACGCCCCTGCGGTAAGTGCGATTCGTGTGTCCTGAGGGCTAAGGGTTTTAAAGAAGCGGGAATAAAGGATACTCTATATGCATAAAATCAGCGCTGAAATAACGGAGATATTTTCATCGATACAGGGCGAAGGCCTATTCGTAGGCGCAAAACAGATATTCGTGCGTTTCAAAGATTGTAATCTATCGTGCGGTTTCTGCGATGAATCTAAAAACGCGCGCGGCAAGATCTACACTCCGGCGGAGCTGGTCAATGAGATCAGGCGATTAGCCGAACAGAACGGCATGCATCATTCGATATCTCTTACCGGCGGAGAGCCTCTCTGTTATACGAATTTCCTTAGCCACTTTCTGCCACTCCTGCATAAGGATAGCGGAAAATCATATCTGGAGACCAACGGGACGCTGCCGGACGAGCTGTCGCGCATCATAGATCTGATAGATATAATCGCTATGGATATTAAATTACCGTCTTCGACAGGAGGGAGGGCCTTCTGGAAAGAACATCTCGAATTTTTGAAGATAGCGTCAAGAAAGATGGTCTTTTTAAAAGCGATAGTGACTTCGGAAACGACGTCAGGTGATATCAGGAGGGCGGTCTCTTTGATCAAAGGCCTGGGTAAGAATATACCTTTTATCCTGCAGCCCGTTACGCCTGTAAAAGTATCCGATAAGAGAATAGATAAAAAGACTTTGCTGGAATTCCTGGATATCGGGATAGAAAATAAGCTGGAGTGTATAAGGGTGATACCGCAGACGCACAAGATGATGGGTATGAGATAAAGAGGGGAAGATGAAGAGATCATTATATGAAGGGCTGCAACAAAAGATACGGACATTGAAGACGCCGTGCGTAGACGTCTGGAAGAATCAGTATCAGGATAGGGACTACATAATCCGGATCGATATCCCCGAATTCACGTGCATCTGTCCGAAGACGGGCCTGCCGGACTTTGCCTCAATAGTCATTAAGTATATTCCGGATAAAAGATGCATCGAACTCAAGAGCCTGAAATATTATATGCTTTTTTACCGTGATGTCGGTATATTTAATGAGAATGTTGTGAACAAGATGCTCGACGACCTTGTGGGCACCTGTGAGCCGAGATGGATGGAGGTATTCGGAGAGTTCAACGCCCGCGGCGGGATCAAGACTACGGTAACGGCAGAATACGGAAAAAAGCCGGTCAATCTATAAAGGCCATATGAGAAAGATAAATGTATCACGGATAAGAGACGTCGTGGAAGAACTTTGCCTGAAAGCGAATTTTGAGCTCAGGAAAGATATCCTGGATGCCATTCGGAGCGCGCTCAAGAAAGAGACTCACCGCCGCGCTAAAGACATTCTTAAGACGCTGATCGAGAATGCGCATATAGCCAGGACAAATTCGATCGCGATATGCCAGGATACCGGAATGGTTTTCGTCTATATTGAGATAGGCCAGGACATCAGGCTCACGGGAGGAAATCTGCGTAAAGCGATAAATGACGGCGTCAGGAAAGCGTATTCAAGAGGATATCTGCGGAAATCCGTAGTCAGCGATCATTTCTTCCGCGCAAATACAAAGACGAACACGCCCGCCGTGATAGTGACGGAGATAGTTGACGGCGATAAGATCAGGATAGCCGTCTCTCCCAAAGGTTTTGGCAGTGAAAACAAGAGCAGAATAAAGATGCTTAAACCGACCGCATCGGTCGAAGAGATGAAGGCTTTTATAATAGATGTGGTTAAAGAAGCAGGTCCTGATGCGTGTCCGCCGTTCGTTTTGGGGGTAGGCATCGGTGGAACATTTGATATGGCCTCCGGCCTCGCGAAGAGAGCGCTCCTTAAGCCGATCGATAGCGTAAACCCCGATAAGCGCCTGGCGAGACTCGAAAAGGAGCTGACGAAAGAAATAAATTCACTCGGCATGGGACCCATGGCGCTTGGGGGGAAGACGACGGTGCTGGGAGTTAATATGCTGGAGTATCCTACTCACATCGCCGGATTTCCTGTTGCCGTAAATGTTAGCTGTCATGCGACAAGGAGCGCTTCCGGGATATTATGACAAAGAAAAATATCACCACACCCGTTACACGCGATGCTCTCGGGGCGCTTAAGGCCGGAGACGAGATATTATTGAGCGGAGTGATATATACGGCAAGAGATGCCGCACATAAGCGATTGTCCGATATGATAACGACCGGCAAACGGATACCGCTGGATCTGAAGAATGCCGTAATATATTACGCGGGACCCACTCCGCCGAGGCCGGGGAGGGCGATAGGTTCATGCGGGCCTACGACGAGCTCGCGCATGGATGCATTCACGCCGGCGCTCTTAAAGCTGGGCTTAAGGGCAATGATAGGTAAAGGCGACAGGTCCACCGAAGTGCGAAGAGCCATCAGGAAAAATGCCTCAATATATTTCCTTGCGACGGGCGGGATAGGCGCGCTCCTTTCGACAAAGATAATATCCGCGAAGGCTGTGCTCTTTAAAGAGCTTGGCCCCGAGGCCGTTTACAGGCTGGAAGTCAGAGATTTTCCGCTTATCGTAGGAATAGATTCGAAAGGAAGAGATATTTATGACAAGGCAAGACGGAAGAAGAGATAACGAGCTTCGCAAGATCAAGATAACGAAGGACTATATTAAATACGCCGAAGGCTCCTGCCTCGTAGAATTCGGTAATACCAAAGTGATAACGACCGCGAGCGTTGAAGAGACCGTTCCGTCGTTCCTGAAGGGCAAGAAGAAGGGCTGGGTTACTGCCGAGTACAGCATGATACCGCGTTCATGTAAATCCAGAGTTCCACGCGAGGCCTCAAAGGGCAAGCTCGGAGGCAGAACGCATGAAATACAGCGGCTTATAGGCCGATCCATGAGGACGGTTGTGAACATGGATAAGCTGGGCGAGCGCACAATATGGATCGACTGTGATGTGATCCAGGCCGACGGCGGCACCAGATGCGCGAGTGTCACCGGCAGTTTTATATCGCTCGTCCTGGCTTTGGCAAAATTGAATAAAGACGGTATCATATCGGAAGTGCCGGTATCGGATTACGTAGCGGCTGTGAGCGTAGGAATGCTGGGCGGTAAACCTGCGCTGGACCTCGACTACGAGGAGGACTCGAATGCCGAAGTCGATATGAATATTATCATGACGGGCGACGGACGTTTTATAGAAGTGCAGGGTACCGCCGAGAGAGAGCCATTTACCAAAAATGACATGGAAAAGTTACTGGCGCTGGCCCAGGGAGGCGTGGAAGAGCTGATATCGATCCAGAAGAACGCGCTGAAGGGCCTGATCCGGTGATGAGTCCCGTTAGAAACAGCTACATACACGAATGTCTGAAAATTTCTAACGGGATGAGAACTCTGGTTGTCGCGACGAAGAATGAAAAGAAGCTTCACGAACTGAAGAGATACTTACGGACGGCTAGAGCCGATGTCGTATCATTGAAAAAGTTCCAAAAAATACCGAGGATAGTAGAGGATAAGAGCACTTTTAAGGGGAATGCGGCGAAGAAGGCGATTATCGTATCAGCTTTTGTAAAAGGACTGGCCATAGCGGATGATTCCGGATTATGCGTTGAAGCATTGAGCGGTTCTCCAGGCGTAAAGAGCGCTCGCTTCGCCGGGTTGGCAAAGAACGACAAGGCCAATAATCGTAAAGTGCTTGATCTTTTGGGAGATCGAGCTCGTTCCGGGCGTAAGGCAAGATTCGTTTGCGCTGTTTGTATTGCGGATAACGGCAAAGTAATGAAGGTTATCGAAGAGGACTGTAAAGGGCTTATCGCTTTTGAACCGAAAGGCAGGTACGGGTTTGGTTACGACCCGATCTTCCTCATCCCAAAATATGATAAGACGTTTGGCCAGCTGGGGCTTAAGGTAAAAGACAGGATGAGCCATCGGTCGAAGGCATTGAAGAAAGCCCGCGCTTTTCTCAAAAAATATCTGTAGGGCCGGCTTTATTGAAAGAGCTCATTGATTTCGGGAAGTAGCGCAGCTGGCTAGCGCACCTGGTTTGGGACCAGGGGGTCGCGAGTTCGAATCTCGCCTTCCCGACCATTTTAGTCCCTAGTCACTAGTTCTTAGTTGTTAGTTGGAAGATTTTGGTATAAACTAAGAACCAGGAATGTGTAGGGCAGGTTTAAACCTGCCCTACACCGAAAGTTTTTCCGGAGTAACGCGTCCCTGTAGCTCAGCTGGATACCTGCCTGCCTGCAAGGATACGACTGCAGGCAGGCAGGGAGCATCTGCCTTAAAAGTATGTACTATATCTATGCCATATTCTCAGAAACTCACAACAGGATTTATATCGGCCTGGCGTCAGATGTAAATGTCAGGATAGAAGAGCATAATTCTGGAAGGGTAAAATCAACAAAGCATTATATGCCATGGGCACTATTTCATATGGAAGAATATCCGACACGTCTTAAGGCTAGAAATCGGGAGAAAAGACTCAAGACAAGTTTTGGAAGAAAATATTTGAAAGAGATTTTGAATCATAATCGTCCCTGTAGCTCAGCTGGATAGAGCATCTGCCTTCTAAGCAGAGGGTCGCCTGTTCGAATCAGGCCAGGGACGCCAAATTTTGCCTCGTTTGTAGATAATCACAAGCGGGGCAAAATTTCCATAGGGGGAAACTACGTTTCCCCCTTTTGGCGCTATCCCGCTGCTATGGGTATACTAATAGCGGGATAGCTGTCACCCCCTTCCTTTAGAACCACCAGTCCAAAAACAGAAGTCAGTTATATCATAAGAGAAGGAAAAAGATTTTCCTTCTCTTATGTATCTTATCCTTTTAAAAAGGTGTCGCCATCGGCGACCTTAATTTGTTAGTTAAAGAGGGCCGGATCCGCTGCCAATTGGGAAAGTGTCCCTATGGAAACCATTCATACGTGTACAACCCGCCTGAGAATGCCCAAATTATATTATCACCTATAGTTTTACTTAACGCATTTATCCTATATGTTAGAACATCAAAAACTGAGCTATTTATACTTGATTTTTTGTCTTTTAATGATATACTTTAACTAGATAGAAAAGACTTATTAAAAGTATAACATATTGGGCGATGAAATGAAGACTAAAATCTTGATTTTGATCTCTTTTTTAATGGCCGTCTTTCTGGCATCGGACTCTTCTTTTGCTACGGCTCAATCCGTGACAACAAACAAGCGAATTTCACTCAGATCTCCCATGGTTATGATCACCCCTGAAGTGATGGAAGAGATAGCGGATTTCGCGACAACTTTGAATGCAAACCCCATAGATATTAACAAAGACGGCACGGTGGATGCTTACGACACAGTCTCGGCACAGTCTGGTTATGCGCAAGCTCTTATGTATGCAAACAGTCTGCCGGCTGCTGTTAGGAGTAAATTAGACGTGACTAGAGATGGCAAAGTTACAAAGCTGGATCTTATATTGGTGACAGGTAACATTGCCAAGGCTGCAGAAGTTTATGAGCGCGTCAACGTCCCCTCGTTTAATTTTGTTGATATGCCGGCTTTTGGCTTTGTATTTAGGGGGCAAGGCAGCCAGATGATCGTCAAAGATAGCGCTCAAACATTTGACTCAGTTACCGACTATGGTACATATCAGCCGGCAACTATTGATGGGGGCGCATTTACAAAATTGGATACTAATGCAGGCGGCGCTGTAACCGAAGAGGATGCCATAGTTTTTGGCGATCTTTCCACCGTCATTGATCGCGCCAACTATCATGATTTTAATTTTACCGGTGATAGTAACCCCGTAGCGGATGAAAACTTGCTTGTCGTTTATAACTCAAATATCACTTCCGAACTCAGGGCGAAGCTGAATATTGAAAAAGCCAATGTACTGGATGCCAGCGATGCGCAGATATTCAGCAACCTGATAAGTAAGATGTCGACAGTCATAGATTACGTCAAATATACGACCGGAGCGGACGTGTTCACTATGACAGACTATTCCACGGATGAGGACGGGAATATTCTGGTTTCATTCGAAGCCGAACAGGGCCATGCCCTGACGATAGTGATAGGCGTGGATACGGGGGTAATATTAAATTCAGCGGAGACATTATCAGCTTACGGTGATGAGAGCGCGCTGACCGTTTCGGAAAGCGCTACCCGCGTGTATGATAGTAATGGCATCCTGCAAAAAGCGGAATATTCTGCCAGCTCCTATGACAGTAGCGGTATGCTCGTCTCTCATATTGTAGAGAGCGTGAAACTTGATACCGCTAGCGGAGCAATGGAAAATTCATATACAGAGGCTACTAATATTGACGCTGCCGGCACGATCCTGGTGGAAGTAGCCAATAGTACAGCTTATGATGCGAATGGCAAGGTGACCGGCTCATCCGTAACCGAATCACACTATAGTGCGTCCGGAGTATTGATTGAGCGCGTAACTAACATATCGATCCCTGATAGTGGCTCTCAGTCGGGAATGGGGGCGGAGTTACTGGTTCAGTATGCTATGGATGCCACAGGTGCGGTGATAAGTACCACCGTTTATAATAACAAGGGAGCGGAAATTAAGGATTTAGGCGGAGACGGGTATAAGGACTCCGACTCAATAATTAACTCTGTTAAATCGACCCAGCAAGCAGAACTTAAAGCAGCCAAAGAAGCAGCCGATCTGAAAGCATCCCAGAAAGCTGAGCAGAAAGCAGCCAAAGAAGCCGCTGAACTAAAAGCAGCACAGGAAGCAGAAGCCGCTAAAGCTGCCGCTGAACTAACAGCAGCCAAAGAAGCCGCTGAACTTAAAGCATCTCAAGAGAAAGCAGCCAAAGAAGCCGCCGAACTTAAAGCATCTCAAGAGA
>JAHJHP010000057.1 GCA_018823705.1 Candidatus Omnitrophota bacterium | reverse complement strand
TCCTTTCTTGGAAATCAGGGGACACAATACTAATTCTTTGGTGTCTTGTATTAATCCTCTTCTATCTCAAACCTACAGCCGCATATATTACACTCATAGACAGATCTCTCGTAACAAGGCTCGACAAAACGAGTATCGGTGCTTTCGCATTTGGGACATTGAACGGGCGGATGCCAATCGGTCATAATTACCCTGAAAAAGTGCCATCCTCCTCGCAATGACAATGATGGGCTAAATATACCTTTCCCAACAGTCTCCGCGCAGGATAGCACCTTTTGATTTATTTTTTGTCTATGTGCGTGATTAATTCTTGTATCTTTTTACTCATCCCGCTATCTTTCTTTTCCATTTTTGTAATGCGCGCGCTCATCTTATGAGATATTCGCGCAGCGTCTGCGCTGGCCACTTCCGTATTCTTGAGGCGCTCATCAATCTCTCTGGATATTCGCGCGGCGTCTTCGTTGGCCATTTCCACCTTCATAATACGTTCATCGATCTTGCTAAACTTGCTAAAACTCTCGTCTATTTCTTTAAATCTTCGCGCGACGTCCTCACTGGCCACTTCCGTCTTCTTGAGGCGCTCATCGATCTCTCTGGATATTCGCGCAGCGTCTTCGTTGGCCATTTCCACCTTCATAATACGTTCATCGGTCTTGCTAAGACGCTCGTCCATTTCTTTAAATCTTCGCGCGGAATATTCGCCGGCCTGTTCCATCTTCACCTGCGCACCCTGCTTATAAAATTTCGTGCCTTCAGGGACCAACATATTTATACCGCCAACCTTCATGAGTTTCATACCCGGCCGCAGCTGGTCCGAGGCCTCGGCATTAACCTCGTGGATATCGCTCGATTTATTATTATCGTAGTTCTGGGCATAGGATGCGGATTGAAAGCAAAAAAGAACCGCTGTCAGAATAAGGAAACGCGCTTTTTTCATACCAGCACCTCCTGGAAAGTTATTAATGTCGTATCCGCTTAAAAAGGAAAGCGGTAATATTTTTTGATAGCGCAGAGTAAAAAAAGTAAATACTGCAGGTAACAAATAATAAAATCGACGCATTCCTAAAAAACAACACAGGCGCGGGTAAATATGGATGGCCTATGAAATCCCACCGCCCCAGAAGCAAATAGGAGCCGCATACAAAGCTGTACAGTAACCAGATATAGCCGGACGTAAAGAAAGCTACTGCTAAAAATAACACAGGGCCCAGGAAGACCCAGAAGGGCGCTGCCCAGGCAAAATATTGAAAAGACCAGAAATTGGTTATAGCGAACAATATACAAAAAACTTCTGCCACTGTCCTGCCTATCCCGATGCCGTCTCTTCTATGTCTTTGAAGCCAGGAATACGCGACAATAACGATGAAGATCAAAGCGCTATTATGGCCCAAAGACCACTGCAGCCATTTTTGAAAAAGCTCCGGCGTTGGAAAATTAAAAAATTTTGAATAAATCAGCGTGAAATCGGGATAAAAAATCCTATTCCCCCAGACAGGTATGCCGGCGGTAGTCTGTATCATCTGCCCGCCATATTTCGCTACATTGTTGATAAGGGCGTTAGGGTCTTTCAATAATACCAGGAAATGGCCTAAGAGAAACGCGCCGGCGGTTGCTGTTACAAATCGCGCTCTATGTTTTATTCCCGGAATAACAAAAAAGAGGGCAGGCGCCGGTAAAAAAACAGTCCATTTTATCCATGATCCAAGCCCTAGAATAAAGCCTGAGAGCATATATTTTTTTCGCGACAGATAATAGACTGCCGCCAAAATAAACAATCCTATGCTTGAATCGGTATTGCCATGATATGCGGATAATATAAACGTGACAGGACTTAGTAAATATATCGAGGTGAGAAGATATTTATACGGGTTATTTATAAGAATTTTTAATATGTAAAAAGCGACGGCGAAATCCAGGGATGTGAAGAATAATCTGAATATGATTTTAAACGGCGTATGAAGTAAACCACCCGCATAAGATATCCAAACCATGAAACTGCTGATAGCCGGCGGATGGTTATTGAGTCCGTCATTACCATAAGTGGCGTTATAATATCCGATTAAACCCGTTTTGTTAATACCTGCTATATGCCGGCCCCATATATCTATGTCATATGTCCCTTCGGTAAAAATAGCCAGATAGAGCCTAACCAATATACTAATAATCAAGACTACTTTAAACCACATGCCATTGCGCTTAACAAAATCGAGTATTCTGTATGATGCTCCTGCTTTTTGAAACATGGCCTCTTTCAGAGTAACAGTTATTTATTTTTTATTCCGTCCCGGATAAATGTATTCAGTTATAAATTATAAATAAAATGGTCACGGTTAACACAACAATGGCTATTGCGATATGGAAAAAATATTTATGCCTTATTATCTGATCAAACATCTCACTTCTCCTTTGGCGCCCTCTACATCCTTAAAAATACGCTCCGCACGCAACAATGAATGTTTCATCGCCGTATTCTACTTTCTTCACGTAAGTATGCTTCTTCGAGGGCTTGGCCTCTCCCGGTTTTGGCCAGAAATAATCCACCCATCCCGTACCGTTTTTAAGCGCCATGTCGATACATTCGCGCGTCAGGTATTTTCCATTGGCATCCCTGAAGTCCAGGATGTTCTTCCCCTCAACGCTCGGAAAACCGCCGTTTACAACTTCAACGCCTTCCGGCGTATCTACAAATATATAGGTGTCGAGAAACACAAACGGGCCTGTCTTGTCGCGAAGCAGGTCAAACGCGGCGGGCCCCTCTTTTTCGATAAGCGCGGCTGCCTCATCGACCACATCGATGATGAACTTTTCCTCCATCTTCATATTGTATATGCCGCAGCCCACGATATACGCCCTGCCGGAAGGCACACTAACCTTTTTTACGAAAGTGCTCTTCCATGTGGGAAAGATGCTGCCGGGTTTCGGCCACAGATAATGCGTCCAGCTGGTCCCGCCGCTTTCCGAGGTCTTCCTGATGAACATCCTGACGATCGGCCTGCCGCGCGCGTCCTTCAGATCGATCTGATTCTTTCCTTCGATCGCGGGGTCCGGGTGTATGATCATATTGCCATCTGTATCCAGGACAAAGATATAGGTGTCTCCGGCCTCCCACCGCTCTACCTCTTTTTTAAACTCCGGAAAACCGTTCTCGCCCTTCTCTTGAAGTAGTTTGGCCGCGTCCGCAACCACCCGGATGACCTGGACCGTATTCAACTTGAAAGCGGAAGATTCTTCTTTGGGATCGCTTCCTGTGTAAACACCACAGCCGACCAGAAACCATTTGTCGCCGAATACGGCCTTTTTAACATAGGAGGATTTCATTGAGGGAATATAGTCACCGGGTCTCGGCCACATGTAATCCACCCAGCCATAACCATCGGCTTTTACAGTCTCCATCATATCCCTGAATGTTTCTTTACCGCCGGCATCTTTGATGCTTAACATATCTGTGCCTTCGAGGCTGGGAAAAGCGGGATCCACCAGATTCTTTCCGTCCGGGCCGATCACGAACACGTAGGTATCCTTGGATAAAAATTCTCCTGCCGGATCACGCAGATCCTTAAATGCCGCTTCACCGGACTTTTCGATCTTTTCCGCCGCCATATCGGCCAACTCTACCGCGAAACCTTTTTCCATACGCGCGTCGTACAGGCCACAACAGACTATGTACTTCTTTCCGGACGGAGAGATGACCGACCTGGCAAAAACGCTCTTCCATTCGGGAAAGATATTCCCCGGCTCCGGCCACTGGTAATGGAACCAGCCCTCGCTCTTATTCTTGTAACCGACGGCTATCTTAATAAGTCCCGCCGCTATGAGTTTTCCATTCACGTCTTCCAGGCCTATCTGGTTCTTCCCTTCAAGCGCCGGGTCAGGGTGTATGATCATGTTGCCGCGGGCGTCGAGGACGAAGATGTACTGATTTCCACGCCTCCAGGCGCTATCTTTTATTCTGAATTCCGGGAACGCCGCCTCCCCTTTCTTTTCAATGAGACGAGCCGCGTCATTGACAAGATTGACAACATTTTCCGTCTCTTTATACTGATAATCGGACGGTTGGGCGGCGCATGGCAGAATGGTAGATAAAAGACCTGCCAGGAAAACCGTTCCGACGGCAAATATAACTTTCTTCATGCTGCTCCTCTCTAAAGCAACTTCTTAACGATTACGCAAAACCTTTACTTAGTGATGGTCATGTTCACCAATGTATTTGGAGCACCAGACTCTTTGATATATTCAACGGCCACCGGAGCTCCCATGGTAAGATCGAATATACTTAAAACGCTGCCGTGTTTCATTATCTTTGAGTTTGACGCAACGAAAAGAGGGATTTCCCTGTAAGTGATGGTTGGGTACAGAGCGAGTGACTTTACTGTTACGGTTGACTTGAAAGTATCTATCGCGTCTATTTTGCCTTCCGCGGCCAGAACGGTCTGAGCGCCGAGGCAAACTTCGCAATGATTAAGGGCCAATCCCCCCGCTGCGATTGTCAATACCAGGATAAGGATAAAATTTCTCATCATCTTTTCCACTCCACGGGTACACTTCACCGGCCATAGAGATTCTATGGTTTGCCCGGTAAAACCCAAACGCATTTCTGATTGAGAGTTTACACCAAAATCATGCTTATGACAAGGGGTGTCGGGATCATAAACGGGAACCCCTCTGCCTTATGCGGAGTTCCTGGCCGACACGGATAACGCTACTCCTGAGATTATTTATTTTCATGATATCATCGACCGTTACATCAAATTTTTTAGACAAGTTATAGAGCGTATCGCCGGCTTTAACCGCGTAAACACCATTTACCAGGGAAGGTTTGGGCTTGCTGTGAAGCGTCAGACTATAACCGACCAAAGGAGTGATATAATTTACGGGTACTGCGAAGTTAAGGTCTTTGCCGTTCTCGAGGCTGAAGGTCATCAGGCCTATCACCTCTCCGCGCAAATTGAAGATAGGGCTGCCGCTGCTTCCTTTAGACAGGGGTACGCTCAGCTGTAAAAATTTCACTCCATCACGTTCGCGCACGGCGCTAACCAATCCGTCGGATACTGTCTGCTCAAGCCCCAAAGGGTTTCCGATCGCCACAACGCGCTCACCTATTGCCACGCTGTCACTATCGCCGAAAGAGATGGGCTTAAGGTTTGTGGCCGGTATCTGTAGAAGCGCTATGTCCTTACCGGGATCCCGCTTGATAACATGAGCCTTATACATTCGACCGTCCCGAAACTTCACGACGATTTCCCTGGCGTTCTTTATCACGTGGTAGTTTGTTACAATAAGGCCTGCCGGTCCTGCCACAAAACCGCTTCCGATAACTGAATCCTTAGCGCCACCGGCGGAGGCAATCAGAACTACCTTATTTGATTCTTCGGCAAAAATGGAGGCCGGTGATTTTTCGGCGTAAGACGCAGCAGGACAAACCAACGCCGCCATAAGCACTACAAAAACAGTCATGGAACACAATGCTGATTCTTTGGGTATCATAAATGAGTATCGTGTCCCCTTTTTTTATGCGGTTACATCTTGCTAACCATATTTTATTGGTTAACGATTGTAAACCAATCTTAACTATACCGTATGTCTCGTTAAAATGCCAATATACTTTAACACACTATGTACCTATCCGGCCCAGGGTCTATAATAGTTTGATTTTTAGCATTATACTCTGGCTGAAATATATGCTTAGATGGTCCCCTGCAAATACCCGTTATAATAATCTACGCTGATCTTGTGCATGGTATTGGATGAAATCAAATGCAGGGGACAGTTCTGAGATGAGAAATAAAGCAGGTCTGGGATGAACTTTGAAAACGTCCCTTTATTTTCTTTATTTTTAGAGCATCTTGGATATCTTGAATATTATGCTGCGGTCTTGATATTCTCTTCCATGATCCTATTCAGCGTACCGAGCGCATTAACATCTACTTTTCTGACAGGCAGGATAAATAGCATCATTTTTGCTAATTCATTGATATCATTTGTGCCGACTGTTTGCTCTCTACCGGTGAGAAGCTTATAGACATCGAGAAGATTGTTTATACTGCCGGTTTGAAGAGCGCGTAATGCCAGTATAATGCCTTCGACCTGAATGATATCACCATCTCCTTCTTTTGTGAAAGCGAGGGCCTGCATGCCCAGTCTTTGGATTTTACTCACAAGGTCCTTACTGGGGCAGGCAACATCAAATTGGACCGCATAATCTTGATATTGTAATTCGATCTGCGCTTTTACCATTTCTAGTTTTGCCATAAACTCTTCCGGGCTGGCTGAAGCCGCAATCGAAAGCGAAACTACCTTCTCACCGTACTTTTCACTTCTCATCTCTTGTTCAAGTGTCTTTAGCATATCCCTTTGCTGAACGGGAAGTATCGAATTGGTAACGATGTGGCACAAAATCGTTTTGTCGGGTATGGTTGGCATATATTCGATCTTCATGTTTTCATCGTGGACTCTCCTGGCTTCGGTCTGTGTGGCGACTAAAGTATCAATTGCGGCGTCGGACAAGTCTGACAAATCCGGTTTTTTCTCCGGGTTCAGCCGGGATGAGCGGCCTCTGTTCCCATGTTGCATCAGCCTATCCATGATACGCTTTGACCTATCATCATCCGTAAGCCTACCGGCTTCTTTTATGAGAAGCCCGATCTCATTATCTTTCAATAACAAGTACAATTTTTCAAACTCGGCCGGATTGTTTCTACATGCGATATATCGGCGCAGATTGTTGCCGTACCGCTCCTTGGCACCATAATAATATTCGACCTGAAGGTATCTCTTTATCTTTTGCGTAACCGATGGGTCTTCTTCGTTTGCTAAGTTTTCGGAAAATCTGTCTATCCATGATTTTGTAGTTTCGCAGGAATGCGCACTGCTGGTCCGGTATCCGATATCCACCAGTTTTTTACCGCAAGAAAAGATCAATTGTTGCCAGACCTTACCTTTCATGGTCTTTCTTTTGCCATTTCGCACGCCCCATCTTTCCAGATCATTTACCAATCGATCCATTCGCGCTGCATCATCTTGGGTTTTATCGATATACCCAACGTCCAGGTCTCCCAACACATCAAACGGAGCAAGGCCGTCCTCCGTACCGAGATATCGCGCGCTGCCGACCAATAAGGTCCCGGTAACTTCTTCGAACAATCTCGCGTTCAGCCAGCTTATCCCGTCGCGCTCAATGATCATACGCGACCCAAGCTCGTCTTCGATAAACTCCCTCGAAGAAGAACTGCGCCCGGCACCTTTTTCAGTGCTGTACTTTGGTTCGGACGATTCTGCCGCATCCGGTTTATTCGATCCTACCACCGACGCAGGGCCCGCTGATTTTGGATTTACAAACCACACACCTTTTAGGGCAGGATTCTCCGGGGAATTGAAATGGCGCCTATCTTCATCGCTCTTTACACCTAACTCCAGCAGCTCTTCATCGGTAAGTTTGTCATAGTCCTTGAAGAATCGGGCCTCGATCGTCTTGTTCTCTTTTTTGAAACGGAATACGGCGTAGTTATATTCTCTGCCGGAGCACCTGAGAGTGCCTTGCTCGATATCATTTTTTATCTCTACTTCACCGCTCGGAAATAATCTGTTCAATCTTACAATATTGCCTTGTCTCGCGTCTCCGGTTGCAAGCATGCTCCTTAACTGGCCGGCAGCTAACATTACGGTGGCAATATCCTGGAAGTTTACGTCATGTTTTTCGAAGAAGGGCTTAAGCCTGGATTCGGGTGCGAGGGCGAGAACATCTGCAGTAAAAATGCTTAAAAAGAAGAAAGAGGCGGTCACAAGCGCTATGAGCTTATGATAGACCTGCCTCTTTCTAATAAGTGTAAACATGATATGTGAAGTCATTGTATCATGCAGTACTGTTAAGTCAATAGAAAGCAACTATCTATTTCATACCTAACAACGTTGCTTTGTTAAGGAGATGTGTCCTCTATAAACAACTTTTATACCAATCTGCGCTGATCTTGTGCATGGTAATGAATGAAATCAATTGCAGGGGCAGTTCTGAGATGAGAATTAAAGCAGTTCTAGGATGGGTTTTGAAAACGTCCCTTTATTCCCTAGTTTAAGAAAGAGAATTTTTCGTTTACGCCGCTGTTAATATCTCTGCGAGGGAGCGCTCTCTGCTATGCATATCTTTGTTGATATCTATCATGGTAATCTTCTTCAGCTTTAGAATAAAAGAAAAGGAGAAGATATTATTAAGGTCAACTTTCAATAAATCTATATCTTTTTCATCATTATCTACCATCTTCTCGATAATCTCCAGGAGCTTTTTCTTATGCTCGAAATCAGAGCTATTCTTTACATAGTCAAGGACCAGCAATCCTAACGCAACGTGCATAAATAATTCCTCTACCAGAACTCCCTGTGGAACGTTTTCGCGGATCCATTTAAATGTTTCGTCTTTCTCACTATGCTTCCTGAAAGCATTTTCATCTATTTGGTTCGAGTCTATATAGGCCAGGCATAGAGAGCCGGAACTATTGGAAGAACCGATAGTCTTGATATAAACTTTCATCAAATCTTCTTCTGTCCCATCATAAAAAACGACTTTTATATTTTTAAAATTTGCCCCTTTAAAAGCGTAGAGTACGTCGCTTCTCGTAGTATGATAAGGAGATATGTTACTACCCTTAACCGGGACAAAGAATATGCGGCCTTCGGCAGGTAATATAACATCATCTAAAAGTTGTAGTAATCCCTTAAATAGATTCGTCTGATCCAATGCCTGAGCCTCAGTAGCTTGATTTTGTGATGCTATGGCTATCGATGACAAATCGATAGTTGTTATCCCTCTCGCGGATTGGCGACCGGCAGGCGACCTATTTCCCATCTCATCTGTTCCCCGTGCCGGTAAGCTGACAGCTGACGATTGGCCTTTAAAAAATGCGCGAACCACCGCTTCAAGCGGCTCTTCATATCGGGCAATTTTAGAATCACATATCCCAGCATAAGATACGAGCTTATCACCCTCTATCCTGGCAGCCGTTTCATAAACAACTCCCGCGACATCTCCCAACATCGAACCGTCGAATTCATGAATATTAACCGGTTCACCTAAGGGCCTGAATGTTTCCGGGTCAAAAAGCACAACTGCTGTTATATATTTTTTATTTTTTTCGTCGACCACTTTTGCTCTATGTATTAAGGCAAGCAAAGCTTCTTTTTTCTTTCCATCTTTATTTTGATACTTAACCATCCCTGCAATCGTATTAAAACCAACGTGCCCGCCTTTGTTGCCTGCACTCAAAATCTCTATGGTATTTTTTTCTACCGTGTTTTCAGCCCAATAACTGTTCTTAGAATTTAATAAAGATTGTAAATCATTAAATTTGTAAAACTGAATTGCCGGAATCGTGCCATCAATATTAGCCCTGTCAATAAGTATTGTCTCACCGCTATCTAATACTACAATGTATCCATCTTTACTTTTTATCTCGGGATTACCCAGCAAGACAGGTTTCTGGTCTTGCGCAAAAGAGCCATTCTCATTAATTCTAACAAAATAAGTTTTCCATTCCAACTCTCCGCTTCCTTTCAATAGTTTTGTAAATGTCAAACCCCAACCATCTTTGCCAAGGTACATGACCCGAGGATCTTCGGAATTTTCCGCTATAATTCGGCTGAATTTAAAAGTCAAGCCATTGCTATCAATAGGAATTAGTCTTGCAATACTAGAAGCGTGTGGCGTGCTTGTATCAACATCTTTCTTAACGCACCTTACGATTAAGCTGCCATCCGGTAAAAAAGCAGGATTCAAATATTTATATAATCCCTCATCTTCAATAACGTTAATAAACTGTGGTTTATTAGAAATACCAGCCTGTGTACTGACCCCTTCGACGCGGGAACCCAAAGGTGGTAATGCTTTTATTCTATGAATAATCTGCCTATTTAACCGTGGGCCTATAATTTTTGTTGAGAGCTTAGATATATCAGAATAAGGGGTTATAACATTAGCTTTTGTAGGATCGAAATAGCGAATAGCTAGTCCTTCATTCGGAATTTCAATTATAATCTCATGCGGTAATACCGTTATATTAGAACTCTTCTCTGCATCTAATCGCGCTAATACATCATTTAAGTATGACTTATCATCTAGGTTGCCATCATGTTCGACATGTTTGCATATAGCACCTACAGTAAGTGAATATTTGAAGTCTTCACTTTCAAGTTTTGACGGTGGGGCTAACTTGGTATTATCGGCCGGATGGGAAGAGAAAAGCTTGTTTTCAATCGCAGTAGAAAACAGTCTCTCTTCCTTGGCCCAGCCAAAAGTGCCTGTAAACAAAAAGACCTCTATGATAATAACCGTAAGGGTCTTTTTTATAAGTATCATACTGCTATTTTTGAGGATTGATTTAGTCATAATGGCTTATAAACAAAAAATGACTGAATTAACTAGTATTTAGCACTAGGCAATCCAGCCATCTAATAAGTGAAATATTACTAGATCTGCGATTTTGCGCCCCTATGTCACCATAGGTTTGCCTTTTATCTTATTTGCCTAATTATACCATAGGATTATGTTAAATCAATAGAAAGCATACTATCTTTTTCCTACCTAACCTTCCTGATCTGTATCATGTATCTGTGCACTACCTTTTGATTCTTCTTTTGTTTTGGTTTTTATAGTAAATAATGGAGGTGGAAAGTGAGGGATTTTATGAAGGGGGAACGCAGGGACGTTTTCAAATCTATGCTTAGCTGTGTCCTCTATAAACAACTTTTATAATAATCTACGCTGATCTTATGCATCGTACTGGATGAAATCAAATGTAGGGACAGTTCTAAGATGAGAAATAAAGCAGATCTAGGATGGGTTTTGAAAACGTCCCTTTATTCCACTTTTATTCCGCTCCCAAATAGGACGTCTGCTACTCCTCTCGGTCTATTCTTTCCTTTGCTGTGCTCTCTTCAAAAATACCATCAGTGGTTGAGTTTTGATATTTATAGACAAATGGACCGATTCGTTTATTTTTATCTCCATAATAAATAATCTCATATTCCAGGGCAATTGATTTCTTACCGTTTCTAACATCTTGCATATTAGTAGGATTTTCATCAATAAAAATAGAATCCATAGCTACCTTACGCTCTGGTATATCAAATTTTGTGTTTGTAATAGGTGTTTGTAGAGAAGGCGTTCTCAAGCCAAATGTTCCTCTTGGAAGTTTAAGAATTTTCTTTTTAACTTGAACATCATAGGCGCTAGCATCTCCTTCGTTCCTTATTGCTATAAAGAAATTAAGTGCCTCTGATTGACTCGTAGGAGATTCTTGATATATTTGACCTTTATAAGTAACTGATGTTATCTTAATATTGGGCCTTGTATTGGCATGTACCGCTTTATCATATATGTTTTGAAATAACGGAAGTAAAAAAGTGGCGGATATCCATACACAAACGGCGCCTATAATCGTTAATTGAATAGCATTATTTTTTAGCCAAATCCATAGCCAATGATTTTCGATCGTTTGAAATTGTTCCTTCATTTTCCTAATCTCCCTATTTTAATAATTTTTTATATTTTTGATACGCTTTGGGTATATCTATACATATCTTATTGTTTTAAGAGTGCTATAATTCCAAAAAATAGAGTGAAAAAAATGCCCATTACGGCCAAAGGAACAGACCATTTATTTATGCCACCTATTTTGGACAGATTGTCACAACGCGCTCGAATTAAGGCTGTCAATTCTGATATCTTTCTTCTTATTGATTCTTTGTTTCCGTTTTCGAGGAATGCGGAAATATCACTAAGAATATCTCTTTCTGCATTAGGTAAATCAGCAAATGGAGATCTTTCTTCTATAATTTTTATATATCCAGTTATCATGTCTTTCCATTTTATAATATTCTCTGGGCCAATATCGTTACTCTTGTGCGATTCTTTTGCGATCAAAGTAACTAAAAATTCTCTCAAACACCTATTTAGTCCAGATCTATAATATACATTTTCGGAAGTTAGGCCAAATATTCCTTTATATATGTTTACAACATCATCTACATTTGAAATTGTATTTAATTTTAATCCTCCTAAAAGCGTTTCAAAAAAACGTCGCCTTAATTCTAATTTCCTATAGGTAATACGTCTTAATAAGATATATGCGGCTGTAAAATAAGTTAAAACAATTATAACCAATATGAACAAATTTATAATAGGTACTCTATAGAGGATATAATCAAAAAACGACATACATACCTCCTTGTATTATAGGTCCGCATCTCCTGGAGCCAGTTCTTGCTCCATGCACTTAAACGAGATATGGCTCCTAATGGGACCGGGGCCTATTTTAACGCCGCATCCTTCCGCGCGTCCCCTATCATGCGCCGACTGACATGAAATTGTTCTGTGTACTATGGGGACGTGTCACTTTGGGGCGCTCCACATAAAGGTGTGTCCCTTTTTTGACACGTCCCCTTTATTTAATCTAGGGTGGTCCCTTTTAGGATGACCCCCGTACTGTATTAACGTGAATTCATTTCCCCCACTAAAAGCGGCGGATTATAATAACAGCTTAGCCACTCCTCTAATTGCTCATCGGTAAGTTTTAAGTCCGATTTTCTTGCTTTCATTGCAGGAGTATTTTTTATCAAAGTTATATCTTTTTTAACGTCTTGCCGCGAGGCCATTTTACCGTCTTTGTTTTTCATATCTAGATCGAATAAAGTATCAACTATAACCCATCTATCCCCGTCCCATGCCTCTGCTATTGAATGCGGACTTGTTTTCATACATTCAGACATATTATTTAAATCCACCCCTTTTTTCGTGAGAAAAAGCAGTCGGGTTTTGATCCCTTGATACTGGGCGAGATGCATAAACACCTCAGCAGATTCGTTGCACCAGCCAACTCCGCGATTAAGTCTTTCTATTGGGCTCATAACATCATTTGGGTTGACACCTTTTCCATACACGGGCTTAATATGTTCATATACAAAATGGCGCAATGCTTGTATTTTCTCTTCACGAGTCTTACACCCTTTGACTGCCTCATCAGATATATTTTTCTCTTGTTGTTCGTAATCGTTTGCATAGACAAGAGTACTTAATGCTCCAATGAAAAGGCAGAAGATTACCAAGCTTTTCATAAATGTTGCTTCTTGGGCTCAAGTTACTAACGCAACACTTAACTCTGGTATAATACACCAGAAGAAAGGGGTTGCGTATGATAAAATACAAAAGGTTAAGTATGAATGAGCGTGAAGATATCTCCCTTGGGTTAGCCCAAGGCCACAGTCGC
>JAHJHP010000056.1 GCA_018823705.1 Candidatus Omnitrophota bacterium | reverse complement strand
CCCTATCGATTCCAGATGAATAAGCTCCCTACGTACAAGATCAAAGGATGTTTTGATCAGACGTTCGATTTCCCGCACATAATATTCCCTTTTGGGATTAAAGACAAATAACTTTAATATATTTATCCGTGTTTTTGAACCGAGAATTGTCTTCAGCATAAAATACTCCTTAAACTATTGACACCTATAATAGGTCATATGACACCTTTTGTCAATATGTTTTTAGATTGTTTTTAGGTTGTTAATGATTTTAAAGTTTAAAGTCATAAAAATAACTTGCAGTTAGTTTTTATTTCACTTATAATACGCGTATGAGAGATACCAATCTCGGCAAAGCTGTCAGGGAAAAACGCATAGAATACGGCTTAAAAGTTTATGAACTGGCTAGACGGGTTGGCGTTAATCCTGTCTATATCACCCAGATAGAAAAACATGGTAAGCTCCCATCTGCTTCTATAATGAAGCAAATAGCCGATGCGTTGTACGACCAGAACCTTTTTAACATTTATATTAAAATAAAATATCCGATGCTTCAACAGATAATAGGAAAAGACTTGGACTCTCTAGAAGGTGAACTTCAGGAAATCGAAAATGAATTTAAGAAAGAGGATTTTACTACGAAGGGAAAAAATGATCTCTTAAAACGAATGACAGATTTTAATACAAAATTGAAAAAATCGGATGAAAAATTGCGTGAAATAAAAGGATCGAATTTAAAGCTAAGAATGCGCTTATTGGCAGGAAAATAAATTAACCTTCCTTAAGCTAATTATGATGGTCGTCAGAAAGTCCATTTAGAACCCACGCAAGCAGGATATGCTCATCAGTTTTACCCATATCGCCTCTTTTGCCTGACCAATGAGACGCCTTTCTTCTTGAAGAGTAATTTTTTGATATTTGGGAATAGTTTTACGGTAGGTTTCGAACATGGCGGTGATTGAATAGAACAGAGAGACACCGGCTATACGCTAATCAACGCCTTCCCTGACTTCTCAGTAACACTTTTTTTAATTATTTTAATGTGTGAGGATGCAATTTTCGAATATTTACTATTTACAAACAGGTGGAGAATAAATCAATTCTTGTAACTACTTGATAATAAAGGAGTTATAAATGGTGGTGAGGGAAGGATTCGAACCTTCGAAGGCGTGAGCCGTCAGATTTCAAGGGCCCCCAGGTTACCCCGGGGCTCGGACTATCTCATCACCATGGCCTATAACTACCGGCTTTAGGCGGCGGGCGCTTAGTCTCTGCACCTTCAATGAACCTTACACATTCTGGTTCAAGGCTTGGCTCAGGATTCCCCTTAAAGTTGTTGCTTTAAGGGCTCCCCTGAATTCACCCGCTTTTCCATCCCGGATTTCTCCGTGACGCTGCATTTTTTACAGTCTGATCCATTTGGCCACTTTGGTACCTCACCAAAAATTATAAAGAGCAATGTAAAATCATATGGAGCTGGGGAAAGGAATCGAACCTTCAACATTCGCATTACAAATGCGATGCTCTGCCAATTGAGCTACCCCAGCGCCTTTAATGCTTCGGGTAATTTATTCAGGATATCGGTCGCAAGAAGGCTTAAGACGCCCTTCTCTTTAACTGCAATATCGCCCGCGAGGCCGTGAAAATATGCGCCAAGCACCGCCGCGGCAAAAGGCTCTGTTCCCCGGCCTATGAAACTCGCTATCATACCGGTCAGGATATCACCGGATCCGCCCGTCGCCATGCCGACGTTGCCGGTCTCGTTCACGTATATATCGCCGCCCGGCGCGACGACCACTGTCTTATGACCTTTCAAAACCAGGACGGTATTATACTCACTCGCGAACTTTAGCGCAACATCTTTTCTATTTTGCGAAATATCGTTAACTTCAATCCCGAGAAGGCGCGCCATCTCGCCCTCGTGAGGAGTAAGGACAAGCTTCGATTTAGCCTCTTTCAGCATATCGAGATGGCCGACGAAAGAATTGATACCGTCCGCGTCCAATACTACCGGCTTAGCGACCTTTGCGATAAGGTTCCTGACCAGGTTCTGGGTCTCTTTATTACGGGATATTCCCGGCCCTATCGCGAGGGCATCCGTTGTATCGCTGAAATTTATTATTTCTTTCTCTGCGAGAAGGCCGAGCGACCAGTCTCTCGTCTCAAAGAACGGCCTCACCATTACTTCCGTAAGCTTCACGGTCATTACCGGAAATATGCTCTTGCCCACGGCGAGCGTCACAAGCCCGCTCACCGACAGCGCCGCCGCCTGCGACGTGAGGTACGCGGCTCCTGTGCCTGCCGATGAGCCGGCAATAACGAGGATGCGGCCGAAATCGCCTTTATGCGATTCGGGGCCCTTCTTAGGAAAAGAACTTATAGCGTCTTTTATATTCATTTTGCGCGCCTCATAAGTATCACGTTGGCTATAGCGTAATTGTCCGAATGCGACATACTTACTACGACGCCTCCGACCTTCTTCTTCTTTTTCAATTTCAGCGCGTCGTTATGAAACTCTATTACGGGCTTGCCCTCTTTGTCATTCAATACTTCTATATCCGTCCATCGTATCGGGTGCTTATTCGGTTCGCCAAACGCCTTCACGACAGCTTCCTTAGCCGCAAACCTCGCCGCAAAATGCTGGTGCGAGAAACGCCTCGCGGTGGAATATTTTATCTCCCTGGGCGTAAATATCTTAGTCAGAAAAGACTTGCCCCACTTCTTTACCGAGTCCTTCATCCTGTGTATCTCGATTATATCTACGCCCATGCCCAATATCATCTTATTAGGCCCGCCATCTCTTTTACGGCCCTCGCGATACCGGTAAAGACTGCGCGTGAAATTATCGAATGGCCTATATTCAGCTCGTTCATATCTTTTATCCCGGCTACAGCCTTCACGTTTTTATAATTCAATCCGTGCCCGGCATTAACGATAAGGCCTTTTCCGGAAGCGTAACCGGCCGCTCTCTTAAGGATGTTGAGCTGACGCCTTACGGCGGCCGCTCCGGATGCGTTAGCATATTCTCCCGTATGAAATTCAATAATGCCCGCTCCGACCCTGACGGTAGCGTCTATCTGTTCCTTAGAGGGATTTATGAAAAGGCTCACAGCTATGCCGTTTTTATGCAGCCGTGCGACGGCGCGCTTGATACACGCTTCGTTTCTTCTGACATCCAGGCCGCCTTCTGTCGTTATCTCCTGCCTCTTCTCCGGAACTAAAGTCGCCTGGTCAGGCTTGATCCTGCAGGCGATGTCGACGATCTCTTTTGCTATCGACATCTCAAGATTCAGATTACCTATAACTTTCCGGAGCCGTTTCACATCGGCGTCTTTTATGTGCCGGCGGTCTTCGCGTAAATGACAGACTATGGAGTCGCACCCGGCCCTGACGCACTCTTTCGCGGCCTGTATAGGGTCGGGCTCATAGCTCTTTCTGGCCTCCCTTACGGTCGCTACGTGGTCTATGTTTACTCCGAGCTTAACCATCACTAAACTCCTGACTTTAATACGCTCTCAGTCATACGGACAGCCTGTAACGCTTCTTTGACTTCATGGACTCTTATGAGCCTGGCGCCCTTCATCAGAGCTATTACGCACGTCGCGACCGTGCCGATGATCCTTTCGCCCGGATCTTCTACTCCAAGCACTCGCCCTATGAACGACTTACGCGAAGTGCCTATACATATCGGCGCTTTCAGTTCTTTGAATTCTTCCAGTCTGTTCAGGATCTCGAGGTTATGCCGAAGCGTCTTACCGAACCCTATGCCGGGATCGATCACTATCTTCCGGCTGTCTACGCCCGCCTTCACGGCTTTACTGATGGCAAGCCTCAGGTCGCTTATTATATCTCTGACAGTATCTCTATATCGCGGGCTCAACTGCATATTCCTGGGTGTACCGCGCATGTGCATTATTATCAGTGAAACATCATGCTTTGCGGCGACAGACGCCATCTTATTATCGTATTTTAGCCCCGAAACATCGTTTACTATGGTCGCGCCCGCTCTGATAGCCTCATCGGCGACTTCAGACTTCATGGTATCGATCGATATCGGGACGCGGGATCTCTGCGCGAGGGCCTTTATTACCGGGATTACCCGGCGTAGCTCTTCACCTGCGCTTATCCCGCGGGATCCGGGGCGCGTCGATTCTCCCCCGACATCTATGATATCCGCTCCGTCATTGACCATTGCCAGAGAGTGCCTTACGGCCTTTTTACTGTCAAAGAAACGGCCCCCATCGGAAAATGAGTCCGGGGTCACGTTCAATATGCCCATCACACAAGCGCGCCGGGTGAGATCAAGCCTTGACAATATGTTCATCCGTGGTTATTCCAAGAAGTGTTTTTATCTCGCCTATATCCATCACTTCTTTTTCCAGCAGCTTCTCGGCAAGCGCCTTCAGCTTGTCCTTATGCTTGATCAATTCTTCTTTCGCCCTGATATAGCATTCGTCTATTATTCTGCGGATCTCCTGATCAATAACGAGGGCCGTCTGGTCGCTGTAGTTCCGTTCTTCTATGATATCGCGGCCCAGGAATATCTGTTCTTCTCTGTGGCCGAATGTAAGGTGCCCGAGCTTTTCGCTCATTCCGAACCTCGTGATCATCTTCCGGGCAAGGGCCGTAGCGATCTCCAGGTCGTTCTGCGCCCCGGTAGAGAGCTCGTTGAACATAATTTCTTCGCTCACTCTGCCACCCAGGATACCCGTAATACGCCCGAGAAGCTCTCCCTTTGTGACTATATACCGGTCTTCTAACGGCATTCGTATCGTGTACCCCAGAGCCATACCTCTCGGCAATATCGAAACCTTATGCAGAGGATCAGCGCCCGGCATCACCAGCGCCAGAAGGGCGTGTCCTGTCTCGTGATAAGCGACTATTATCTTTTCCTGCTTGGATATAACTTTCGACTTACGCTCGGGGCCGGCCATTACTCTTTCGATCGACTCCTGCAGCTCGGGCATCGTTACCGTCTCTTTATTGCGGCGCGCAGCCAGAAGAGCCGCTTCATTCACGAGATTGGCAAGGTCCGCGCCCGAAAAACCCGGCGTCTGTCTGGCGATCGACTTCAATTCAACCGCTTTATCCAGCTTGACGTTCTTTACGTGGACTTTTAGTATTCCCTCTCTGCCCACTATATCGGGCTTGTCGATGACAATCTGTCTGTCGAACCTTCCCGGCCTCAAGAGCGCCGGATCGAGTACATCGGGCCTGTTTGTAGCTGCTATCAGTATGACTCCCTCCTGCGTATTGAACCCGTCCATCTCTACGAGAAGCGCGTTCAATGTCTGCTCTCTCTCGTCATGGCCGCCGCCGATGCCGGCAAATCTCTGCCGGCCCACTGCGTCGATCTCATCGATAAATATTATGGCGCCGCGGCCGCTCACCTTGGCGGATTTTTTCGCCTGCTCGAACAGGTCGCGCACTCTCGACGCGCCGACGCCTACGAACATCTCCACGAAATCGGAGCCGGACATGGAGAGAAACGGCACGCTTGCTTCGCCCGCGACCGCTTTAGCCAGCAGCGTCTTACCGGTGCCCGGAGGGCCCATCAAGAGGACACCTTTTGGGATCTTCCCGCCGAGCCGCTGGAACTTTCGCGGATCTTTCAAGAACTCGATCACTTCCTGCAGTTCCTGCTTTGCCTCATCGACTCCGGCTACATTTTCAAAAGTGATCTTCACTTTCGATTCGGATCCAAGCGTGACGCGCGACTTTCCGAAAGCCATGAACCTACCGCCGCCCTGAGCTGAATTTCCCCGGTATACGAAGAGCCACAGGAAGAGGATGAAGAGCACCATCGGACCGAGCGAGTAGAATATATTCATCCAGAGGGTCTTGGGGGGCTTTATATCAAACTCTTTCACGTTTTCACGGAGGCTTCTCAGCATCTCCTGATCATGATCGGGTATGTTGACTATGAACTTTGCTCCGTCCGAAAGCGTCCCCGTGAGAATATTATCGACCTTTACGCAGGTGGCCACCTTCTGAGTGACATTATTATCCTTCAGCATCTGGAAGAACCTGGCGTAAGATATCTCCTGGACAGGCTTCTCTGTCGTCGTCGCGCTAAACATGTTAACCAGGTAAAGCATGCCGAGGATTATAAAGAACCAGACTATGAAGTTACTCCTGTTCTTTAAGGGGGGCACTTTCTTATTGCGATCTTTATTCTGTTCCATTTATTTTCGGCTCCGTTCTTGTTTTGAGTGTTATCTTATCAAGATAACAATACAATATCAAGGTTTGATTTTTGTAAAAAAGAGGGACTTTTCACCTCGCGAGACGCATATACCTCCCGGTAGATGGAGAGAGCTGCCCTTTGCTTTGCGGTTGATGAGGCCCTCGACCTCTTTCCAATGCCTGAACGATAATTTTTTCACCTCGCCGCCGGCTTTCGCGAGCGAGTCGCGCAGTATATCTTTCTGGATAGCCCTGGGCTGGACGATCAGGTCTTTTAGGCCGACTTCGACACCGCCGTCTTTTGATAAAGAGATCATACCTCTGGTCCCGATGTTAGCCTTCTCTATAAATTCAAAATCTTCCCGTAGATGTTCCGCCATATTGAATAGCGCCCTCTTGAGGCGCGGATTGAACTTCTCGAGGAACGGGATTATTTCCTTGCGAACAACATTTCTGAAATATATCGGCTCAAGGTTTGTCCGGTCGATTCTGTAACCGACCCTCTCCCTGTCCAGATATTCCGTAATTTCGGACTTTTCGAGTTCGAATAACGGCCGCACTACGCGGATAGCGCCTTCGTTTCTCGAGGGAGCTATGCCGATGAGGCCTTTCAATGACGCGCCCTTTATCACCCGCATCAGGATCGTCTCGGCCTGGTCATCCAGGGTATGGCCGGTCGCTATAATATCGGCTTTTGACTTCGCGGCAGCTTCTTTAAAGAAGCTGTAACGGGCCGTCCTCGCCAGCTCTTCCGTAGAAAGCCCCTTTACCGGACGCTTCCTGAGATTTACTCTCTTGTGTATGAATTGCAGGCCGAGTTCCCCGGTCATCTTCTTCACGAAATGCGAATCCTTCTGTGACTCTATACCGCGCAAACCGTGGTCGAGATTGCATACCACTATCTCACCGAGCTTCAATTTATTCTTCAGGCGAACGAGCGCATGTAGCAGAAAGACAGAGTCCGGCCCACCCGAGCACGCCACCAGCACTGAGTCTCCCGGCTTGAGCAGCTCGTAGTTCCGTATCGTCTTCAATACCTGCTCGATTAAATTATTCGCCATAAGGGTCATTTCAATAATGTTTACGCAGCCGCGCTATCGCCGGCGAGATAGCCGGTAGAAAACGCCTGCTGTAAGTTATAACCGCCGCTCGGGGCGCCTCCGTCCATAACCTCGCCCGCAAAATATAATCCCGGAACCAGCCTCGACTCCATTGTCCTCGGATTGATCTCCCGGATCGATACTCCTCCTGAGGTAACCATCGCCTCTTCTATCGGTAGAGCGCCCTTGATCGTTAGAGGCAGAGCCTTGAAGAAATTGAGAACGAGACGCCTCTCTTTCTGGGTGACCTGATTGGCTTCCCGTTCAGAATCGATATTCGCCAGGCGCATGAAGACCGGTATCAGCTTCTGGGGAAGATAACCTTTCATTACACTTTTAAATAGCGTCCCGGCCGGCCCGCTTAGATCGTTAAGCATTCGCTTCTCGAGTTGATCGACGGTTAAAGCCGGCTTCAGGTCGATCAGCATACGGATGGGCTTATGATCTTCCAGCAGGAAGACCACTTCACCGCTTAAATCCAGGACGAGCGGACCGGAGACACCGAAGTGAGTAAACATAAGCTCTCCTATTTCGGAGAGAAGTCTCTTTTTGCCGCATTCAAAAGTCAGGCGGATATGCTCAAGTCCCAATCCCTGCAGATCTTTTACCCATGTCTCTTTAGTGGTAAGCGGCACAAGAGCCGGTTTAAGAGGAGTTATCGAGTGCCCCAGTTTCACGGCTATATCAAACCCGTCGCCCATCGAGCCCGTCGCCTTATACGACGCGCCGCCTAAGGCGAGGATAACTTTCTTGGCGCTTATGCTACGCCCGCCCTCCAGCTCTATCTGAAATGATCCGGCGCTGGTTTTAATGGACCGAATGGCCGACTTACAGATCACCTCGACCCCGCTTTGGGCGAGAGACGTCACCAGGACATCCACGACCGAACGCGCTTTGTCCGTCACAGGGAAGACTCTGCCCTGCCGCTCGGTCTTCATCTCCAGGCCATGCAGCCGGAAAAATTCCACAAGATCGGTATTAAAGAACTTAAAGAATGCGGTCCTTAAGAATTTTCCGCTCTTGCCGAACTTTTCGATGAACGTCTCGATCGGCGCGGCGTTAGTTATATTGCATCTGCCCTTGCCGGTTATCAGGATCTTCTTGCCGATGGAATCATTGCGCTCTATGAGCGCCACCTTCTTTTTAAGGGCTCCAGCGCGTATTGCGGCCATGCACCCGGCGGCGCCTCCTCCGAGAACCGCGATATCGAATATCTCCGAGCCCGCGATCCCGTCAGACATGGTAAATATCTCTCATAAGCTTCTTGACGACCTTCACGTCCGCCTTAACGAAATTATATTTGGCCAGCTCCGACGGCTCAACCCATTTCAGCTCATCATGGTCGAGCGCCCGAAATTTTCCCGAGATATGGCGTACCTTATAGACCAACAGTTCCAGCGGAACGAACATATACTTAAAAGTGCTCGAGCAGATAAGTTCCCCTATCTCGGCTTCTATGCCGAGCTCTTCCTTGAGCTCCCTCTTCAGGCACTCTTCGGGAGTTTCACCGGCATCTATCTTTCCGCCCGGAAACTCCCACCTGCCGCCGTGCCGGTCGCCTATGCGCCGCTTCGCTATCAGTATCTTGCCGTCCTTTTCGATGACAGCGGCCGTAACCCTGAATATATTAATAGCCATATCTTCCTACCTTCCGTAACGATCATCCCACGTATCGTTCTTCATCTGATTGAGTTCGTCCTGCATATCGTGAGCGGTTATCTTGTCAGTATACGCTCTGTTCAGGTCGACCGGGCTTAAACTCGCCTCAACCCATCCTTGCGATACGTCATCCCAGAAAGATGCCACTTTGCCGGTGTCGGAATCGATCTTTATTTTGATTTCCTTGTCGTCCGCCTCAACAACATCTTCCCGGTAATGCTCTCGTTCATGGTTTTCAGCGTGTACTTGTGATAAGGAGAGGGCTATTGCTGTTATGAGGATTAATAATATGGCTCGCGAGCGCATTATTGTCTGCTTTATGGTGGTGAAATAGGTCCTGCTTCTAGTTTTAAATACTTCTGTGGTTCAACATACCTTGGCCCGAAGGCCGAACGATACCCGCTTAGGATCCTCTCCCCATTGCTTCAACATAAGGGAAAGGAATATTAAGGAAAACCGATTTAGGTTTTCCTTAAAAGCGTTCGGGCGCTAGCCCTGCCTTCATTTAACTCTAGCAGGCCGAAGGGCAAAAAACACTCTACATTTTTTGGCCCGAAGGCCGAACGCTATAGTGGTAGCGGGGACAGGATTTGAACCTGTGACACGCCGGGTATGAGCCGACTGCTCTGCCAGACTGAGCTACCCCGCCACTGAATAACTTCTACGAATAACATCAAAGCGTAGGCGAATTTCGCCGTATTATATCACATGTATAGGGGGCGTGTATAGGGGACGTGTCACTTTGGCCTGCCTGCCTGCCGGTAAGTAGGCCACAGGCAGGCAGGCCAAAGTGACACGTCCCCTAAAGACTCT
>JAHJHP010000055.1 GCA_018823705.1 Candidatus Omnitrophota bacterium | reverse complement strand
TTTCAATTTCCATAAATCGCTTGTTAGCACTCAATCTAAAAGAGTGCTAACAATGAACTCATTATACTAAATCGCGAAAAGTTGTCAACACTTATTTTCACAAGCGAAAATATCATCCCGACCTTTGCCGCACCTTGAGGGCTTCATTCGCGGCGATGAATTATTTTCGCCGTGCACAAAGGTTTACGTCGAGCGAATAATGTGTACAGATTCACGCACTTTCATATTCGCTCGACGTAAAGCTACTCCCTTAACCATATGGGCCTTGCGCACCTACAGTTATACTACGCACTATGCCAAAAAAATTCAACTCGCCGCTTCATGAAGCCCTAAGGTGCGGCATCATACGATATTTTCGCTCACTCTCTCCCTCAAAAGATTTTTCGGTTGACATGAGCAGTTCCTCGCGGGGGAGGGTGTCGAGCGGGGCATTGAAAGTCGCGAGCGGGCACGGATTTTTGGCCCTGGTATTCCTGCACGCCAAAAAGAGCGAGCGAACTTTCAGAGCAAAATTTCAACGCCGGGGAAATTTTGCGTCCCCGCGAGGCACCCTCCCCGCGAGGGACTACTGAGTAGGCCGAAAAATCTTACTTCGCGTAGCGGCCCATGAGAGAGCCTTCGGCAAGGATATTGCCTTCCATGGCATGCAAAAGCTCTTCTCTGGTCACATCGCTTGCGAGAGTGACCCGAGTGTCCAGCGCGTAAACCCTGAAATAATACCTGTGAGTGCCATATGGAGGATGAGGCCCGTCATAACCAGTCTTATTGAAATCATTCACACCCTGAATCGTGCCGTCTTCCAGCGCGGCCTGGGAGGGTATCTTCTCGGGCAATGTTCCGGATTTATAAGGGATATTAAAGGCCATCCAGTGGGTCCATGTGCCTATCGTCGCGTCAGGATCCTCACATATGATCGCCATGCATTTGGTGCCTATCGGCGGCTTTGACCAGCTAATGTCGGGTGAGACGTTATCTCCGTATCCCGAATACCTTTTCGGTATCATTTCCCCTTCCCTGAACGCGCTCGATGTGACTTCCAGCTTTTCGATCACCTTCTCTTTGGCGTGCGCGAATGGTTGACAGGTCATAACAAGCGCCGCCGATAACATAAGAGCTATTGCATAAGGCATAAAGAAGCCTCCCCTCATTTGCCGATCTTCATCTGATACAAGTCGCTATACGTGCCCGTTACCCACATATATTCGCCATCCCAGGCTATGCCCGTAGTCTTGGAGACAGGCGATCTGATATATCCTGTGATCTCCCATCTGTCGATATCCACCCTGTAGATCTTTTTAGTATACCAGCTCGAGATCCACAGGTCTTTACCATCCCACGCAAGTTGACACGGCTCCTGTATATCCCTGATCAGCATCGTGCTAACGACTTTCAGGTCCATATCCATCTCTACCAGGTGAAATTTTGTTCCGAGGCCTCTAGTCCAGGTAATGAGGAAGAGGCGCTTGCCGCTGGATGCGATTCCGGCGGGATGAGCCGGGTCAAGGGAGCTCTCCTTTTTCGATATTAATCGGCCGCCTTCAATCTTTACCCGATATACCTTCCTGGTATACCACTCTGTCGTGAAGAGGCTCCCATTATCCGCCCTGATAAGCGCTTCGGAAAAATCCCCCAGGGGCTCCATGCGCGATATTACCGAGCCGGTCGTGGTATCTATAACCCATATATTACCTTTTTCGCCGTTGGCCAGCCATAATGACTTGCCATCATAAAAAAGGCCTTCGTGATACCACTTCGGTATAGCTACTTTCTTAACTAAACTGGATCGTATCTCCGGACACTCCTCGCCGGCCTTAATGTCCCAGGCAAGAACCCGGCCTGGTATGAGAGTAGATAACGCCAGTATCATCATGAGGCATCCTGCGAGGATCTTCCGCGGCACTTTGGTGAGTATATAATCGCAAAAGTAACAGTGGCTGCCGGTCTTGCCGGGAAAACGCACACCGGACTTCTCCAGACGGATGCGTATTCCGTTTAAACCGCGATTGAATATCGCATGGACAAATTTATTCTTTTTGAGATTTTTCATAATGGCCGCGGCGGAATCCGTTTTGATATTTCCTATTGAAAGCTCTCTTCTCGGCGTGGCGTAGCCGCAGCATGGCCTGACGTCACCGTCTGGGGCCACAAGGAATACGTTGCCGGGCCCCTGACAATAATCTTCCTTGAACCACCTGCCGTCCCAAGGAACTTTAAACTTCAGCGCGTTTCCGATGGGCGCGAATGCTATCTTATGAGTCCTGATGAATATTTCGCCGGGGATCTTCTTAACCAGCGCGAAGAGCGCCCTTAATTTTCTCTTCGTCTCAGGCCCTTTTGCTCCGTGGGTATAGGCGATCGATACCATATCGGGCCTTCTCCATATTCGTGCAGCAAGTTCAATGAAACGCGCTACCTTCACGATGCTCTGAGCATGGAACGCGTCCACGCTGACGCATATGGAACCGTCGTATCCTGCATTATGTAATCTGCCGAACGCCGACTTCAACTCATCTTCGCTCGTCCACCAGACAGCATTGGTCATTATCCTATCGAATAAGAGCCCTTTTCCGACAGCTTTTCGGGTCAGTGCGCATAAAAAATCGAGCGCCAAAAAGGGTTCGCCGCCCGTAAATCCTATCCTCTTTACTCCGAGCTTACTGCATTGAAGCAAAAATCTGCCGGCGTCCTTAACGGAGAGTTTCTTCCGCGCGGGCGTGATTCCGCAATGGCCGCAGGAGAGATTGCAATCGGTAGTCGGAGAAAAGAGAATTTCTTCGGGACGGAAACCTTTCATCCTCGTCCTATCCTTAGAAATTCTCACTGAGAAGCTCGTAGAACGCCTGCGGATGTTTGCATGCCGGACATTCATTCGGCGCCTGGGCGCCTTCCATGACATACCCGCAATTGATGCAATGCCATTTAGCGCTCTCCTTTTTATTGAATACCTCTTTATTCTCGATATTGGCTATCAGCCTTCTGTATCTCGATTCGTGGAATCTCTCCACCTTGGATATCTGTTCGAATGTCTGCGCGACTTCGGGAAGCCCTTCTTTAGCGGCCACATCGGCAAAGTTTGAATATATGCTTGTCCACTCCATATTCTCGCCGGCCGCCGCGGCGGCCAGGTTACTTACGGTGTCCTTTATTGAACCTGCCGGATAGCTTGCTGATATTGTGACTTCACCGCCCTCGAGATGCTTAAAAAACATCTTGGCGTGCTCTTTCTCGTTATCCGCGGTCTCGATGAATATATTGGCTATCTGTTCATAGCCTTCCTTCCTAGCCGCGCTGGCAAAATAAGTATATCTGTTCCTCGCTTGCGATTCTCCGGCGAATGCCGCCAGCAGATTCTTCTCAGTTTTGGTCCCTTTAATCGACTTACCCATAATATTGCTTTAGCCTCCTTTTTTCTGGATGTACTTACTACCCACAAAATCCGACCATCTCCTGTCGAAATCCTTCTCGCTTAACAAAAATTCATCGTCCATCGCATTGACGGCGTGACGGCCGAGCGCGATCGCATCGAGCACTCCGTGAAGCCCTTTCAATCCCCAGTTATCAACAATAAATTCGATGGCCGTGTAGGCAAGTATATACGCCACCACCAGCTTATTTGGGTTGGTCCCGGGATCCTTAAATATCTGATCGATCGCCTTTATGGAGATCACGGGTATATCATCCGTATTTTTCGATATATTGACAGCCGCGCCGGGCCTCGTCCACTTAAACTCTTCGTATACAGCGATACCTTCACTCAGCCACACGGGGCAGTTGTTGTTGGTCTTCGCGGATAATATTGCATGCGTATATTCGTGATACAGATAGCTGACAAGCTCTTTCTCGTCTGACACGGATCCGGGTAAAGGTATCCGTATGTTACCGTCGTAAAACGCCCTGACCATGTCGCGCGTCTTGAATATATCGCGGAAGTTCTTTTCCGAATAAAAGAAGACTACTGTCCTGGTCCCGGGAAGATACTCCAGGTCCTTACCTATATCGAAATAGGCTTTCTCAAGTATCTTCGCCGTAAGGTCCGCGTTTACGGGGAGGTCTTCGTCGTATCGCAGGTCGAAGTAAGGCAGGACACTGGCTTTCTCGTTAATGGAGAGAGCTTCTTCCTTTGATACTTTTTCGCATTTTTCGGCAAGTTTTTTATTATCCGGATCCAATTTGGCTGCTTTATTGAAATAGGTCCGTGCTTTTTCCAATTCCGTCTTCTTGTAATATATATCTCCCAGGAATTCGTATATGTTGCTGTCCCCATACACCGACAACGCCGTCCTTATCAGTAAGATCGCGTTATCTTCTTTCCCGGCCTTGAACTCAACGACCGCGTCGTTAAATAAAGTTATGCCGAGACTTCTCCCGCAGGCGACAGAATCACCGGCTATCTCACGGGCCATATCCAAATCTTCCCGCGCCCTGGTCCGGTCGGAAGACCTGGCCTCAAAGACCGCCTTCTTGGCATACATCAATGAAAGGTTCTGTCTGGTATAAGCGCTCCCGGCAATATCATTCGCTTTCGAAAGATATTTTACGCCCATATTATATCTTTCGGACTCAGCCAACTTTACTGCGTACTTCGAATACGCATAGACCAGGCCGTTCTTGATCTCATCGCTATCCGGAGATGCTGCGTAGGCCATCTCATAATATTTGATCGCCTCGACATATTTACCCTTATCCAGAAGAGCCTCGCCTTTACGGATATACTCAAACGAACCCTGCGTCTTCGGGCTCAACAGATTAGGATCAATTATGAAAATTACAAGGATCGCTATTGCGGGGATAATGAGGATTGACAGTAGTATTTTTTTGTAACGGGATTTGATCTTCATGGCTTTGGGGGGTTGAGAAAATTATACAGACGTGACCGGCTGGCGCATGTCCTGGGATGTCTCTAAGTTTTTGACTTCCAGCTTAGGATCTATCTTCTTCGCGATACCCTTTAATACCTGCCCGGGGCCGATCTCTAAAAAAGTCTTTACTCCCGACCGAACGGCGAGCCTCATCGACTCCTCCCAAAGGGTCCTTGAGACTACCTGAGAAATAAGATTCTCTTTTATCTTATCGGGCTCGGACTGGACCTGGGCATCGACGTTGCTTATAAAAGGTATCCTTGGCGTGTCTATGCGTACTTTTTCTATGAAATCCTTTAATTTGTCGCGCGCGCCCGCCATCAAAGATGAATGAAAGGGCCCGCTCACATCGAGCATTATGACACGCTTCGCTCCCTTATCTTTAGCGAAGCTCGCGAAGAGCTCGATATTATTTGTCTTCCCGGATACCACTATCTGTCCGGGGCAATTCAAGTTTGCCACTTCGCATCCGAACCCCTTACAGAGCGCCTCGACGGCGCTTATCTCCATACCTATAACGCACGCCATCTTGCCGGGATTCTTTCTGGAAGCCTCTTCCATGAATTCTCCACGCTTCCTAACGAGTACGAGAGCGTCTTCGAACGATATGCTCCCGGCCCCCACCAATGCCGTATATTCACCGAGTGACAGTCCCATGCTGAATTTTGGAGTAAATGCCGCGTAAAGAGATGATGACTCAAAAACCCTTAAAACGGCTATGCTTGTAGTCAATATCGCGCTCTGGCTGTTCTTTGTCGCGGAGAGCTCTTCCTGCGGGCCTTCGAAGCATAACTTCTTCAGATCAAATTTCAAAATGGCTCCGGCTTTATCAAATACTTCTCTGGCTTGAGGAAAATTATCATAAAGATCCTTCCCCATGCCGACAGCCTGGGCGCCCTGACCCGGAAATATAAATCCTGCGTCTACCATTCTATTAATATCGCTCCCCATGTCAGTCCGCCGCCGAATGCGTCAAGCATTATCTTGTCGCCCTTCTTTATTCTTCCTTCCTCGACAGCTTCCGCCAGGGCTACGGCGCTCGAGGCAGCCGACATATTTCCGTACTTCTCTATATTGAGGTATATCTTATCCGTGGTCAGGCCCATGCGCTTGGCGGCTGCGTGCAGTATCCTTATATTGGCCTGGTGCGGTATTACAAGGTTGATGTCTTCGGCTTTAAGCCCGAGAGGCTTCGTCACTTCAGCCGCTGCGTCGGCCATTATCCTGACAGCGTGTTTAAATAACTCGGATCCGTTCATCTTTATAAAATGAAGTTTGTCCTCGATGCTCTTTTTTGTGGCAGGTATCCTCGATCCCCCCGCCGGAAGCTTTATCAACTCACCCTGTTTACCGTCAGCGCCGAGATGTATCGAAAGTATGCCGCCCGACTCTACGGGGCCCAATACCGCGGCTCCCGCGCCATCACCGAACAGGACGCAGGTGTTGCGATCGGTCCAATCGGTAATCGATGATAATTTTTCGGACGCGATAACGAGCGCGTGCTTATAGACGCCTGAAGCTATAAACTGCCGCGCGATCGCGATACCGTAAATAAAACCGGAACACGCGACGCTTATATCAAAAGCAGGAACCGTCCTGGCTCCGAGTTTTTCCTGTACCAGGCACGCGGTAGCCGGAAAGAACATATCAGGCGTGATCGTCGCGACTATGATAAGATCTATATCCTCCGGCTTTAATTTTGCGTCGTTGAGCGCACCTATCGCAGCCGCCGTAGCCATATCGCTCGTCGCTTCGTTCTCTCTGGCGATCCTCCTCTGGCTTATTCCGGTCCTGGACACTATCCACTCATCGGTGGTGTCAACTATTTTTTCCAAATCTTTATTGGTTAGGACTTTTTCGGGTAGATACTTACCCAGCCCCAGTATCCCTACCTTGATCGGTTCGCACATATCAGTAAATCTCCAGCTCTTCTATAATATGTTTATTGACATCCTGTTCTTTGAATTCAGCCGCCACGCGGATTGCGTTCTTGATGGCCTTCGGAGACGATGAACCGTGGCTTATGATACACGCGCCGTCGATCCCGAGAAGCGGCGCTCCGCCGTATTCGGCATAGTCCATCTTTTTCTTGAGCGCCTTCCATGACGTCGTTATCAAAAGCGCCCCTATCATCGCGATCGGGTTTGTCTTGATCTCCTTCTTGATCAGCTTCACCAAAGTGTCGATCACGCTTTCCGAAACCTTAAGTATGACATTGCCCACAAATCCGTCGCATATGACTATATCGACGGTTCCGACGTATATATCGCGGCCTTCTATATTGCCGATAAAGTTCAATTTGGATTCGCTCAGGAGCGTATGCGCTTCCTTGATAAACTCAGTTCCCTTAGACTCTTCTTCACCGACGTTCAGGAGGCCGATCTTGGGGTTGGATTTGTGCAGTATGTAACGGCAATAAGCGTCAGCCATCACGCCGTATTGAAAGAGATGCAGCGCTTTCGGATCGATATTCGCGCCGACGTCTATTATCACTGAAACGCCCGTCATGGTGGGTATCGCGATGGCTATGCCCGGTCTCTCGATGCCGGGCAGCATCCTCAATGAAAGCGTAGCGGCGCAGACCACCGCCCCTGTATTGCCGGCGCTTACGAAACCGTCGGCCTCGTTCCTTTTCAGAATTTCAAGTCCCACCACTATCGAGGATTTACGTTTACGTCTTACCGACAGCGCGGCGGGTTCATGCATCTCGATCCTCTCGGGCGCATGTATCACGGATATTTTACCGTGAACGCCCGTACCGCGCTTATGCAGCTCCCTCTTTATTACAGCTTCGTCGCCCACGAGAATGATGTCATGGCCATACTCCTTAACCGCCTGTATGGCCCCTTCAACCTCAACTGACGTCCCAATCTCGCTGCCCATCGCGTCGACTATTATCCTCACCGATACCTACCTCCGATCATGAAAATGGCTCGTCTACTTTTGTTTCTCTTCCAACGTTTCAATCACAAGCACGGGCTTTCCCTTGTAGTATCCGCAGTAAGGGCAGACCTTGTGCGGCATCCTGGGCTTCCTGCAATTTGAGCAGACGGACAGATTGGAGGCGTACATCTTGCTGTTCGCGCTCCTGCGCTTATCACGCCTGGCTTTCGAATGTTTGCGTTTTGGATTTGGCATTTCTAATGGCTCCTTTTTATCCAAAATTTGACCGGGCAAATTTTGGATTTCTACGAGCTGTTTACATATCCAGATTTTGCCCTGTCAAAATCTGGATTTTATTATATTGAACGTATCTCTGGCTATCAAAAGCTCCTCATTGGTCGGAATAATGAGAAATTTCACCTTTTTCGCCACTATCTTCCCGAGGTCTCTCTTCACGCGTTTCATTATCCACGGATTATTTTCTCCGATGCCTGCGGTGAATATTACGGCGTCGAGCCCGTTCATCGCCGCCAGATAAGCGCCGATATATTTCTCGATCCTGTAAATGAACGTCTCTATCGCGGTTTTGGATTGCTGACCCAGTACGTCGGCGCCCTTGGCCGCCTTTTTTATGTCGCGCATATCATTGCTCACGCCCGACAGCCCCAAAAGTCCGCTCTCCTTGTTCAGAATATCGCTTATTCGCTCAGGCGAAATATTCTCATTCTCCATCAGATAAAATACCACTGCCGGGTCCAGGTCTCCCGAGCGCGTACCCATCACGAGCCCCTCGAGGGGCGTGAAACCCATTGTGGTATCCACGGAATCGCCGTTCATAATAGCTGCCATGCTACAGCCGTTCCCGAGATGACAGGTGATAAGCTTCAGGTTCTTAATGGGGCGCTTCAGGATCTTTGCGGCCTGATTGGCTACGAACCGATGGCTTGTGCCATGAAAACCGTATCTTCTTATACCGTATTTTTTATAGAATCTCAAAGGCAGCCCGTATAGAAAAGCTTTGGACGGCATCGTCTGATGAAATGACGTGTCGAAAACGGCTACCTGCTGAACACCTCTTAATATCTTCAGGCATGCCCTGATCCCCGAAACAGCGGAAGGATTATGTAAAGGAGCGAGCTCATTATATCTCTCTATGGATCCGATCACGCCGGGCGTGATCCTGGTCGCGCATTTAAATTCCTCAGCGCCATGCACCACCCTGTGCCCTATACCGCCTATCAGGTCTCTGGACTTTATAACGCCTTCCTTCGGATCCGTAAGAGAGTCGACTATTATGCTTATCGCCGCGTAATGGTTTAGACATGCGACCTTCTTATGGAAAACCTTTCCGTTATTCTGATATTTCAGGCTCGCCAGAGGGCTCCCTATCCTCTCCACCACGCCACGGGCAATACATCTAAGGTTCCTGACATTAAAGAGCTGATATTTCACGGACGAACTACCACAGTTTATAACCAGGATTATCATTACGACCTTACCGCCGTTACGGCAACGGCGTCGATGATGTCATCGACGTCACAGCCTCTGGACAGGTCGCTGCATGGTTTGGTAAGTCCTATTAATAGCGGGCCTACGGCCCTGGCGTTTGCAAGCCTCTGAGTCAGTTTGTATGAAATATTTCCCGAGTTCAGGTCCGGAAATATTAATACGTTTGCCCTACCGGCGACATCGCTGGCCGGACATTTTATTCTGGCGACTTCAGGAACGAGCGCGCTGTCGACCTGGAATTCCCCATCGATCGCAAGGTGCGGCGCTATCTCTTTCGCTTTGGCGATAACCTCTTTCGTCTTGTCCACAAGCGGCCCTGCGGCACTGCCCTTGGATGAATAACTAAGGAACGCCACTCTCGGCGTCTTCCCTACAAGAGTCTCAAACAATCTGGCCGACAGGACTCCTATGCCTGCAAGCTGTCTCGCGTTCGGCTCGGGATTAACTCCGCAATCCGCGAATATGAAGGCTCCCTTCTCTCCATATTGCGAGAAGGGCACTTCCATCAAAAACGCACCCGCGGCGACGGCTATTTCTTTATCGATCTTAAGGCATCTTAATGCCGCGCGCACCGTGTCCGCAGTGGTGTGGTTTGCGCCGGCCACAAAACCGTAAGCCGCATCCCGCCTGACAAGCATCGCGCCAAAAACTATCCAATCCTCTTTAACGGTCCTATCGGCTTCCTCGAGAGTCATCCCCTTGGTCTTCCTAAGCTCATAATATTCGTTCACAATCGCCGCGGTATGCTCATACTTCAAGGGGTCTATTATCTCCAGATCCTGCATATTCTTCGACTTGACGTTCGCCCTTAATTCTTCTTTTCCTATCAATATTATCTTCGCTATTTTTTTGTCCAGTATATACTCAAGCGCCGTCATCGTCCTCGGGTCATCGCTCTCGGGCAACACTATCTTCCTCGGGTTCTTGGCCGCCCTCAACCTGATCTCGTTAATGATACTCAAAACACACCTCTTATTTTTTTATTTTTTTCTTTAACGCCACCGCGCAAGCCTTCGGGATGAAGCTTGTCAGGTCCGCGCCGAGCGCCGCCGCTTCTTTTATCAGCTTGCTGGATATATACGAATACTGTTCGTGCGGCATCATGAATATAGTCTCAATATCGCCGGCAAATTTCCTGTTCGTAAGCGCCATCTGGAATTCATATTCAAAATCCGTCAACATCCTGAGCCCCCTTATCATCACACAGGAACCCTGCTTCTTGACGTAATTTACGACCAGGCCGTCAAAATCGTCGATCTCGATATTCTCGATGCCCTTCACAGCATCCTTAAGCATATCTATGCGTTCCCGGACACTGAAGAATGTCCCCTTAGGCCTGTTATGAGCTACCGCGACTATTACCTTATCGAATATTCTGGAGGCTCGTTTTACGAGGTCAATGTGTCCGTAGGTAACGGGGTCAAACGTTCCCGGGTAAACCGCTATCTTTGCTTTTATCATATACTCTTCTGAAAAAAAGTTATAACAGTATCCCCATACCTTCTATCCCGATCGAATACGAGGGTCTTGAGGCCTGTAGTAATAATATCTTTCTTAAAGTGTTCTACTATGACCAGACCAATGGGCGATAATATATCATATGAGTCAGCATTTATCAAGCACTTTTTGGCCAGCTCCCGATAATAAGGGGGATCGAAAAATATGATATCGTACTTTTCACCCTTCGCCTCCAAGGTCGGAAAGACTTTGAGGGCGTCCGAGCGCATAATATCGTAGAGCTTATCGTCTACCCCGAGAGACTTCAGGTTCGCCTTTATGGTATTCACGCACCTGAAGTTATTATCCACAAAAGTCGTGTGGCGCGCGCCTCTCGATATGGCCTCAATTCCGACGGCGCCGCTTCCCCCGAATAGTTCCAGAACCCGCCTACCGGCAATATCACCCAGGATATTGAATAGCGCCTCCCGCACCTTATCCTGCGTAGGCCTGATGTCGACTCCCTTCGGCATTGAAATGACCCTCGACTTAAACTCTCCGCCTATTATCCTCATAATCGGGCCTCATTCCTGTTGACTACCGCAGGCGCGTATATATCTCTGAACCTGGCCTCCAGCGCGGCTTTAAGCGGCCTGTGATGAGCCTCTTTGAATTCCGGATCTCTCGCTACAAGATCAAACGCTTCTCTCCGCGCAAGCTCCATTATCCCGAAGTCTTTCAGAATATTGCCAAATCTTATCTCCGGCAGTCCGTGCTGGCGCGTGCCGAAAAATTCACCCGGGCCGCGGATCTCGAGATCGGCTTCAGCTATCTGAAACCCGTCAAGAGTCCCTTCTATCGCCTTCAGCTTTTCGGATGCCTCTTCGCCTCGAGGATCCGCAAGTAATATACAGTAGCTCTTATGTTCCCCGCGGCCGATCCTACCGCGCAACTGATGGAGCTGCGACAATCCGAACAAGTCGGCATTCTCGACAAGCATCACCGTAGCGTTGGGCACATCTATGCCGACCTCTATGACAACAGTCGATACAAGAATTTTTATCTTGCCCTTCTTGAAACTCTTCATTATCCTCTCTTTGTCTTTTGAAGACATCTTGCCGTGCAATAACCCTACTTCATGGCCCGCAAAGACCTTCTCTTTAAGCCTCTCGAATGTCTCGGTCACGTTTTGTGTTTTGATACCGTAGAGGCCTTCTCCGGCATCAGGCGCTGGCGATTCATCGATCCTGGGACAGATCACATACGCCTGCCTGCCTTTCTCAACTTCCTCTCTTATGAAATCATAAGCCCTGCCCCTTTTATCTTCCTCAACCCAATATGTAACGATAGGCAGCCTGCCCTTAGGCATCTCCTTTATTACGGAAATATCCAGATCGCCGTATACCGTGAGCGCCAACGTCCTCGGTATCGGGGTCGCGGTCATGACGAGCATATGAGGATTATCTCCTTTTTTGCGCAGTATCACCCTCTGGTCAACGCCGAACTTATGCTGCTCATCCACTATCGCGATCCCTAATCTTTTAAATTCAACAGCCTCCTGTATTATCGCATGCGTCCCGACGATTATATTTACTCTACCCTCCCTGATATCCGAATGGATACGGTTCTTTGTATCGGGATCCATACCACCCGTCAGAAGCGCGATATTTATACCTAGAGGCATAAGTAGTTCGCTTAAACCTATGAAATGCTGTCTGGCCAAAACTTCGGTCGGCGACATCAGACACCCCTGAAAACCATTTTGCACGGTCAGGACCAGCGAATGAGCGGCTACGACCGTCTTGCCACTTCCGACGTCGCCCTCCAAAAGCCTGTTCATGGGCCTCCCGGACGACATATCCCGTTCAATATCGGATATAGCCCTCTTCTGGCCCTCGGTAAGATTGAACGGCAGAGCCCTCTTCAGCTCTTCGATGAGTTCTCCGCCGGCCCTATGCCTGAGGCCGGAGTCCTCTTTTACGGCGGATTTTCTCATCGCAAGCGCCAACTGCAGCAGAAAGAACTCTTCGAATACAATCCGCCTGTATGCTTTCTCAAGATTCTCAAAACTCGCGGGAAAATGTATATTTCTAAAGGCAAATTTAACATCCACCAGATGTTCGCGCGCTATTATGTATGTGGGAATGTGCTCCGCCAGTAATCTGGTGTATTGCATTACCGCCTGAAATGCAAGTCCGCGGAGATACTTCACTGAGAGCGAGCCGGTCGCCGGATATACCGGCACTATCCGCTTCATGTGGACCGATTCAGGGTCACCCTCTTTCAGGATCTCGTATTCAGGGTTCATGATCTGGACCCTGTCATACCTGTCGACCTTGCCGTACAACGCTACGGCCTTAGATTTTATCAGATAATCTTTAAGGTATGGTTGGTTGAACCAAACGGCATAAATAAGCCCCGTCTTATCCGTTATCCCCGCCTGGAACATCGCAAGGCCGCTCTTGGTCCGTCGGCTGGCAACGCTTATGATCTGGCCCTCTATCGCCTGGGCCTCCCCAATCTTCAGGTCCCGTATATTTACGATCTTCGCGCGGTCCTCATATCTGGCGGGAAGATAGTAGATCATGTCTTCCACGGTCTTTATACCCAACTCGGCGAGATCACCACTCCTCTTTGGGCCTACTCCTTTTAGATACCGTACAGACTTACTTAAACCATTATTCTCTTGCATCTGGCTATCACCTGTGTTATCATTACTCAAAATGGAGTAAAATAATGTCTAAAATATGTGAAATATGCGGCAAAAAACCGGTTGCGGGTAGAACCATCGTCCGGCGCGGTATGTCCAAGAAGAAGGGCGGAGTCGGCCTTAAGATAACCGGCATCACAGCCCGTCGATTTCTTCCCAATCTGAAGAGTGTTCGCGCGATAGTGAACGGTACTCCCAAAAGATTAACCGTATGCGTCAAATGCCTGAAAGCAGGCAAGGTTGTGAAAGCAGTCCGATTCTAACATAAAGATGGGGTTATTTCAAAATAAAAAAGGATGCGCAGATTGAGGCGCGTCCTTTTTTTCACGTTTGATTTTTAGATACGTCAACAAGCCATTGACAAAAGCTAAAATCGTGGTACACTTAACTTAAAGAGAGGGTGCAATTATGAATGTCGGCGAGGCGATACACAAACTGCGCAAAGAAAAGAAGATGACGCTTCTTGAGCTATCCGTAAAATCGGGTGTCGCATTGGCTACTTTAAGTCGCATGGAAAACGGCAGGATGACCGGTACCCTGGAATCCCATATTAACATATGTAAAGCTCTCGATATATCGCTTACGGATATTTACAAGGATCTGATGATCTCTTCCGGAAAGGTGGAAGTCGAGGCCAGGAAAGCCGGGACAGGGGTATTCGTCCATAATAAGAGGGCTTCTTCGGAGATGCTCGCCGCCAATTCTTTCAATAAAAAGATGGTGCCCATAATGATAAAGATCGCAAAGGGCGGAGATACGCATCCGGAACAGACCAAGGCCGGAACAGAAAAATTCATATATGTTCTGGATGGTAAGCTGGAGGCCGATATCGGCGAAATTAAATACAAGCTGGTAAAAGGCGATACGCTCTATTTCGAGTCATCAGCGCCGCATCATTTTAAAAACACCGGCCTGGCGGAAGTTCGCCTGATCTCGGTCGTCTCTCCCCCCGCCCTCTAGGAACCATCCTCTACATCTTCGGAGCGCTTCCGTTTGCCGTTCGTAAGTATATTGCCTTTTTCATACGCCAGCAGGAAAGCTCCCACTATAACCGGATCGAACTGGGTCCCTGAACAACGCTTTAACTCCTGCAATGCTTCCTCCGCGCTTCTGCCTTTTCTGTAGGATCTGTTGGTGGTAATCGCGTCAAATGCGTCCGCCACACCGATTATCCTCGCGATCAAAGGTATTCCGGAGCCCTTCAGTCCGTCAGGATACCCCGAACCGTCGTAACACTCCTGATGGGCGCGGATCTCTCTGGATACATTCCGCAGCTCTTTGATTGGATTCAGTATCGTAGAGCCTATGACGCAATGTTTCTTTATCTCCTCATATTCTTCAGGTGTAAGCCTGCTCTGCTTATTCAGCACACGGTCCGGAATCCCGATCTTCCCTATATCGTGCAGTAGAGCGGCTATCTGCAGCGTCTCCCTGAAATCACTGTAAGCGGCTATCTCGGGAAGTCCGGCCAGCTCTTTGGCTATGGCAAGTGAATAGTTCGTAACGCGCTCGGTATGCCCATGTGTATAGGGATCTCTCGCGTCAATAGCGGCGGCCAGAGCTATCGCGGTATGTATGAATATGCGATGCTCTTTTAAATACATCCCTTTGATCTCTTCGACCTTTTGATGAAGGTTCTCGATCAGCTGGGCATTCGCTATAGCCATCGCGGCATTATTGGCAAGCGTCATGAAGAATCCCATCTCTTCGCGATTAAAAGGCTCGCCCGATGCTTTCTCCCCCAGCACCAATATCCCTAAAAGGTCTCTCTTGAAATAGCACGGCACACATATGGAGGCCTTTATCAGGTCCATCTGCCGTTTGATTAAGATGATCCTGTCGTAAAAATCAGGCTGTTTCTCCAGTATTTCCCTGTTCCTCAGGGATACTATAAGGTCTTCGTACCTCAGGATACCGGTTTCGGATATCAGGTAACTCTGCTTCTCGCTGAAAACGCTTATCAGTGGATTATCGACAGGCAGCCTGATGAACCCTATCGGGATCTTCCAGCCAAAAGAACCTTTTGAATCTATCAGAATATATGATTTCTTATCCTCTTTATATAAGAGCACTGCGGTATGGGTCACCTTGAGCTGTTCATCTATCGTCTTCACTATCATCTTGATAAGATGCTCGGGCTTCTTAAACCTTATCATAGTGCGTGACGCATTCTCCAGGAATACCTGATAACCCGTCTTTTGCAGCTGATCAGGTTCCGCAGATACGGACAAATCAACCGTCCCGGGCCTGTCGGCGTCTACACGATTCGAGATATCGCCGTCGCCGGTAACAGCTTTACCCACAAACCACTCATGCAGCTTCACCCAGCTCGGGGCCTTCTTATTTTCGCTCATAAGGCAACCCTCAGGTTTCTTTCGACCGCGTTTTCCAGATAATCGAGCATAAGCGGCTTGATAACATAATCACACGCTCCCAGCTTGGACGCTTCATCCATCCTGTCCTGGTCATCCAGTGCGGTCACCATTATTATCTTCTGCTTCCTGTCTATGGCCCTCAAGTGTTTCAACGTGGCGATGCCGTCCATACCTTTCATCTTGATATCAAGCAGTATGAGTTCGGGCTTCTCTTTCTTGGAGAGTTCGATCGCATCCTCACCGCATAGCGCCGTAAAAACTTCATATCCCCTCTCCTGAAAAAAATTCTTAACAAAATCACAAATATCACATTCGTCGTCGACCACCAGGATCTTACGCATGCATGAGTCCTTTATTTAATTACGCGTTAACCGCCTTAAATTCCGTTTCATCGTTTATGATGCCCCTGCGCCCTTGAGGCCTGAAACGGGGAACTCGACCGTAAATGTCGTCCCACTGCCGACCTTAGTATCTTTCATATATATCCTGCCGCCGTTCTTCTCCACGACCTGGCGGACTATGAAGAGCCCGAGCCCCGTACCCTTACCGGGGTCTTTCGTAGTGAAGAATGGATTGAATAACTCTTTTATCTTATCCTGGTCGATGCCTGATCCGGTATCCTGAATATCTATGACAACCTTGCCGGCGGCTTCTCTGGCCGCGACCGATATCCTGCCCCTATCGTCGATTGCCTGGCCCGCATTCCGCAGCAGGTTAAACAGAACTTCCTGGAATTGTTTCTTATCGACAAGTATGCGCGGCAAATCACCGGCTATATTTTTCTCAAACGCTATCTTATCCAATCGCAGCTCATAACGTACCAGCCCGAATACTTCGTCGAGCTCTTCACTTATATCTACCAGCTCGACATCTCCTCTCGCAGGCTTCGCGAAACTCGATAATTTTTTCGTAATGGCGGTCGCTCTGTCGGTCTCCCTGATTACCTTTGCCATTATCTGCTGGGCTCTCAGAAGCAGATCCTCAGAACTCTTATCCTGATAAAGTCCGTCTTTCATATTCAGGAGAAACGCTTCGCACTGCCCCCTGGCTATACCAAGCGGATTGCAGATTTCGTGGTTTATCCCCGCCGATAATGTGCCGATAATCGCCATCTTCTCTTTCTGGGCAGCCTCTGAAATAGATGTCTTGAGCAGCTCTTCGTTGTCACGCCTATTCCGGAACAGGTATTTATCCGCAACTCTCGTTAGAAAATCTTCCAAAGGTCGAAATATAAGGATTACAATTAATATGCCCGGCAGGACAGAGATCCATGGGCTCGATCCGTATCTTTCAAAGAAAACATTCCCCATAAAAGCGAAAAGAGCAAGGATAGCGTAAATACCCGCGAAAAGACCCGTAAAAACAATGGCCTTTTTTAATAATGCACCGATGTTGGAAGATGAAGTCATCTCTTACTCATATTATGACGTGCGCACCTGTTAATATAGTCTGTAAGCCTATATTTTATAATATAGTTAAATATTCTCTAATTATCTGATTCGTGCTCTTCCTGGTCGGCGATCCATCGGTCTATAGTAGACTTCTTGAAACGCCAATTAGCGCCAACCTTAAAACATGGAAATTTACCTGCCTTCGCATGTTTATAGATAGTGACAGGCTTCATTCTTAAGTAAGCGGCTAACTCCTGAACAGTAAATACGGTATCATCTGCCATAACCAACACCACCTTCCGACCTTCAATCCCTTGCGCATTCAATATCGTTTATTGAATGCGCAAGGGATTGATATCGTTTATACTATTTTGATACAGACTAATGCGCCCTTACATAGCTTGATATAAGGGCACACATACCTCCCTAATGTGTTACAGAGTATACCCTATAATTTGAGGTTGTCAAGTGTTAGGAATTGAATACTTGGATTTAATTGACGTAACATACGGGTAGTAAATGTGTTGCGGAAAATATTAATAGCGATTTATTTTAAATTTTATATTTTGCGAGCTGCGCATCCAGATCCCTGATCTCGCCCTGAAGACTTTCGACCTTCATGTCCAATGGCGCTGTATCGCCCGAATTTGAGTTTATCATAGCTTTAAGCTCGTCAAGCTCAGCCACTATCTTGTTCATACCGGACTTTTGACCACCCATAATAGCTCTTAAGCTGTCATTCAATATGTTTATCTTGTCGGCTACCGACATAAGCTCATCACCCTTCCTCAAAACGATGCGGGATCCGAGGTTTCCCAGGACCATGTCATCGAGAAACTTCTCTATCCTGTAGATCGGGCCTGCGATTTTATGTGATAAGTATATGCCTACCGCAGCCACAATCGGCGTTATTAATAACAGGCTGAATAATATCTTTAAATTTACGATATTAATGATCGCTATGAGACGTCCCTGCGGATAAACATTGGAGAGCTTTTCTCCCATAACTACCATGACCGTATAGTATATAATATACGAACATATCAAAGCCGTCACGAGCATCAGTAGTAATATTATCCCCACATACCTTAACTGAAATTTCGTTGAAACGAGATATTTTGTCCTCTTAAATTTAGGCTTCGAAAATTGTGTCATATATCCTTATTCCTCCAGATAGCGGCCTTCCTTCTGATCGTCAACTTGACATTTTCTTCATCAGATCTCTTTATAAGCTCGATCGCCTTTTTAAGCGGCATATACCGGGTCTGCTGACCGTCTATGGCTATTACAAGATCTCCATTTTGAAGGCCTGCGTATGCGCCGGATCCCGATTCCTTGACAGCCGATATCGTAAGACCGTCCATCTCCATGGTGAACGAAGCGCCTATAAGGTCTTCGAGCCCTGAGATCATGGTCTTATCCGGGTTGATCGGCACATCGGTTACGCGCTCAATAACGCAGTTTATTTCTATAGCAGATTTATTAACAAGCAGGTCCAATATCTCTTTAAGCGAGAGATATCCGGTAAGTTTACTCCATACCGAAACCAGGATATCTCCCCTTCTCAATCCTGCCTCATAAGCCGGCGAGTCCGGCTTAAGATCATCTATGACCGGCAGGCTATCCTCTATCGATATCTTCAGGCCCGTAGTCTTTTCGAGCGTCTTAGTCATACCATCGATATCGTCCGACCTTCTAATTGCCGGCCTCTGGGAACCGTAACGTTCCATATCCTGCTGTCTTTTTATCTCAGCCGTCTTCAAGGATTCTTCTTTTCTGAAAACATTGCCGCGCAAATACGCCATGCCTTGCCTGACAGTGGTTGAATCGGGATTTATTTTTAAAGCCATCTCATAATAGCTCATAGCCCTGGAATAGTCACGGCGCTCCGAGGCCTGCTCGGCCAGCTTCACCAGATTGTCCTCTTCGCTGTCAAATAAAAGCTCACGCATGTCGGACTTCATCATCATTATTTCGCCATCCACCGTGGAGAATAACACCCTGTCTTTGTAATCTTCGACCACTATACCCTTGATCTCTTTTCGGTCATTAGTGGTGATCGTGTCCGCGAATAGGCTTACAGCGCAGCCGATCGTGTAAATGACGGATAATACTACCAAAAGAACGCATTTATAGATTTTCATACGCGGCCTCTCTCGCCATATCAGTGACTTCTCCTATCGGAACTCTCTTAGCCTTAGCTACCCTTCTACAATCATCGTATTCAGGCGCGGCCGTTAATACCCCACCCGGACGCTCGCTTACTTTAACACGGACCTCTCCGTACTTCGTCTTCGCTTTCACTACTCTTCTCTCGAGCTTGTATCTGCCGGCGGCGTAAAATCTGATGCCTATGGTCGTCGTCTCGCTGAATATTACCGATGATATCTTTTCCAGGTCTCTTGGCGCGCATATGACCGAGAGCTTGATCGCAGGCCTCGATTTCTTCATCTGAATGCAGGAGGAATATACATCAAGCGCGCCGGAGGTAAATAATTTTTCAAAGACGTACTCAAGATGCTGAGGGTTCATATCGTCTATGTTGGTCTCGGCCACCATGACATTACCTTCTTTAAGAGCCGGCTCGCTCGATGATCCTATGAGGACACGCAGCATATTTGGAAGCCCTTCGATATGCCTGGAGCCTGCTCCGTACCCTATTTTATATATCTTCATCGATGGCATCGCGCCGAAACTTTTAGTAAGAGTCTTTAAGACTCCTGCGCCGGTGGGAGTGACGAGCTCCGCGCGGAGAGCAGAAATCTTTACAGGGGCGCCTTTCAATAACTCAAGCGCCGCGGGTGAAGGTATCGGAATGGCTCCGTGGGCCGTCTTCACAAATGTGCTGCCCATATTTATACTCGACGCGTACACTTCATCGATACCCAGTAAGTCTATCGCTATGGCTGCGCCCACGATATCGATTATCGAGTCTATATCTCCGAGCTCATGAAGCCGGACAGCTTCTCCTTTACGAAATCCATGTATCTTTGTCTCGGCGGCTCCGATATTGTTGAATATATCTACAGCGAGTTTCTTAATTTTGGGGCTGAGCGCGCTCTTTTCTATGATGGTGATTATATCTTCCAGCTTCCTGTGGCCCGCGTACTCCCCGGTCTTAATGCAATCGAATTTGGTACCGGCGATCCCGCCGCGCAGGACCTTGCGCGCCTTAAGCTCGTAACCCTTGATATGTAATTTTTTCAGTTCCCGCGACAGAACGGATAACTTCAAACCGGCGTCAAGGAACGCGGCTATCGTCATATCTCCGCTTATACCGCTGAAACAATCCAGGTAAGCTATTCTCAAATGCGCTCCTAAGCATTTATAAGTGAGGCGAAGTAACCCGCTCCAAATCCGTTATCTATATTGACTACCGATACTCCGGGCGAACACGAATTCATCATCGTAAGAAGCGGCGCTATTCCCTCGAAGCTGGCGCCGTAACCGATGCTCGTGGGAACAGCTATTACGGGCTTTGATACGAGCCCGCTAACGACGCTCGCCAGCGCGCCTTCCATGCCGGCTATCACTATAATAATGTTCGCCTTGTCCAGAATGTGCCTTTTATTGAGTATCCTGTGTATCCCCGCGACACCTACATCGCATAATATCTCTACCGGATTTCCCATTAACTCCAGAGTAATGCGCGCTTCTTCGGCTACCGGCAGGTCGGCTGTTCCGGCGGTGATCACAAGAACCAGCCCTTTCTTTAGCACAGGACTCTCTTTCCTGTAATATAAACAGGCGGCCCTGGCGTCATACTTTACCTTCGGATAAACGCGCTTCAGCATTAAATAAGCGCCCCTGGGTGCGCGGGTCACGAGCAGTATCCCATCGTGGGCGATTATCCGTTTTGATATGGCAACTATCTGGCCTACCGTTTTACCTCTGCCAAATACAACTTCCGGGAAACCACGACGCAGCACCCTATGGTTATCGATCTTCGCGAATCCGATATCTTTGTAAGGCATGTCTTTGAAAGACAGGAGAGCCCTGCGAACGGATATCCGTCCGGACCTGACCCCCTCCAATGTCTTCGCGATCTTCTCAGGCATCTTATGTCTTAAATATCATGAATAACAGAACGCCGATCATAATAAACGATAATACGTAAAAATCATAAAAGTATACGAAATCCCTTATCTTCTCCGCGAACGTATAATCATACTGCCTTGCCGCTGGTTCCCTGGCTTTTATCTCGATCTCCAGGTCCGTCAAATGATGTGTCGGCTTGCCGAGATCGTCGAGGACCGGCCTGGCGAGCTCCGGGTGCATCTCCTCGACTTCCTCTATCTCATTTTTTATCGCCTCGATCTGCTCTCTCCTGAACCTCAGGAATGTCCCGCCTATCTTATAGGCGGGGATCTCACCTATGTCCACGAGGCGCTTGACTTCCTCTTCCGATACCTTCAGATGATCCGCTACTTCTCTTATCGATAAAAGTTTTTCAGACATCTCAGTTACCTCTCATTCCAGATCCCATCTTACACTCGCCACGCCTTTAAGGGAACCTATATTCTCAATCAGCTGATCGGCATGTTTTGGCGACTTTAATTTCAGTCCGATCTTGAGAAGCATATCCACGCCGTCTCTTGCGCGATCGACCTCAAAATCGGTGATCTCGGCATGCCATTCCTCCAGTATACCACGGATGGACTTCAGCTGGTCAATACCTTCCTTCGTTTCAATAACTAAAGTCTTATACCAGTCTTTTCGTATCATCGCATGTTCCAATCTCGCGAATATCATCAACGCCACGATCGTGATAACGGTGGTGACGATCGCGCCGAAATAAAGCCCCGACCCGACCGCAAGGCCTATGCCCGCCACCACCCATAAACTTGCCGCAGTGGTAAGGCCCCTGATGGACGACTTAAAATGCATTATCGCACCTGCGCCCAAAAATCCTATTCCGGTGATAACGCCCGCGGCTATCCTGCCGGGGTCAACGGCTACTTTCCCGTAATATAGGTCGAACATATGCATCGATGTGAGCATTATCAGTGTCGAACCTATGCAGAGCAATATATGCGTCCTGAAACCGGCTGAGCGGCCATGAAACTCGCGCTCAAAACCCACAGCTCCACTCAGTATTGCGGCCAGCAACAGCCTGAACAATATGATCCATTCATTTAACATAAAGCTCCTCCTTATGATCGGGCTTCAAGATTCGGTTCCGCGGTCAGGTAGATATCGGACCTGTATCCCTTTTTATACAACGCCTCCCCAAGCACACCGATCATTGCCGCGTTGTCCATGCAATATCTCATTTCAGGAAAATAGACTTTGATATCCGATTCCTTCGCGGCGCTTGAGAGCTTGTTTCTCAATCTGGAATTAGCCGCCACTCCGCCCCCCACTACGATCTTCTTTACTCCTCTCATATTGCACGCAAGACATGCCTTATCAACCAGAACATCGAGCGCCGCTTCCTGAAAAGCGCGGCAGATATCATTTATAATACGCCTATCCGGATTTTTCGTCTTCTGCGCATAATACAGCACTGCTGTCTTCAGTCCACTGTAACTGAAATCGAGCGAATCCTTTCCGAGGTAACTCCTGGGAAAAGTTATCGTATTGTCTTCGCGGCTGCCGGCGGATGCCCTCTTCTCTATTACGGGACCTCCCGGATACCCGAGCCCCAGGATCTTGGCGACTTTATCGTAAGCCTCCCCTACGGCGTCATCCTGTGTCTGTCCCAAAATTTCCTGATCACCCACATCCCTGCAGTAGAATAGCGCCGTATGACCTCCCGATACGACCAGGCCGATGAACGGGAATGCTATATCTTCTTCCGTAAGAAAAGAGCTGTACAGATGCGCGAGTATATGATTCACGCCGATGAGCGGCACGCCTAAGGCGTAACTGACCGATTTTGCCATAGAGATACCTATGAGAAGAGCGCCCACCAGCCCGGGCCCGTTTGTTACCGCTACCAGATCGATATCTTTTGAGCTCTTTCCGGACGCCTCAATCGCCCCGGAAAACACCTCTATCATATACTCCAGGTGATAACGGGACGCTATCTCCGGCACAACGCCGCCGTACTTCTTATGAAGATGGACACTCGACGTCACCACATTGGAAAGAACGCGCTCAGCGCTCGTAATAGATACTCCCGTCTCATCGCAAGATGTTTCTATGCCCAGTGTTATCACTATTTCACCATTTCGGAAAGACGAACGAAATCGATCCCTTCCCTGGCCATCTTCGGTAGTTCTTTAGTCAGAACCGCGATTGTGTTTTTACGATCATGGCATATAGCGATCGCCCTGCCGCGCTTGAATGCCATGACCTTAAGGTTCGCCAATTGTTTTTCAATAGCCACGGTATCGTTTGAATTATCCAGAAATATGTCCCGCTTCGCGAACTTTACGCCGAGCGACTTTGCCACATCAAGGCAAACCGATCTGCTCGATGTCAGGCTGTCAAAATAGTACAGGCCTCTGGTATTAAGATATCTGATTATGGTCGTCATCACCGTCTTATTCGCGGTGGCCTTCGACCCCATATGATTTGATACTCCGATTATCCCGGGCACAAGCTCTATCTCTTTCTTAAGACATAACAGGATCTCTTTTTCACTCATAGAGGTCTTGATCGTATCCGCCTCCTCCGAGACACCATCTCCCTCGGGCTCAAGTGGAAGGTGAAGTATCACCTCAAATCCGCGTGCCCTGGCAAGGTCCGCGACTTCGCGGGTATAGCGCTGCCCCGGCAGGATGGATAATGTAACGGGTTGCTTCAAACTGAACAGCAGGTCAAGGTTGTTCCTGCTGTAACCAAAATCATCCACCACTATCGCTACTCTCGGGCGTTTGTATGCTTTCCCCACTGCGATCTTCTTAACTGGCTTGTCGTCAGTAAGGCCTGCTTTTAATGATACGGGGGCTACAACCCCTTTAAGCGCAGAAGATTTATCGACCCTGCCGTGTTTTGTCTGCCAATATAAGAACCCCGCGGCAAGGATAACCGCAAGCGCTAATATGACTATATATTTTGCTCTCATCGAATCAACTCTTCTTCATATCATAAATACTGATAGCCTTCATCAGGTTCACTGCCGCTTCAAGCTGATTATCCATTTCCGGAGCCGTGACAACGGGCTTACTCGTCTTTTCCGAGGGTTTATCTTTCATGGAGTTATCGTCCTTTACCCGCACGCCAATCCTGCCTGTCGGCGGTACGGTGCGGGGCTCCGCCTCTTCCAGGCCCTCAAATATGTCCGGGCCTTTATCCTTGCCCTTCGCTGCGCTTTCCATTCTTTCGATGATCACATCAGGCACAATGCCGTCATCCTTTATCAGTTTTCCGCTCGGTGTAAGATAGTATGCGGTGGTGAATCTGAGCGCGGATCCGTCTTTCAGGGGTATCACCGTCTGAACCGACGCTTTGCCGTACGTCTTCATGCCGAGGACTATACCGCGCTTATTGTCTTTTATCGCGCCGGCAACTATCTCCGAGGCGCTGGCAGAACCTTCATTTACGATCAGTATCAATGGGAAGTCTGTATGCGCAGTCTTCCCGCTCGATTTAAAGAGAACGTCCCGATCTTGAGTCCTTGATCTTATCGATACTATGAGTTCGTCTTTCGCCAGGAACCTTTCCGATACATCTATCGCGCCATCCAGGAGTCCGCCCGGATTGTTCCTGAGATCAAGGATCAGTGACTTCATTCCGGAGGCCTTAAGCTTCTTTATAGCAGCATCAAGGTCTCGAGGAGTATTCTCCTGGAACTCTATCAATTTTATATACCCTATCTTATCCGCTATGATATCTGCCCTCTTTACGCTGTTGATCTTTATCATGTCCCTCTTTATCGGTATATCGAGGATATTGGGCAGCCCTTCGCGCCATATCGTCAACGTTACTATGGTACCCGGCTTACCTCTCATCTGCTTTACGGCATCATTGAGCGTTATATTCTTCGTGACTTTACCGTCTATCTTAACGATCTTATCGCCGGCTCTTACTCCTCCCAGATAGGCGGGGGTTCCGACCATAGGAGTTATGACCGTAAGAATCCCGTCTTTCAGCGATATCTCCACGCCTATGCCTCCGAACTCACCCTTGGTCTCTACCCTTATCTCGTTATACTCATCCGGATCCATAAACTGGCTGTAATCATCGAGCGATCCGAGCATGCCCTGCATTGCGCCGTATATGAGCTTTTTCGAATCCACTGCGTCGACGTATTCGTTCCTTATTATGCTTACCGCGTCCGCGAAGAGCTCGACCTGATTATATAATTTCTCCGGCGACTCGGGTTTCTCGGCGGCCGACTTTTCAAGCCCTATCATTGCGCCCGGCGCCGTAAAGAGTATCGTTCCCAGGACCACCAGAAGTAATAAATATTTCCTTATCATTGACGGGCCTCCAGAGCTTTCTCCAGGATACGGTTTACTATTTCAGGATTAGCCGCGCCTTTAGTCTCTTTCATTATCTGTCCGACCAGATATCCGAGCGCGTTCTTCTTTCCGCTTCTATAGTCTTTTACCGACCTCTCATTCTTTGATATCACCTGCATCACGATCTCCTCAAGCTTTCCGGAGTCACTTATCTGCGACAGGCCTTTATCGGCGATTATCTTCTCTGGCGCCATCTTTGTCTCAATGGCTTCTGAGAGTATCTCCTTGGCCATCTTGCCGCTTATCGCGCCTTTATCTATCATCTTCAGGAGGGCTGCCAGGCTTTCCGGCGATACGCCGAGATCTGCCGGAGAGGCGCCCTGGGTCTTGAGATAGGCCATGATATCGCCCGTTATCCAGTTAGCTATCGCCTTTCTGTTTTCGTAAACTTGCGCGCATCTTTCAAAATATTCCGCGATCTCCGATTGGCCCGCGAGAACGTTCGAATCATATTCTGAAAGGCCATAGTCTTTCATGAACCTTCTGATCTTGGCTTCGGGGAGCTCGGGAAGACGCTGTCGTATCTTTTCGATAAACGCCTTATCCACACTAAAGGGTACCAGGTCCGGTTCTGGAAAATACCTGTAGTCGGTAGCTTCTTCCTTGCTCCGCATCGAAAGAGTGATCATCTTATCCGCATCCCATAGCCTCGTCTCCTGAAAAAGCTTCTCTCCGCCGTCGATCACCGTCGCCTGTCGCTTGACTTCATACTCAAGAGAAGACTTCACCCCCTTGAATGTATTCATATTTTTCAGTTCTATCTTGGTGCCCAATTTACTCTCGCCGGAAGGCCTTATGGATATATTCGCGTCGCATCTGAGCGAACCCTTCTCCATATCACAATCCGAGACTTTGAGATATTCCAGGATCGATTTTAACCTGGTGAGGTAATCATAAGCTTCCTGGGGAGAATTCATATCGGGCTCCGTCACTATCTCCAATAGCGGTATGCCGGTCCTATTCAGATCGACCAGGCTATGCCCTTCTCTTTCCGGATGGATAAGCTTTCCGGCATCTTCCTCGAGATGAACGCGTAATATGCGGATGCGTTTCGGAAGACCGGTCAAATTTGCCGGGATATCGACAAAGCCGTTATATGCAAGCGGCATATCATATTGCGATATCTGATAGTTCTTGGGCAGGTCCGGATAATAATAGTTCTTTCTATCGAATTTTATCAGGCTCTGGATTCCGCAATTGAGCGCGAGAGCGACTTTGATTCCGAAAAGGAACGCGGTCTCATTCAGCACGGGCAAGCTTCCGGGAAGTCCCAGGCATACGGGACACGTCTGGCTGTTCGGCTTTTGTCCGAACTTTGTGGAACATCCGCAGAATACCTTCGTCACGGTATTCAGCTGCAGATGAACCTCCAGGCCTATTACGGTCTCGTAGTTCATAGTTTAGGCTTTCTCTTCTCTATATCCGCATTCCGCTCGAACGTGTAAGCGGCCCTGAAAATAGTCTCTTCGGCAAATGGCTTGGCCATTATCTGCAAACCTATCGGAAGGCCGCTGCGGGTAAATCCGCACGGGATAGATATGCCCGGCAGTCCCGCGAGATTCGCCGGTATCGTGAATATATCCGACAGGTACATGGCAAGAGGGTCATTGGCCTTCTCGCCTATCCTGAATGCGGGGGTCGGAGATGTCGGCGTAACGATAATATCGCAGAACTTGAACGCGTTATCGAAATCTTCTTTTATCTTTGTGCGAACCTTTAACGCTTTCAGATAATATGCGTCATAATAGCCGGACGAAAGGCAATATGTGCCGAGGAGGATCCTGCGCTTGGCTTCACGACCGAAGCCTTCCGAGCGCGTCCGGACATACATGTCGAGCATATTTTTCGCGTCCGGCGCCCTGTATCCGTAGTGCGCTCCGTCGAATCGCGCGAGGTTGGAACTCGCCTCTGCGGGGCCTATTATGTAATATGCGCTCACGGCGTATTCCGTATGGGGCAGGCTTATATCGACCACTAACGCTCCCAGGTCCTTGAAGACATTTATGGACCGCTTTACGGCAGCCTCCACCTCGCGGTCTATTCCCTTTACGAAATATTCTTTCGGGACGCCTACACGCAAACCCTTTACATCGCTTGCGAGAGATGTAGCGTAATCCGGCACCGGGATATCCACGGATGTTGAATCCATCTCGTCATAGCCCGCTATCACGCCAAGAAGAAGCGCGGCGTCTTCCACGTCTTTTGTGATCGGCCCTATCTGGTCCAGGCTTGAGGCAAACGCAATCAGGCCGTATCTCGAGACTCTGCCGTATGTGGGTTTTAATCCTACCACGCCGCACAGGGCGGCCGGTTGTCTTATCGATCCTCCCGTATCCGAGCCGAGCGCCATTATCGTTTCATCGCTGGCGACCGCCGCGGCCGAGCCTCCGGAGGAACCTCCGGGTATCCTCTCGAGATCCCATGGATTCCTGGTAGGGCCATAACAGGACGTCTCGCACGATGATCCGAACGCGAACTCATCCATATTGGCCTTCCCTATCAGAACCGCGCCCTCCTCTTTGAGTCTCCTCACCACCGTCGCGTCGTAAGGCGGCTTAAAGCCCTTCAATATTTTCGAAGAACATGTGGTATCCTCACCCTTCACGCAGATATTGTCTTTAACCAGTACCGGTATGCCATCCAGAGTGCCTCCACCCGGGCGCCGGTGAGCCTTCCTGTTCACCAGAGCAAATGCTCCGATCTTTGAGTCGAGCACGTCTATGCGAGCGTATAACGCATCCAATATCTTCGCGCTTTCAAGCCCGTCTCGCATAAGGACTTTGAGTTCATGGCCGGTACTAAGATGCAGGTCTTCCATCATCTCTTCTCAATTATCTGCGGGACTTTAAAAAAGTCGCCCTCCGATGAAGGCGCATTCTTCAGCGCTTCTTCGGCCTTCAATGAAGGTTTTAATATATCTTTGCGATACACGTTCTTAAGAGTGGCTAATGTATGGCTGGTAGGCGGAACATCCCGTGTATCTATTTCATTTAATTTTGATATATATTCAAGTATGGCTCCCAGCTGGGAGCCATATTCAGATATCTCATCTTCGGCCAAAGAGAGCCTCGATAAGAGCGCGACGCGCCTTACAATCTCTTTATCAATTTTCATCACAAATCCTTATTTTGATATAAGTTACCATAGGAGCTGACTTTTGTCAATTCACCCTCCCCGCAAGTAAAATATTTTTAAAGCGAGTCGGCGATTTTTGCGAACTCGGAAAGGCCCAGCATCTCCGGACGAATGCGCGGATCTATCTTCAGGCCGGTCAGCAAACCTGAGAGGGCCTCTTTGGGCATATTGAGCACGTTCTCACGGGATAACGAGTTTATTATCGACTTACGGCGCTGGTTAAACGAACCTCTGATGACCTTAAAGAGAAGCCCCTCGTCTTTTACAACTACCGAAGGAACGTCCAAAAGATCAAGCCTTATCAGGCTTGAATCGACATCCGGTTCCGGATAAAAAGAGGTTCTACTTACGGCATGGATATGGGTGATCTTCGAGTAATACGCGACAAAACAACTCAGCGAACCGTAATCTTCGGTCCCAGGGCCAGCCAGGAGTCGATTCGCAAATTCTTTTTGCACCATTATGACCGCATATGATATGCGGCCTCTGTTCCTGATAAGATATTCAATGATCGGGGTGGTTATGTAATAGGGCAGGTTTCCTATGACCTTTATCTTTTTAGAAACGCCTATACTTTGTAAATCAAATTCCAGTATGTCGCCCTGTATGAGTTTCAGGTTAGGAAATTCTTCCGCTATCATTCTATCAAGGATCGAAAACGCTTTCTTATCCTTTTCGACCGCAAATACGCCGGCGCCGGATCGGGCGATATCCGTTGTTAAAGCTCCAAGTCCGGGCCCTATCTCCAGGACTATGTCTTGAGGAGAGAGCGAAGCCTCGGCTATTATCTTGTCTTTGATGTTTGGATCGATCAGGTAGTTTTCGCCCAGACGTTTCAGCGGACGAAAATCGTACTTTCGGAAGATCTCTTTAAGGGGCGCGATCGTAAGCATTGCGCATCACGCCTTGCCGGACAGACGGCATGCCAGTTTGATCGCCTCGACCATAGACGACGGATCGGCTATGCCCTTTCCCGCTATGTCGAACGCGGTGCCATGATCAGGCGAAGTCCGGACAAACGGCAGGCCGAGCGTCAGATTCACGCCTGTATTGAAGTATAGGACTTTAAACGGTATCAAGGCCTGGTCATGATACATCGATATCACCGCATCGAATTTTCCGTCAAGCGCCGCATTGAATACCACATCAGGGCTGACCGGGCCCGTAACGCCTTTAATGTGCCGGGATGCCGTCTTAATTGCCGGCGATATGATAAGTTCTTCTTCTCGTCCAAAGCTGCCGTTCTCACCGGCGTGCGGGTTTAATCCCGCTACGCCTATCCGGGGAGATGCTATCCTGAAGTATTTTTTTAAATACTTAGAGGTGATCTCTATGGCGGATATGATTCCTGCTTCCGAAAGCCTTCCGGGTACATCTTTGAGCGCTATGTGTCGCGTAACAAGCGTTATCTTCAGGCGCTCTGCGACGAACATCATCGCTACATTTTTGGCATGGGACTTTTTAGCCAGATATTCGGTATGACCCTCGAACCTCTTGAATCCGGAGGCGATTATGGAGGCTTTATTTATCGGCGCCGTAACCAGCGAATCCGCGCCATTTGCGCCGATGATATCCATAGCTTTATCGAGATACTCTATTGATGCCCTTCCGAAATCCGGATGAGATCTTCCGTATGCGAAGGTTCTCTTTCGGATATTGCCCATGCTTATAAAAGACCCGGTAAATTTTAATTTAAGACGACTCAGCATCTTTTCTAATATAAAGATGTCGCCCACTACAATAAAATCGGCAAGCCCCCGTATTTTGGGACTTGCCATAGCTTTCAACGTAACTTCGGGGCCTATTCCGGACGGATCCCCCATACTTATGACGACTCGCGGCTTACTTGAACGCGATGTAGGCATACTTCCTCAAGTCCTCGATCCACTCCTTGGACTTTTCCTTCATCTTACCCATCCAAAGAACCTCTTCTATCGGCCGTCGGGCATCAGCCAAGCTCACGATTTCAGGCGTTTTCTTTTCATCTACCTTGAAGAAATGATAACCGATCTTCGTCCGTATCATTTCAGACACTTCACCCTCTTTCATGCCTGACACCACCTTCTCTATCTCGGGCAAAAGATCGCCTCTCCTTACGTAACCCATTGCGCCGCCATCCTTAGCTCCCGGGCCTTCGGAGTAGATCTTTGCAAGCTCGGAGAAATCGCTGCCCGCCTTAAGCCGTTTCGATATTTCGAGAACCAGTTCCACCGTCTTCTCCACCCTCACATTTTCTTTAGGCTTTATCAGTATATTGCTTAACCTGATCTCCTCCGGCCTGGAAAAATCCTTGGTGTGGCTGTTATAATATTCGACTACCTCGTTGGGTGTTATAGATATCTTTGATCCGACTTTTTGATCGACAAGTTTCCTGGACATTAGCTGCTCCTTAAACTTGGCTTTTAACTCTTTAAGCGAAATGCGCTGCGCGTCCAAAGCCTGCTCAAACATCTCATTGGAAGGGAAGCGCTTTTTGGCCTCCTCCACCTTCGCTTTCACATCCTTCTCGTCGACTTCGATATTCAGTCTCTTAGCTTCGCTCAGAATCAGCTTCTCCTCTATCAATTGAGCCAGGACAGCCTGTCTGGCATCGTCCAGCTTCTTAATAAGATCTTCCCCGGCAAACGCGCTCTTGTATTGCTCATATGCCGGCGCGAGGATCCTGTCTATCTCGCCCTGGGTGATAACTTCGTTATTTACCACAACCATTATCTTGTCCACAACAGCCGCGTACGAGACGGCTGTCGTAATGGCGAAAAGAGCGATTATTGTAAATAATGGCGCTCTCGTCTTCGGTCCGTTAGAAAATTTTCCTAATTTCATACTCCGGCAGGCTCCTCTTTGCTTTCGGGCATCATGGAGGAAAACGCTTCCGTGTTTATATCCACGCCGTATTTTTTCTTCAGCGACATGATGAACTCATAGAACATCTCAGCCTTCTTCTTTTTCTTAAGCTCATTTTCGATCATCGGTTTCGCGTTTTCATAAGCCTGCATGCCGGAAGCTTTCTTATCGGTCAGTTTTATTATGTGATACCCGAACTTTGTGCGCACGACGTCGCTCAACTGCCCCACATCCAGGTCAATAGCGGCTTTTTCAAATTCGGGCACAAGCTGGCCGGCTCTGAAATATCCGATGTCACCGCCTCTAGTCGCGGTAGCGTCTTTCGATTGCTCCCTGGCGATATCTTCAAAATTGTCCCCGCTATTCAGCTTCTGCAGCACATCCCTGGCCTCCCGTTCGGTCGGGACCAATATCTGCGACGCCCTCCACATCTTCGGCGTCTTAAGCTTATCCTTATTTGCCTCGTAAAATGCGGCAATCTCATCCTCGCTCACTTTAATCTTGTCCTCTACATCGATCTTGATAAGCTTTGCTATAACGATCTTCTTCTTCGCCTCATTGATCACCCCGACGACCTCTTTATCGTTATTCAAGCCCCTCCGCAGGGCCTCCTCGTAGAATAGTTTTTCGGCGATCATCTCTTCGAGGTATCGCTTCTTGTTCTTCTCGACCATGTCCCGGTAATACGACGGGAGCTTCTCTATCCTTGATTTAAACTCACCGAGCGTGATCGTGCTATTGCTGATTTTTGCGAGGACTATGTCATCAGGGGAAGGCTCTTTAGCGCATCCGAATACCATCGTCAGCGCTACAGCCGATATGATTATAGCAACCCGTTCTCTATTCATAATATTACTCATATATTACCACTACCGATGCATATATTCAACCTAGAACTCTCCGTAATGGTACTATCGCGAAAATCTCCTCACGGCCTTCGCCGCACCTCAGGGCTTCATTGCGCTTACGTCGTCAGACCTAAGTGCGAAGTATATTCGCACTGAAAATATTTCCCCTAAGCTCCAGCTATAGGGACCGGTCTTTTATTCAGCAGAAAAAGGGGAACCTGCGGAACTCGGCCGCCGGGAGGCGGCCTCAAATCCTACTTCG